>NZ_CP014222.1:945370-1260493 GCF_000969645.2 Janthinobacterium sp. B9-8
TTCTGTGGGGTATGAGTGCCAATAAGCCATTAGCAAAGAGCGATGTGAAGTGAGGGGGCGGGCGTTTTTCTGAACGTTTTATCAGGGACGGAGTTGCTGAGGGCAGGCACTAAGGGTATGAGGGCGGTCGATCTTGCTGAGGCCTTAATACATTCACTTCCATGGGCGGCGCTTCATTGGGGAGCCATTTTCGGTGTATTTTCTGAAAGTGGCCTTCTTTTTTGAGCCAAATCAGCGCTTCTTCCCAGTCTTTAATAGTGCGGGCAGACGTTTGGCTAGAAAACGCTAAATAGAGCTCTAAGCTATCCAGTGTCATGACTTTTTCGACTTCATCGGCTGAGTGGCCAATTTCTTTCAAAATAGCAGGAACGGCTACGCTGCCATCGATCCAGAGATCAAATCGTTTGCCCATGAGCTTGGCTGCAGTCATTTGCGGGGTGGCGGCTAAGTCTATCCGAGTAAAGCCTTTTTTTGCGGCGGTATCCACAAAGATGCTGCCACGATAGGTGCCAATGGGTAGGGTGTAGATGGTGTCGCCCAAGGCCAATAAGCGTGCTGAGTTGCCTTTACGGGTGTAGACATTGGTGCTGCTGATGGCAATGGGGCCAAGCATAATCATTAACTTCTCACGCTCGCTGGAGCGCCCCAAGCTAAACAGCATCACATCAGGCCCCTCAAGCAGCGCCTTGTAGCCTCGCACCCAAGGCACCAGCTGAATAGGGTCTTTATTTCCTAGCTTGCTTTGTAATGCCTGTACTATTTCAACAGCCATTCCAGCGACTTTATTGTCTGCCATGTAATTGACGGGCGGCCAATTCTCGGTATATATCGTGAGCCCATAGGCTAAAGTGCTGACGCTGCAAAAAACAAGCAGCGCGAGGACTTGCTTGAGCATGCAAATTGATAGAGAAAAGTAAGATTCTGGCCGTTTCATAGACTACCTAGCTGCGACTATCATTTAAATCTTCAATGACGGTATAGCACGCTTTAGCTTGGCTTGATTATGAGGAAGATTGCAGAGGAAGGTGCTTATCCTCGCCACTTTAAGCAAGCCCGTGGGTGCATTGGGCTTGCGTGGTTTAAATGGCAAGGATGGCGCAGTAGATATTTAGCTCGCAGCTAGACCGGTTTTAGATAATCTGAGCATGCGCCCACATTTGGCGGCAAGCTCTGGGTCGTGCGTCACAATCACAAAGCCTGTGCCTGATTCCTTGGCTAATTCCAGCATTAATTCAAACACGCCACTGGCCGTTTCGCGGTCCAGATTGCCTGTTGGCTCATCGGCTAATACGCAGGCAGGGCGAGTGACCAGCGCGCGGGCGATGGCGGTGCGCTGGCGCTCGCCGCCGGATAATTCGCTTGGTTTATGGTGGCTGCGATCAGCGAGGCCAACCCGGGCGAGGATCGCTTCGGCTTCTTTCATGGCGCTGGCTTTATCCATGCGGCGGATAAGAAGCGGCATGGCGACGTTTTCTGCAGCAGTAAATTCGGGCAATAAATGATGGAACTGATAAACAAAGCCCAGATGCAGATTGCGCATCAGGCCGCGCTCGGTTTCATTTAGAGCCAGCGGATCTTTTCCCATGAGCTGTATTTGCCCGCTGCTGGGCGCATCGAGCGCGCCAAGGCAGTGCAGCAGTGTTGATTTACCAGAGCCAGATGCGCCCACAATTGCTACCGTTTCACCGCGATGCAATTCAAAATCAATATGCGCCAGTACCTGGGTTTCCAGCTTGCCGGTTTTGTAGCTTTTGCTTAAATTTTGCGCCGCGAGTACAGGCGCTTGATCGGTATTACTCATAACGTAAAGCCTCGGCTGGGTTGACGCGAGAGGCACGCCAGCTAGGGTAGAGGGTAGCAACAAGTGCAAGCACCAGCGAAATACTACCGATGCTGCTGACATCACTCCATAGCACGCGCGATGGTAGTTCGGAAATCAGATAAACATCCGGAGACAAAATAGTCGTGCCTAGCATGCGTTCAATAAATGGCACAATCACATCCAGATTTTTAGAAATAAACACACCGGCCAGTACGCCAGAGCCAGTGCCGATCAAGCCAGATAAAGCGCCTTGAATCACAAATATTTTCATGATCGAGCTGGGGGCCGCGCCTAGGGTACGCAAAATGGCGATATCAGCTTGCTTGTCAGTGACGACCATGACTAGCGTAGAAACCAGATTAAACGCGGCTACCGCTACAATCAGTGTCAGAATGATAAACATCATGCGTTTTTCGATTTCAACGGCACGGAAATAAGTGGGGTTTTCTTGTGTCCAATCGCCGATCAATAAATTGGGCATTTCTTGATTTAACTCGCGAGCCACACGGCGGGCCAGATTTAGATCATCCAGCTTTAGCCTCAGGCCGGAAACGGCATCCCCCGTTCGGAATAATTTTTGCGCGTCACTCAGATGAATCATGGCCACACCCGCATCGTAAGGTGCGTAATCGGCTTTAAATATACCGGTGACGGTGAATTGCTTATACCTTGGGGTAAACCCCGCAATGGTGACCTGGCCTTGTGGTGTAATCAGGGTGACACGATCACCGGTGCGAACACCCAGCTCGTTGGCAAGGGAAATGCCGAGGATCACGCCAAATTGATCCGCGCGTAAAGACTGGAGCTCGCCACTGACCAGCTTGCCCGCAACCTCATTCACGGCGGCTTCCTGCTGGGGGTCAATTCCGCGAATCAGTACGCCTTTCACTTGCTCGCCCCCATTGGTTAATAGGCCTTGCCCTAGCACATAGGGCGCAGTGGCCAGCACATGTGGGTTCTTTTTGGCGGTATTGGCGGCAGATTGCCAGTCTGTCAACTGATTGCTGACGCCGCTGATTTGCACATGCGCGGCCATGCCAAGAATGCGATTACGCACTTCTTCCTGAAAGCCATTCATCACGGATAGCACAATAATCAGCGCCGCTACGCCGAGCGCAATGCCGATCACAGAAACAAGAGAAATAAACGAGATAAAGCCATTACGACGGCTGGCACGCGTATAGCGCAGGCCGATCAGAAGTTCATACATGAGGGGCGAAATCTAACAGGGCGAGAAAGGCGGCTAGTTTAGCATGCTTAGATGATTGTATTTGCTTGCGGATGGGGTAAATATGGAGGTCGTACTGGTTTTCTTTAGCGTGAAATGAGTGTTATTTCTTGTGAATGATGGCGTGGGCACAAAGGTGTGCCCACCCTACATTACGGCTTTTCTCCGTGAAACTCTGTGTCCTCCGTAGTTCAGGATTTGGGTTTTGTTGCAGGGGTATCCGTTAACAGGTAAACAAGCCTCGTTGGCGGAATTGTTCACGCACCCGCTCGACCAGCTCCATGCTTGGGCTTTGGGTGTCGGTCAGCTCGTACTTCATGCCCAGCTCGGCCCATTTGTTTTCGCCCATTTTATGGAAGGGCAGCACTTCAACGCGTTCGATGTTTTTCATGGGCTTTAGATAATCGGCTAGTTTTTCTACATCGCTAAAGTCGTCGCTGATGCCGGGTATCAGTACATAACGAACCCAAACCGGCTTGCCCATTTTTTGTAAGCGTTCGGCAAAGTCGAGCGTGGGTTGCAATGGTTTGCTGGTAAGGGCTTCGTATTTGACTGGATCACTGTGCTTGATGTCGAGCAGCACTAAATCCACATTGTCAAACCATGCGTCATCGAGGTGGGCAGCTAAAAAGCCTTGGGTGTCGAGAGCGGTATGCAGCTTGAGATCTTGCTTGGCGCGGCGGAAAATTTCGCCTACAAAGTGCGCTTGCATCAAAGGCTCGCCGCCAGAAATCGTGAGTCCGCCTGCGATACGCAAAAAGCTGGCATATTTTTTAAGCTCGCTCATCACCGCTTCAATGGTATAGCTTTTGCCGTTATGTAGCTTCCACGTATCAGGGTTATGGCAATAGAGGCAGCGGAACTGACAGCCACTTACAAAAAGCGCAAAGCGCATGCCGGGGCCATCGACGGCCGCACCGGTTTCTATTGAATGCACAAAGCCTTGTTGGTGGTGCTCGGTATCAAAAGAGATCGGGATGATTTCGCCCAGAGGTTTATTGGGTTTCATGTTTTTTTCCAGTGATTATTTTAATTTTTTTGTAATTGCATTGTGGGTTCAAGGTTTAGCGCTATTCAATTAGCCGTGTTTTTTTACGTTAAAACGGATCATTAAGCCTGCGCTTAATGATCCGTTTTGGGTAGTTCTACTTTTCTTTTGTACTACTGCACAACAAGCTTACGTTTTTTCGTGGAAGGTGCGGCTAATCACATCCATTTGCTGCTCACGGGTGAGCTTGACGAAATTAACGGCATAGCCAGAAACACGCACGGTGAGCTGTGGGTAGTTGTCTGGGTTTTCCATTGCGTCAACCAAGGTGTCTCGGTTTAACACATTCATATTGAGGTGAAATAGTTGTGCCATGGGCTGCTCCTTGGGTGAGTGTGCTCTGTAAGTTTTAGCTTGATTGGCCAGCTGTGGGCTGACCAATCTACTAAAAGCTAAACGATGCTTCTTAACACTTGCCGTGGAAGGTGCGGCTGATCACGTCCATTTGCTGTTCGCGAGTCAACTTCACAAAGTTCACTGCATAACCAGAAACACGCACGGTCAGTTGTGGGTAGTTTTCTGGGTGCTCCATCGCGTCGAGCAGGGTGTCACGGTTCAATACATTCATGTTTAGATGGAAGAGTTGATCCATCGTTTCATCAACGGCATCTTTATCTAAGCAAGTAGAGCATTCTTCGCCGTGTGGCCCAAACAGGCCATCGATAGAAGCAGCTAGGGTTTTAACGCGATCTGCTGCGTTGTGGCCCAGTGCGTCAGGGGTCATGGATGCAGTCCAAGACACACCATCCAAAGCGGCTTCGTAAGGGATCTTCGATACAGAGAAGCCCGCAGCGATAAAGCCATTGGTGTCACGGCCATTCATTGGGTTAGCACCTGGAGAGAACGGAGTGCCTGAGCGACGGCCGTCTGGGGTGTTACCTGTCTTTTTGCCGTAAACCACATTAGAGGTAATAGTCAGTACCGATTGAGTAGGCATCGAGTCACGATAGAACACAGGCTGAGCCTTGATCTTATTCATGAATGTTTCTGTTAGCCACACTGCAATATCATCCACGCGATCATCGTTGTTACCGTAAGCAGGGTAATCGCCTTCGATTTTGTAATCGACAGCAATGCCTTTTTCGTTACGGATCACAGACACTTTTGCGTGTTTGATGGCTGAAAGTGAATCGGCAGCAACTGCCAGACCCGCAATACCGCAAGCCATGGTGCGCAGAATATCGCGATCATGCAGCGCCATTTCGATGCGTTCGTACGAGTACTTATCGTGCATATAATGGATGGAGTTCAGCGCAGTCACGTATGTTTTTGCCAACCAATCTAGCATCACATCGTATTTAGCCATCACTTCATCGTAATTGAGCACATCGCCTTTGAGTGGTTCAAAACCATTGGCCACTACTTTGCCGGTTTTTTCGTCCACACCACCGTTGATCGCATAGAGCATGGCTTTGGCAAGGTTGACCCGTGCGCCAAAGAATTGCATTTGCTTACCGACCGCCATGGCTGAAACACAACATGCGATGGCGTAATCGTCACCCCATTTTGGGTTCATCAAGTCATCGTTTTCGTACTGGATGGCTGAGGTATCAATCGAAACTTTCGCGCAGAATTCTTTAAAGCCTTGCGGGAAAGAAGTCGACCACAATACAGTCAAATTAGGCTCTGGAGCCGGTCCAAGGTTGTACAGGGTGTGCAGAACACGGAAGCTAGATTTAGTCACCAGTGTGCGGCCGTCAAGACCTGTACCACCGATCGATTCTGTGACCCATGTTGGGTCGCCAGAGAATAAATCATCGTATTCTGGTGTGCGCAAGAAGCGAATAATGCGCAATTTCATGACCATATGGTCAATCAATTCTTGGGCTTGTGATTCGTTAATACGGCCTTCGTCCAAATCGCGTTGGATATACACGTCAAGGAAGGTTGAAGTACGGCCAATCGACATCGCCGCGCCATTTTGCTCTTTTGTTGCAGCAAGGTAGCCAAAGTACAGCCATTGGATGGCTTCTTGTGCAGTAGTGGCTGGCTTGGAAATATCAAAGCCGTAAGACTTAGCCATTTGCTTGAGTTCGCCCAGCGCTTTGATTTGCTCGGACAATTCTTCACGCAGACGGATCACTGATTCAGTAAACGGAACATCATTGAGTTCGGTTTTTTCGCGTTTTTTGTCAACGATCAGGAAATCAACGCCGTAAAGTGCGACACGACGATAGTCACCAATAATACGACCACGGCCGTATGAATCTGGTAAACCGGTAATCACACCTGAGCTACGGCAAGCCATAATTTCTGGTGTGTAAGCATCAAACACACCCATATTGTGATCTTTACGATATTTGGTAAAGATATCTACAATTTCTGGGTTCATTTCAAAGTGGTAGGCTTCAAGGCCGTTTTGCACCATGCGTAAACCGCCGTTCGGCATAATGGCGCGACGCAGTGGTTTGTCGGTTTGAACGCCGACGATGGTTTCTAAATCTTTATTAATATAGCCAGGGCCGTGCGCAGTAATCGATGCGCCAACATGGGTAGATACTTCTAATACGCCACGTTTACGCTCTTCTTTAAGCTGAGCAGATAGCTCGGTCCAAAGTTGAGTGGTGCGTTCTGTCGGGCCAGCAAGGAAGCTATCATCATCCAAGTAAGGCGTGTAGTTGAGTTGGATAAAACCACGAGTGTCTACTTTATCTTGCCACTCGCCTGTTTTAAATCCACGCCAAGCGTCAAGTTGCAGATGATTTTCTGGTGCGTTCATAGCTGATGCTCCTATAGGCCTCAAGACCCTGTTGCCGTGCATGTCTTATAAGGACACGCTTTAAGTTTGATCTGTTTGAAAGCGATTTTGTCGTTTCCAATGCATTCATCCTAGTCCGATGTTTGAAGCAAAAACTTAATATAAATCAACTTCTTGGTTTTGTAGCTTGTATATAGTTGACTACTTTTGTTCGGGGAAAGTGGAGCATAAAAAGCAAAAAAAAACAGCGCCATATTGTGGCGCTGTTGGGTTGAATATTTACAAGGTAACTGCGTGTTCTCTGGTTGCATGAAACACAATTTTAGGCCAGCGCTCCTGAGTGAGCTGCAAGTTCACTCGGCTTGTTGCGAGGTAAGCTAGGCTGTTTGCGGCGTCCCGCCCCAGATTGTTGACCAGCTGATCTTCAAAATCTTCCAGTATTTTTGCATCATCACAGCTCACCCAACGTGCGGTGAAAATGGTGGTGGATTCAAATACTGCTTCTACGCCATATTCATTGGCAAGGCGGGAAGCAACGACTTCAAATTGCAACACCCCCACCGCACCCAAGATCAGATCCGAGCCATTGAGCGGCTTAAATACCTGCACTGCACCTTCTTCACCCAGCTGTTGCAAGCCCTTATGCAATTGCTTGATCTTCAGTGGGTTTTTGATGCGCACAATACGGAACATCTCGGGGGCAAAGTAAGGAATGCCGGTAAAGGCCAGCAATTCGCCCTCAGAGAATGAGTCGCCAATTTGAATATTGCCGTGATTGGGCAGGCCGATAATATCGCCAGCGTAAGCTTCTTCAACTTGCTCGCGGCCTTGCGCCATAAAGGTGACTACCGAGTTGGCGGCAATTTCACGGTTAAGTCGCAAATGCTTGAATTTCATGCCACGGGTAAATTCGCCTGAGCACACGCGCAAGAAAGCAATCCGGTCGCGGTGCTTGGGGTCCATATTGGCTTGAATCTTAAATACAAAGGCCGAGAATTTTTCTTCGGTAGGACTTATCGTGCGCACGGTGGCATGCGCTTCGCCTGGGGACGGTGCCCAATCGACCAGCGCGTTTAAGATTTCACGAATGCCGAAGTTATTAATCGCCGAGCCAAAGAAGACCGGCGTTAAATCACCCGATAAAAATTCTTCCAGCACAAAGGGGTGCGAAGCGCCGCGTACGAGTTCTAGCTCCATACGGGTGTTTTCGATTTCCAGCGGAAATAATTCATCGAGGCGCGGGTTGTTCAAGCCTTCAATGACTTCCACTTCATCTAGCGGGCCTTTGCCGGGGGTAAACAGCAGTACAGTGTCGGTAAGGATGCTGTACACGCCACGGAAGGTTTTACCCATGCCGATCGGCCAGGTAATCGGTGCGCAGCGGATTTCCAGCACGCTTTCTACTTCGTCTAATAGCTCAAGCGAATCACGTACTTCGCGGTCGAGCTTATTCATCAGCGTAATAATCGGCGTATTGCGCAGGCGGCAGACATTCAAGAGCTTGATGGTTTGCGTTTCCACACCCTTAGCCGCATCAATCACCATCAAGGCGCTGTCTACGGCAGTGAGTACGCGGTAAGTGTCTTCAGAGAAGTCCTGGTGGCCCGGTGTGTCGAGCAGATTCACAACGTGATCGCGGTAATCAAACTGCATCACACTGGATGCAACCGAAATACCCCGTTGTTTTTCGATATCCATCCAGTCGGACGTGGCGAACTTGCCGCCTTTTTTACCTTTAACCGTACCGGCGTTTTGAATCGCTCCCGAGAAATAAAGTAGCTTTTCGGTGAGCGTCGTTTTCCCCGCATCAGGGTGGGAGATAATGGCGAAGGTGCGGCGACGGCCTACTTCGCGTACTAAATCAGTCATTGTAAGGGCTACAAAAAAGCAAAAGAGCGATTTTACGTTAATTACGGGTGATAAGCACGGATCGCGACGTTTGCGCTACCTGATAGCGCAGGGGAATGTGCTACTACGCTCTTTCCGGCGGCTCAACAGGCAGCAGAATGCTGATGATGGCGCCGCCGCCTTCGGCATTGCGGGCGTAAATCTCACCAGCGTGGTCGGTCATAATCTGGCGGCTAATGGCTAGCCCCAGACCCGTGCCGCTTGCATGGCCGTGCAGGCGGCTGCTTTGAATAAACTTATCGAAGATTAAATCAAGCTCGGCTTCCGGAATGCCGGGGCCTTGATCACTGACGCTTAATCCCATAGCGGCACGGCCATCGCTTAATTGAGCTTCTTTGATAAAGTGAATATTAATTTCTTTGCCTTCAGGGCTGAATTTAATGGCATTAGAGAGCAAATTAATAATTACTTGGGTAATTCGGGCTTTATCAAAGTAGAGCAGCAGGGCGGGCGTTTTAGTATCCAGGCTAAAGTGAATGTTTTTGCTGGCAAGTAGTGTACCCAGCTCGTTTGAGGCATGCTTAGCAATGTGCCTTAGGTCGTAAATCATTTTGGTGTAGCGCATTTTATTGGCTTCAAGGCGCGACATATCTAAAAGATCATTTAGCAAGATAAGCAGGCGATTGCCACTGGAATGAATCCGTTCAAAATAGCGAATTAAATTGCTGTTATCAGTGCTGCCGACTTTTGATTGGCCAATCTCAGAAAAAGATAAGATGGCGTGCATGGGGGTGCGTAATTCATGCGACATATTGGCTAGAAAGATTGATTTGGCCATATTGGCGGCTTCCGCCGCTTCTTTGGCTTCCAGTAAGTGATGTTCAACTTCTTTCAGCTTGGAAATATTGGTCAGAAAAGCAAAAGCGTATTCTAAATGCTGATGCTCGTCGTAAATACAGGCAGAGTTGACTAAAAATGGCCGTGTTTTGCCATCCGCAGAGCTGAGGGTTACCTCGCCTACATGATTCGAGCGCACTTGCTGGCTGGATAAATTATCTGGAAAAATCGCACGGGCATGATCTGGCCAAAGCTGGTCAGGTTGCTGGCCAATGAGTGTTTCACGGCTTAAGCCTAAATGATGGCAAAAGGCTTGGTTGATATCAACAATGCGGCTTTTACTATCAATCAGTATAAATCCGTCTGCCGTGCCTTCAATAATGGTGCGCTTAAGCCGCTCTGATTGCCTGAGTGCTTGCGCGGCGATTCTGGCTGCGCTGACGTCTTCAATCACGCAAATTAAGCCCTTGCTCAGATCTCCGGTTACCATTTCTTTGGCGTAAACCATGGCCCAGAAGCTGGATGTATCTCGGCGGTAGAGTTCCATTTCACCGCGGAAGATGCCTTTGTCTTTGATTGCTTCACGAATGGGCTTGTTATAAGCCGTAAAGTGCTGTGCAGAAGCGTGCAGTACATCGGTTGGCATATCGGTGATTTCGGCGGTGCTATAGCCAAATAGCGTTTCAAAAGCAGGGTTGACTAAGCGGATCGTGCCTTTTACTGAGAGCATGATGGCAAGCGGGCTGGCGTCGAGCACCGAGCGAATTTCAGCCGTGCGCTCTAAGACTAAATCTTGCAGATGATCACGGTGGCGGCGTAGCTCCCGTTCGCTGTTTTGCTGCTCTGAAATATCACGCACGGTGGCACAAAGATAGGCCGCATCGGCAAAAGTGATATGGCTGAAGGTGATTTCAACGGGCAGCTGCGCATGCTGGAAATTAATTTGATGTGTGGTGAAGAGCAGCCGTTTTTCTACCGAAAGAGTGTCCCAGAAGCCTTGCCACTGGGCCTGATCAATTTGCGGGAAAATATCAAAAAAACGCAATTTAAGCAGCTCATCCGGGGTATAGCCGGTGCTGATTGAGGTGGCGCGGTTGGCATAGCAAATCTGGCCATAGATATTGGCCCATAGAATAATGTCGGGGGCTTCATCCACTGTAAACTGGGTTAAATGCAGGCGCTCTTCAATCTCTTCGACCCGCCGTATTTGTTTTAGTAGTAAGTAAAGCAGGCAAGAAATAATCAGTACAAAACTTAAGCCCGCAATAGCGCGCGTGATGAGGTCATTGGTAAAGCGGTGCAGCAGGGTATTGCGATCGGTTGAAATCAGAATAATCAGCGGTAGCGCGCTTTGGCTGGTATGAAATGCAGTGAGCAGCTGGATGTCTTTATCGGTACTTGGGTAAACGCTGGAGCCTTGCAGACGGCGCTGCTCAAATAAGAGCGGATCAATATCGCGTAAATTACGGCCAATTTGCTTTTCGTCAAAAGGGTAGCTGAGCAAAATTACCCCATCGCTGCGTAGTAAGTGCACATGGCTGCCTGCCGCTAATTTAAGCGAGCGATAAAACTGCAGAAAATATTGCGGCTCTACACCGGCCAAAATGACGCCGCCAAACTCATCTTTGTTTTTTTTGATGCGCTGGGTAACGGGGATAAGCCATTTACCATCGGTGCGGCTAAGCAGAGGATTGCCAATCAGCGGGCGGAAATCCTGAAATTGACGGTGATACTGAAAATAACTGCGATCCGCTAAATTAACGCGGCGGGTTGGGTACTCCAGGCCGTGGCTCTGGATGAGTCCCTTGCTATCGATGGTAATGATGCCGCGCACTTGAGGCGTTAGCTTTACTTTATCTTGTAAAACCTGGTGGGTTTGTAACTCATTTGCTTGATCAACACCCCCAAATTGATTGAGGTTTTCCACGATGTTTTGCATGGATTGCTCAACAGACACAAAAGTGCGTGCGGCGTGCTCATCAAGAGAGCGAGCTAAGGATAGGCTACTGCGTTCTGCTTCTTTGATGGTGGCCTGGTAGTCGTAAACCGACATGAGGGCCAGGGCTAGGGCAGTGACGATTGCTAAGATGGCATACAGCAGAATCAGGCCGCCACGCAGCAGCTTGAGAGAAGAGGCCGAGCCCGTAGGGCGCAGTGATCGGGTAAAAAACCGGTTCATAGCTTAGGAGTTTGGCGTCGTAATCAGTGGTAATCAGGCTAGGCGCAGATTGCAAAGCACTCAGTGTGTTTGCAATCTGCACTTAAAAAGGGCTCAGTCTTAAGACTTAGCGTCCAGTTCTTCCCAACGGCTTAGCTTTTCTAGTACAAGTGTGTCAATTTCTTCAATGCGTAGCTGCATTTCCCTTGCGAGCTTTGGCCCATTACGGTAGATGCTGGCATCGAGCAATTGTTGCTCGATATCGGTTTTTTCTGCTTCAAGCGCACTGATTTGTAAAGGTAATTGCTCTAAAAGGCGAGCGTCATTAAAGGAAAGCTTTTTCTTAGCCTTAGCAGATTCGGCTTGTTTTGCCGGTGCTGAGACGTTGGCTTTGGGCGCAGCTGCCGGTGCAGCGGGGGCGCTGCTGGCCATCCGTGCTTTGGCTTCCATCCAGTCTGCGTAACCACCGGCGTTTTCAATCAGGACACCATCGCCTTCAAATGCAATCACCTGAGTCACTACATTGTCGAGGAAGGCACGATCATGGCTCACTAAGAACACTGTGCCAGAATAGCCAGACAGTAATTCTTCGAGTAGCTCTAAGGTGTCAATGTCCAGATCGTTGGTCGGCTCATCCAATACCAGCACATTGGCAGGGCGGGTAAACAGACGTGCCAGTAGCAAACGGTTGCGCTCGCCGCCGGATAAAGAGCTCACCGGGCTGCGGGCGCGGGCTGGGGCAAAAAGGAATTCTTCAAGATAGCTGATTACGTGCTTACGCTGATTGCCAATCTCGATAAAGTCATTACCCTGACTGATGGTATCGATGACAGTTGCGTTTTCGTCAAGTTGCTCACGGAATTGATCAAAGTAAGCAACTTGCAGATTGGTGCCTAGCTTCACCTCACCGCTATCGGGCTGTAATTCACCCAGAATCATTTTTAATAAGGTGGTTTTGCCTGCGCCGTTCGGGCCAACCAGACCAATACGATCGCCACGAATCAGGCGAGTGCTGTAGTTGCCGACTAACGTGCGGCCGTTATAGCCTTTGGTGACGTTTTCTAGCTCAGCGACCAGCTTGCCGGATTTATCGCCTGCATCCACATTAAAGCTAACATTGCCCACGCGTTCACGGCGCTGGCTGCGCTCGATGCGCAAGGCTTCTAGGCGGCGAACACGGCCTTCATTACGGGTGCGGCGGGCTTTAATTCCTTGGCGAATCCATACTTCTTCTTGGGCTAATGCTTTATCGAACTTCTTATTGGTGAATTCTTCTTGCTCGATTAATTCTTGTTTTTTTGCTTCATAGGCTTTGAAATTGCCGGGGAAGCTTGTCAGAGTGCCACGATCCAGCTCAATAATGCGGGTGGAGATATTGTCCAGGAAGCGCCTGTCGTGGGTAATAAACAACACGCTGCCTGCAAAGTTTTTAAGCAGCTCTTCCAGCCATTCAATGGCACTGACATCCAAGTGGTTGGTTGGCTCATCAAGCAGTAATAGCTGAGGCTCCGAAACCAGCGCGCGTGCCAGTGCTACGCGTTTTTTCCAGCCGCCGGACAAAGCGCCGATTTTTGTTTCAGCCGGCAAATCAAGGTGCGACATAATCGAAGCAATTAGCGAGTCGAGTCGCCAGCCGTCTTGGGATTCCAGCTCGTGCTGTAGATCCATCAGGCGCGTCAGGCTTTCTTCGCTGTCATCGAGTGTGAGTAGTGCTGCGTGGTAATCAATCAGTACTTGACGTACGCCGCCCAAGCCCTCTGCCACCGCCTCGTAAACGGTGTGCTCCATATCAAATACCGGCTCTTGCGAAACAAAAGCCATTTTTGCGCCGGTTTCGAGGCGAATTACGCCATCGTCTAGCTTGGTGACGCCCGCGATCGTTTTGAGCATGGAAGACTTGCCCGCACCATTGCGACCGATCAGACCAACGCGCTCGCCTGGCTCAAGAATAAAGCTGGCTCCATCTAAGAGCGGGACATGGCCGTAGGCGAGGTGAGCGTTTTCTACAATTAAAATGGGCATTTGATACCTTGAAGCAGGGGTTTTGCTTGTTATTGAGTGTTTAATATACAGGGCATATCTAGCGTGTCTGTTTCTGCCTATTGCGGCCAGGCAGGCGGCGCGTGATGATATTGCCAAGAAAAATCTTAGTGGCGATTATACGGCCTGACGGCTTTAGCCGATACCTGCAGTGTTGGAACTATTGCTTTCTATCATTAGAATAAGTCGCTGCTGGCGTTTGTTTTGCACCGGTTTTGCCTTGTTATTCCTTGATATCGCCATCCATATTGATCGCATAATGCCCTGATTCGCACTAAAAAACGGATTACGCGATCATAAAACAAACGCTTATCGCACGTGATGCACAGCAAACTCGGAAACCGCGAATGATACGATTCTTGATGCTCTGTTTGTTTCTGGTAGGCCCGCTTTGGGCAAAGCCTGTAGCCAGTGCAAAAAGCACGCATCCAACCTTGGCAAAGCCTTCTCAGCTGGCTGCGGCGGGCACAGATTTTGATGCGAATTCTCCGCCAGAGCGGCTGCGCGTGCTTGTGGCGCTGGGGCCTTCGACCTTTTTTATTAAAAATGGTCGTCAGTACGGTGTGGAATACAGCATGCTCACCGAGTTTGAAAAATTCTTAAATCAAGGTCGGGGCAAGGGTGTGCCTCCGCTGCGCCTGCAATTTATTCCTGTAGATGCGGGTGAGTTAATTCCCGGATTAAGATCGGGTCGTGGCGATATTGCCGCTGGTCTGATGCCGGTGACTGAAGGCGCAAAGCAGCTCGTGGCCTTCTCTGCGCCCTATTTGCAAGATCGCTGGTGTACGGTAGCAGGGGCAGATAAAGAAGAAAAACACCTGTTAAGTATTCCCGCCAGCGGTTATGCCCAGCGTTTATTGGGTGATTTTAATGATGCAAGGCGTAAAGCAGGTTTTTTTGAATTTGAAGTGGAGCACGCTGCGCCGGGCGTAAATAGCGAAATGTTGCTGGCAGAAATCAATAAAGGTGCAGATAAAACGACCTTGGTGAGTGAGACTATGCTGGGCCTATGGGATAAAACGCTACCTAAATTAAAAAAAATCAGCTGTGCCGATGAGCGTGTTTCTGTCGCGTGGGCCGTACGTAAAGAAGACAGCAGCTTATTAGCAACGTTGAATCGCTTTGCAGAAAAAACCGGTGTGCTGGATAAGGCGGTAAGCACCACACGGCGCTTTTTAGTGGCTGATGGCAAAGTGCAAAGCGCAGAAAAACTAAGCTCCTTAGATAAACTGGCTTTTTTTGCACCGGTTTTTCAAATTGTGGCCGCAGCTAATAATTTAGATTGGCTCCTGCTGGCTGCGATTGGTCAAAAGGAAACGGGTTTAAAATCGGTTGTTCGAAAAAATGGCCCAACCGGTGTGATGCAAATTAATCCAAGCACCGCCCGCAATATGGGCGTTAAAAACCCGCACGATGCAGAGGGCAATGTTACGGCGGCGGCTCGCTATCTGGGTTATCTGCGCAACTTTTTTAATAATCCCGGTATTAATGATGAGGATCAGTTGTATTTTATGATTGCTGCTTATAACGCGGGCGAGGGCCGGGTGCAGCAATTGCGTAATCAGGCTGCAGCACAGGGGCTGGATCGCAACCGCTGGTTGGGAAATGTAGAAAAAGTGGCTTTAAAGTCGGTAAGCAAAGGAATGGTGGATTATGTATCGAGTGTCAGTCGCTATTACATTGCTTATCAGGCGGCTGAAAAAGCACGCAAAAAGCATGAAGGTGCTTCTGCGGTGAGTGAGGCTAAATAGGCGCAGTAAAGCTTAAGGAGTGGGGCGGGCGAATTTCCCGGCGGCTTGCTGCGCATTCTGGCATGGTTTTTTTGCAGTCTGATCCTTCCTTTTTGCATTTGATCGCAAGGCGGTTTAAGGATAGAAATGGCTTGGTTAAAGTGGCATTACTTCCACTTTGCAAGAGAATGTCATGAAAACTTTATTAATCTCGATTGCTTTGATTGCCTCCACCTCTGTATTTGCAGCGCCGATTGAAAAAGCGCCAGTGATTATTAAATTGCCAAGAATAGAAGTGGTAGCTAAACGGACTCACGCACTTAAACCTTTACCAGTTATGGTTGCTTCGAACACGGCAATCGCTAAAAACACGCCCATTATCAAATTGCCAAGAATAGAGGTGGTCGCTAAGCGTACTCATTTGCTTAAATCTGCATCAACTATAGTGGCTGCGGATGCAAAGATTATCAAATTGCCAAGAATTGAAGTGATAGGCAAAAAAGATTGTGTGCCAGAGCGTGTGGCACAAATGGCAGAGCAAGAAAATATGCTGTTCTTTAAGGCCGCTTATCCATCGCTTATTGTGGCAAAAAAAATCAATCCTTTTATGCCTTATGGGGTGTAATTAACGGTTTAGCTATATCAACTCAAGCCATGGGCTGGGCATGAAGAAGAAAAATTTGGAAATAATCAAGGCACAACTTAATGAACTTTTTGAATTTTCAAAAATAGTTTTTGACCGGCTGGCTGTATGGGTGATTCAACTGAGCTGGGGTAAGTTTATATTTTTTGTAATTTTCTTACTTATTTTGGGAAGCGCGATTGAGGATGGCATTAATGGCGTTAAAAAAGCAGAATACCCTGTCACTCCGCCGGAAATTCCTGCAGCAGGAACCTCTCTTCCACATGATGCTGCTGAAAAAAAATCAGAAAAACTTAAGGTTTTACACGATAAAATTAGGGCATTAGAAGTTATTCAATACAGTGAGTTATCTCAAGAGGACAAAGACGAGCTTGCTGACGCCGTGTATGAAGTGCTCAGTAATTTTGATACGGTATCAAGCCCAAAGCCTTTGATGGTGACTCATTTAGAGGTCAATGATTTTGTGTTTATTTTTATTTTGATGCTGCTTGGCATTAAAGTATTAATGGGGGGAAAAAAGCGCGCTGAAGCGCTAGCCAGAGAAGCACAAAAAGAATCAGAAAGAGAATCTTTATTAAGGCAGGTTGCAGAAGCTAAAATACAAATGATGCAAGCGCAGATTGAGCCGCATTTCTTGTTTAATACTTTAGCTTCCGTTGAATATTTAATTGAAACCGATCCGCCGCGTGCTTCAGCAATGCAGCGCAGCCTGATTCAGTATTTACGCCAGGTTTTGCCGCAGATTCGTGACCATGCCACAAGCAATCATCTGGGCCGTGAAGCCGATATGGTGGCGGCGTATTTAGAACTCTTAAAGATGCGGATGGAAGAGCGTTTAGAGTTTAATATCCATATTCCTGAAGGCCTGCGTTCTGCCGCTTTTCCACCCATGATTTTACAAACCTTGGTTGAAAATGCAATTAAGCATGGGTTAGAGCCAAAAACAGAAGGTGGCAGCCTGAGCGTGCATGCAGAAATTGCGCATCAGAAATTGCGAATTAGCGTGGTTGATAATGGCTTAGGGTTTGGTATGGCAAAAAGCGGTGGCACGGGTTTGGGTTTGCAAAACATTCGTGAGCGGCTGGCCTTGCTTTATAAAGGAAATAGCTTGTTTTCAATTACAGAGAATCAACCCTCAGGGGTGTGTATTACGATTGAAGTGCCTTATACTTTGGCTGCATAATTATTTATAAATAGCGGTATAATTCTTTGAGGTTTTGCAATGCCAACTGCACTGATTGCCGATGATGAACGCTTAATGCGTGATCAATTAAAGCTGCGTTTGGCGCAAGTATGGCCAGAATTAGAAATTATTGCCGAAGCCAAAAATGGTGAAGAAGCGATTAACCTGACATTAGCGCATCAGCCTGATTTTGCATTTTTAGATATCCGTATGCCCGGTATTACCGGACTGGAAGCCGCACAAGCCGTTTCGCAATCCACTCATGTGGTCTTTGTAACCGCTTATGATCAATATGCGGTAGAGGCTTTTGAGCATGGTGCAATTGATTATGTATTAAAACCTGCCGATCCTGAACGCTTATCTTTAACCGTCGAGCGTTTAAAAAAACGTTTAGCAAGCCCGCCTAATGATATGCAGGCTTTAATTGCCCAAATTGCTAAGCAGGTCATCAATAAGCCGGTATATCTGCAATGGATACAGGCGTCGATGGGGCAGGAATTACGTTTAATTCCGGTTGAAGAGGTCTTGTTTTTTCAATCGGATGAAAAATATACGCGGGTGCAAACTAAAAATTACGAAGCATTAATCAGAAAACCCGTGCGTGATTTATTAGAAGAATTAAATCCAGATCTATTCTGGCAAATTCACCGCGCCACGCTTGTGAATAGTAAGGCGATTGAAGGCGTGGTGAAGGATATTCGTGGGCGTTTACTGGTGAAGGTGAATGGCTTAAGCGAAAAGCTGGAAGTAAGCCGTAGCTTTACCCATTTGTTTAAGCAAATGTAAGCGTCCCGCAAAAGCATCCCCGCCGACCTATCCCAATTCGATCAACTCAAAGGCACGTATCGTAGGAGCGGCTATTGTCGCGAATATTTGTATGCACAGCGCTTTCGCGGCGAAAACTGCACCTATGAAAAACACGCTTTCTGTTATTTTTACTTAAGTTGATAGGGTAAGGGCCTCCTCTGGTTTAGCCCTTAGCCGCTGTTTTGCTCGCATCTTGAAGGAAATCACCATGCGCAACCCGTATCCGTGAGCGCATCATAAAGTAAAGGCACGGCAGCGAGCGGCCCCATGGCTGAGTAAGCATTTTTGCAATCGGGCTTGACGGCCTTATCTAAAGATTTTGCCATTTTAGAGCGTGCAGCTTCAGGCTGCGGGTTTAAGCCGGGTGGTTTTTGCTTTTCGCGGCTTTCTTCAGGCTTGATAGAAAGATCAAGCTTGGGGGTGATGACGCTGTCAATGGCGTTGCCTAAATCGCTGATTGGGGGCAGCTCAATGATCGGTTCGGGGGCGGCGCTTGGCGGCAAAGAGCGGCTGATGGTTTGTGCTGCTGGGCGATTATTTTTTGGCGCGCGGGCTGGCGTCTGAGGGCTTGCAGCTTGTTCTGGCGAAGTGATCATTTTGTGTGTGTTCACCTTTGTTTGAAGTAAAACCTGCATTCGCGGCTTATCTGCTAAAAAGGGCGCTGCCGGATAAAGCACAAAAACACTGAGGTGGACCAGCAGCGCAAGCCCAAGGCAGAGATATAAATCGCGAGTATGTGGAGTCATATTTAATGAAAAGTCGGTGGCAAAAAATGGCGTAACGTTTTTTGAGTCTACGCGACTCAGCTATTTTCCTTTATGCACTTATTTCCCTTTTTGTTTGGTCTGTTTTTTGTATTGATATTTCGTCGTTGGCATACATTTGCGATGTTTTGCTTAATCTTTGTTTTTCTTTTTCAAAGTGCGCTTGTGGATCACCTTCTTTCGGAAAATAATCGATCGCTTTCTGACTATGCGATCAATTGCACACTATCCTGATACTAGCTGGTATTGCTTTTAGAATTAGGAATAGGAATGCATACGTTGTTGCTGCAGGGCCTGGGGGGATTTTGTGTTGCGCTGACGCTCACGACGAGTAGCTGGGCGGGCTCGCCAGTGAAGTACACCATTTCGGTGGTTCCTCAGTTTAGCCCTGCTCGATTGCATCAGGAGTGGATACCTCTTGTGCAACGTATTTCACGCGATACAGGGATAGAGCTAGAGCTTAAGCTCCTGGCCTCTTTCGCTAAATTCGAGGCGGAGCTCATGAAAGGCACGGCCGACTTTGCCTATGTGAATCCCTATCATGTGGTGATGACTAAATCAAGGCAAGGCTATATACCGCTGCTGCGGGACAGTCAGCCCTTGGTGGGGGTGTTATTGGTCAGGCGGGAAAGCGTATTTAAATCGGTTTATGATTTAAACGGGCAAACGATTGCGTTTCCTGCGCCCAATGCGTTTGGTGCTTCGCTTTATTTACGCGCTTTGCTTGTAGAGAAGCAGGGGCTTAAATTTACGCCGCGCTACTTAGGCACACATCCTAATGTATTCAGGCATTTGGCTCGTAATGATGTCGCCGCAGGGGGCAGTGTAGTTTCTGCTTTTAATGATGAGACGCCTGAAGTTCGCGAGCAACTGCGCATCATTTACAAAACGCCTGAAGTAGCCTCGCATCCTATTGTGGCCCATCCGCGCGTGCCCTCAAAAGTACGTGATGCGATATCCCAAGCATTTCTGGCTTTAGCAAAAGATGCGGCAGGGCGTGCGTTGTTAAAAGATATTCGCTTTCCAGACCCTGTACTGACGGCTTATGAAAAAGATTATTTGCCTTTGGAAACGTTAAAACTTCAAAAATATGATGTGCCAGAGAAAAACTAGATGAGCACGCCTAAGCCCATTATTTCTTTAGCGAGAGTGTGGCAAGCAGTATATGCGGCCTTTCCCCACAGTTTGGCCAGCCAGATTTTGTTGTTAACGTCGGTGTGCCTTGTGGTGTCTTTATTGGGCTATGGTGCATACACCGCAAAAAAACAAACAGATCTGTTACGCACCACCATCATGACCAATATGGCGGCATTGGCGCAAAACTTGGCGACGGTGAATGCTCAGTTTTTACTGGTCGATGATTTGGTCAGCATAGAAGCCATCTCTATGCAAACAGCGGCAATGCCGGCTGTGTTGCTGGTTCAGATCAGCGATGCACAAGGGAAGCTGCTCAGTGAAGTGGCGCATGAGAAAGGCCGCGCGGTGCCTCGGTTTAGTCATACGAAATTACTTGTCCCTAAGGAGGCTCAGCCTTTTTTTCAGCGAGAGCCGCAAGCTCAGTCTGCGGCAAATGGTGCCGATCAATCTGAAGTCATGTCGGTTTGGCAGCCAATTACTGCGGGCACTGTTGTGGGCTGGGTGCGGCTGAGTTACAAATTAGATCGTGTCAATCAGGCCGCCATTACCATTTGGATGCATGCTTTATTAATTATTGTACTGGCGATATTGGCAACACTGGGTTTGCTGAAATTATTGTTACGCCCACCAATTAGCGCTTTGCAGCGGGCAACGCAATTTGCAACTGATTTAGATCATTCGCTGGGAGCTAGAGTGGATGTTTCTAATGAGACTACGGAAATTCAAGCGCTGGGGAATGCGCTTAATCAGGTTTCTGCTCGCTTGTTTACTCAAAACAGCGAGCTGAGTAATCAGAAGTTTGCCCTTGATCAGCATGCGATTGTCAGTATTACTGATCTGAGCGGTACTATTTTGTATACAAATAATTTATTTTGCCAAATTACCGGCTATTCAAGAGAAGAGTTGCTGGGTAAAAATCATCGGATTATCAATTCAGGGTTTCATTCGGCTGAATTTTTTGCTGTGCTTTGGGCTACTATTTCTAGCGGCCAAGTGTGGCATGGCGAAATTAAAAATCACAGAAAAAATGGCCAGCACTATTGGGTGGATTCGACTATCGTGCCGCTTTTGGGCGTAGATGGAATCCCTGAGCAATATATTGCAATACGTACCGATATTACTGAAATTAAAAATTATGAATTGTCATTGCAGGCGGCCAAAGCTACGGCAGAAGCCGCCACTGTGGCTAAAAGCCAGTTTCTGGCCACAATGAGCCATGAAATTCGTACGCCAATGAATGCCATTCTGGGCATGCTGAAGCTGTTGCAAAATACCGACCTTAGCCCCCGCCAATTGGATTACACCAGCAAAACCGAGGGTGCGGCACAATCATTGCTGGGTTTGCTGAACGATATTCTGGATTTCTCCAAAATCGAGGCCGGTAAAATGGAGCTGGATCCACAGCCTTTTCGCTTAGATAGGTTGTTAAGGGATCTGTCGGTGATTTTATCGGCTAATGTAGGTACAAAACCGCTGGAAGTATTATTTGATATTGATCCGGCCATGCCTAAAGGCTTGATCGGCGATGCATTACGTTTGAGGCAGGTGCTGATTAATCTGGCAGGAAATGCGATTAAATTCACGGATAAAGGCGAAGTCGTCATTCAATTTAAGGTGCTGGCACAGGAGGGTGTGAATACCCGTTTATATATCTCGGTGAGAGATAGCGGCATTGGTATTGCACAGGAAAACCAGCTGCATATTTTTGATGGCTTTTCGCAGGCAGAAGTGTCTACAACAAGACGCTTTGGAGGCACGGGGCTGGGCTTATCTATTTGTAAGCGGCTGGTTGATATGATGGGTGGGCAACTGATGCTCGATAGTGCTGTAGGCCAAGGCAGTATGTTTCATTTTACCTTGAGCCTGCCTGTGGCGGATGAGCTGCCTAAGGAGGTGGATCGCTCTGATGCGAGGGAATCACTCGCTCATTTAAAGGTTTTGGTGGTGGATGATAGTGCCACTGCCCGCAATATTATGGTGGATATGGCGCGTTCCTGGGGCTGGCAAGTCGATGTGGCAAAAGGGGGACTGGAGGCGGTGGCGATGGTGGAAGCACGTGCTCGTACTGCACAGGCGAGCTATCAGGCCATTTTTGTTGACTGGCAAATGCCAGATATTGATGGCTGGGAAACCAGCTTACGCATTCGAAATATAATGCCAGCATTAGATGCGCCCATTATTGTGATGGTGACAACCCACGGTCGGGAGCTCCTTTCCCAAAGAACAAATGAAGAGCAAGTTGCAGTTAATTGTTTTCTAGTGAAGCCCGTAACGGCATCGATGTTATTTGATGCCGTGGCCGATGCCAGAGCAGGCTTGGGTAATTTGCGCGCAAGGCCAAGAACGGCAGGGCTGAAGCCTTGTCGCTTGATGGGTTTGCATTTACTGGTGGTTGAAGACAATTTAATGAACCAGCAAGTGGCACAGGAATTACTCAGTGCAGAGGGCGCTTTGGTTGAGCTGGCGGCGAATGGGCAATTAGCTATTGATGTCATCACCAAAGCCCAGCGCCCCTTTGACGCGGTGTTAATGGATGTGCAGATGCCGGTGATGGATGGCTATACCACCACGCATATTATTCGCCACGGATTAGGCTTGAGTACCTTGCCGGTGATTGCGATGACGGCAAATGCGATGGATTCTGATCGGGAAGCATGCTTGGCAGCGGGCATGAATGATCATATCGGCAAGCCCTTTGATCTGATGCATCTTATCCACGTTGTGCAGAGCCAGGTGAGGCTAGCCAGCCGCCAGCCAGCGGAAGAGACCCCGGCTGCCCATACGATGATCTCCCCAGAAGCGCTGCCAGATAAAGAAGAGCTTGATACAGCGGGAGCACTTGAGCGTTTGGGGAATAATAAGGCGTTATATGAGCGGGTTTTGCAGTCTTTTTTGGTAGAAGTCAGCGATATACCCAAGCAGCTAGATGTGTTATTGCAAGCGGGCAATCTACTCGATGCAGGCCGGCTTATGCATACCTTAAAAGGATTGTCTGCAACGGTGGGGGCCAGCTACCTGACTGCCGTGGCTAAAAATGCAGAAAACATGCTGAAAAATGCGGATGTATATGGGGTGGACAGCCAATTAAGCGAGCAGCTCAGGGATGCAGTGGTTAGCACGAGCCGTATCATTCGGCCATTATTAGCTCAAGTGCCGCTGGCTACAGAGATGAATGCAATGGCGCTGGATACCAGACAGTATTTGGCAGATATACAAGAGCTGCATAAGCTATTGTGTGGATCAGATTTGCTGGCTTTTGATGTTCATTCCCGCTTGCAGAAAAACCATGCCCGTACATCCGCTGGTGAGCTTAAACCTTTGTATGATGCGATGGGAGCATTTGATTTTATGCGTGGCCAGAAGCAATGCGAAACCCTGCTGCAAAAATATAATGCGCCGTACTAATTCGCAGGCAGGGCTTTAGTAGCTGCTTTTTTTTAGTAAAACTTAATGTGCATGAATCGCCTGTAATAGCTCGGCTTCTAATGCCCTTGTGGCGTGTTGATCTTTGAGTAAATTACCGCTGATTAAGAAATTATCTTCTGCCCGCTCACCTAAAGTCATAATCTTTGCCGATTGAATTTCAATGCGGTTATTTGCCAATACACGGGCAATTGTTGATAACAACCCTGTTCTGTCGCCTGCCGCAATGGATAAAACATGGTATTTGCCACGCTCATCCGGGCGAATCATCACATGCGGCTGAATAGGGAAATGCTTAAGCTGGCGTGAGATGCGTGTTTTATGCACCGAGCCCAGTGGCAGATCTTTTTCTAATTGCTGGCTAAGCTCAAACTCAATATAAGCAATTAAATCGCGATAATTCTCTACCCGATTGTCAGGGATATACACATAGAAACTATCCAGAGCATAGCCATTTTGCGTGGTATGAATATGCGCATCAAAAATGGTATAGCCAGAGCGTTCAAAGAAGTTGCAAATTTGTGCGAATAAATCATTTTTATCCACGCTATACACCATCACTTGCAAGCCTTCGCCTGATTCTGAAAGCCGAGCTCGCACAATCGGTTTAAGTGTATTGACACGAGAAAATAGCATGCGGGTGTGCCAAGCAATTTCTTTGGCGTCATGGCGCAAAAAATACACGGTATCGAGCACTTTCCAGAATTCTTCATGTGCTTCCTGGCGCAAACCATGCAGGCGGATCAGCCGCAGCGCTTCATCTTGCCTTTCCTCTAGCCAGGAGCGGTCGCTATTGGTATTGCTTAACAGGCGCTGGGTGGCTTTAAACAAATCTTCAAGCAATTTGGCTTTCCACGCATTCCATACCTTGGGGCTGGTGCCGCGAATATCGGCAACAGTCAGCAGGTAAATGGCGGTGAGCTTGCGCTGATCCCCCACCCAGGTGGCAAAGGCTTGAATTGTTTCAGGGTCGTACACGTCTTGCTTTTGCGCTACGGACGACATGGTCAGGTGATGCTCAACCAGCCAGGTAATCAACTGGGCATCCTCAGTAGGCAATGGCATGCTTTGGCACCATCTGGCAGCGATTTCTTTACCAAGCGCCGAATGATCGCCACCACGCCCCTTGCCAATATCGTGAAACAGCGCGGCCAGATATAAAACTTCGGGCCGGTCGAATTCGGCCAGCAGGCGTGAGCACATTGGGTATTCGTGGGTAAAGGCATTGGCGGCAAAGCGCCGCACATTGCGCAATACCATCAGGGTGTGCTCATCCACGGTATAAACATGAAATAAATCATGCTGCATACGGCCCACAATTTGCCCAAACTCTGGAATAAAACGGCCTAATACGCCGTATTGATTCATGCGGCGCAATACGCGGGTCAGGCCGCGCGGCTCGCGGAAAATATCAATAAAAAATTGTTGATTAACAGGATCACTGCGGAAATCGTCGTCAATGCTGGATCGGGCATGCCAAAGTGCCCTGAGCGTGGCGGGGCTGATATCCCGGGCATCCCTTAAACGCTCTAATTGCCAGAATAATTCTAATATGGCCGAAGGCTGGCGTTGAAACACATCAGGCGCAGTGATTTCTAAGGATGAACCGCGTAATTGAAATGATTCATTAATCGGGCGAATCCCAATACCAATTTGTGAAAAAATGCGTGCCCTGAGTGCTTCTAATAATAAAGGGGCGAGTTGGCTAATAATACGGGCAGAGCGGTAATAGGTGGCCATGAGGGCTTCACTGGCCCGCAGGCGTATTGAGCCTTTTTCGCTGTCTTCAAATTTAAAATCGCTGGCGAGGGTGTGTTGGTAATCAAAAAGAATGCGGTCTTCACGGCGCCTGGCTCGCCAGTGCAATTGAATGCGATAGGCACGTAATACGCGCTCGGCGTTTTCTAACTTAATAATCTCTTCATCGGTCAGCATTTTAAGCTGGGCCAAAGCGTGCCAATCCCGCCCTAAACCCTGGCTGGCGGCAATCCAGCCAATTAAATGCAAATCGCGCAGGCCACCCGGAGCTTCTTTGATATTAGGTTCAAGATTATAGGTGGCGTTTTGAAAGCGGCCATAACGTGCTTGCTGCTCTAATAATTTGGCTTCAAAGAATTCCTTGGTATCGATATAGCGATGCACTGTGTCATAAAATTCTTTAAAGCGTTCAGGATCCCCCACCAAGAGCCGCGCTTCTAAAATGGTGGTTTGCACCGTGATATCTTTCTCTGCCTCGTGCATACAGTCGGCCGTGGTTCGGACCGAATGCCCCACTTCCAAGCCAATATCCCACAGCTCGCCAACAAAGACTTCCAGCTTTTCTAAGAGCGCAGGTGAGGGCAAATCGGGCAATAAAATCAATAAATCCACATCAGAATAAGGGAATAACTCCCCCCGCCCATAGCCCCCAACGGCCACCAGCAGCACCTCGTCAATAAACTGATGCCTGCCCCATAGTTCGCTTAAAGTGCGATCTGTCAGCTGTGCCAGCTCACCCAAGAGCGGTAAGGCTTCACTCGGGGTGTTAAAACGTTGGTGTAAGGCGGCTTTGTCAGCAGCATAAGAAGCTCGGATGGCACTAACAGGGCGCATAGCTCAGCCAAATTGTAAGGTGGTGCTGTAGTTTATATGAGAAAGGGGCAGGGCGTGGCAGCGGCGCTGTGTGATAGGGCTGATGGAGCCATTTGTATTGAGTGTATCTAGAAGGCGGGGAGGCTGTTTTTTATCAGTTGTCAGATCGATTTTATAACCCGTCTTGCTGCTGACATCGGGCTGTACTTAATGGAATGAATACGATTTCAAAGCAAATGGTATTCTTTATGTGCACTTTTTTGAAAGGTTGAAGTAATTTTTGTTTTTGATTGCTGGTGCAATAAAAAAGCCGCTACCTAAGGTAGCGGCTTTTGAACGTGCTAAATATTTTTACTTCAATACTTCCAATCCCCCCATATAAGGGCGCAATACGGCAGGAACGGTGATGCTGCCATCTGCATTCTGGTAGTTTTCCAGTACGGCAACCAAGGTGCGGCCTACGGCTAGGCCCGAGCCGTTCAGGGTGTGTACAAGCTCGTTTTTACCTTGCTCATTCTTAAAGCGGGCTTGCATGCGGCGGGCTTGGAAGGCGCCCATGCTGGAGCAGCTGGATATCTCGCGGTAAGTGTTTTGCGCGGGTAGCCATACTTCTAAGTCATAGGTTTTTTGTGAGCCAAAGCCCATATCGCCCGTGCACAGGTTCACTTTCCGGTAAGGTAATTCCAGCTTTTGCAAGATGGCTTCAGCATGGCCGGTTAGAATTTCTAATGTTTTGAGCGATTCATCTGGGTGAACAATTTGCACCAGCTCTACTTTCTCAAATTGATGCTGACGAATCAAGCCACGCACATCACGGCCATAGGCACCGGCTTCGGAGCGGAAACACGGGGTATGAGCGGTGAACTTCATCGGCAAATCTTCAAGCTTCACGATGCTGTCGCGAACAAAGTTGGTGACTGGCACTTCGGCCGTAGGAATCAGATAGAGTGGCTCGGCATCTGGGCGGTTTACTTTGAATAAATCTTCTTCAAATTTTGGCAGCTGTCCTGTGCCCATCATGCTGGCGGCGTTCACCAAATACGGGGTGTAAACCTCTTCGTAGCCATGCTCGAGCGTATGGGTATTGAGCATAAATTGCGCTAATGCGCGGTGCATGCGGGCAATGCCGCCACGAAGCGCGGTAAAGCGTGCACCAGATAATTTAGTGCCGGTTTCAAAGTCAAGGCCCAGCGGGCCGCCTAGATCAACGTGATCTTTGATTTCAAAATCAAATACGCGGGGAGTGCCCCAGCGCAGCACTTCTTCGTTTTCGGTTTCATCCTTACCTACGGGCACAGATTCGTGCGGCAGATTAGGCATAGAGAGCAACATATCGTTGATTTTTTCTTGCAGCACAGCCAGCGCGGTTTCGGCAGCTTTGAGCTCCTCACCCAGATGGGCCACATCGGACATAATGACCGATACATCTTCGCCTTTCGCCTTGGCTTGACCAATCAGCTTGGAGCTGGCATTGCGCTTGGCTTGTAAGTCTTGGGTACGTGTTTGCAGCGATTTGCGCTCGTTTTCCAGTGCAGAAAACGCGTTCACATCAAGAATAAACTTGCGGCTAGCAAGGCGTGCAGCCACGTTTTCCAAGTCGGTACGGAGTAAGTTGATATCGAGCATAATCGTTGTCTTTTTGTTTCGGAATAGTTGATAGTTTACACGGCTGGCAAGCTCTTAAAAACCTAAAATCTTAAGCCAAATCTATAAAGCTAAATCTAGACCTTAAATCTGTAGACACAGAGAGCATGGAGAAAGGCAAAAACGAGAAAAAGGAGAAACCCCAAATGAGTGTTGTGAACCCCTGTTTTTTATGAAAAACAGAGTGGTTCGAACAATAGCTGATTTTTTATGGATCAAGGCCTTGGCTGTTTTGATGTAATGGCTTGGTTTTCTCCGTGAAACTCCGTGTTCTCTGTGCGCTCCGTGGTTCAAGATTTGGGTTTTGTACGAGCAAGGTTTGACTGAGTTTATTGATTCTGTTTTAACCACGCCGCATCCAGCTCGGCAAGATGGCGTAATTTTTCGGTAATTTTCCCTTCTAGCCCGCGAGGGGTTGGCTCGTAAAAGTGCATGCCTTCCAGACCTTCGGGTAAATAACTTTCGCCTGCGGCATAGGCTTCTGGCTCGTCGTGGGCGTAGCGGTAGCGTTTGCCATAGCCCAGCTCTTTCATGAGTTTGGTGGGTGCATTGCGTAAATGTATAGGGACTTCGCGGCTTTTGTCGCTGCTGATAAAGGCTTTGGCGGTTTTGTAGGCCATATAGCCCGCATTGGATTTAGGCGCGATGGCAAGATAAATCACCGCTTGTGCCAGCGCCAGCTCGCCTTCGGGGCTGCCTAAACGCTCAAAAGTGCTGGCGGCATCATTGCAAATTTGCATGGCGCGTGGGTCGGCAAGGCCGATGTCTTCCCAAGCCATGCGAACAATGCGGCGGGATAAATAGCGGGCATCTGCGCCACCATCCAGCATGCGGGTCAGCCAGTAGAGTGCACCATCGGGGTTGGAGCCGCGCACCGATTTATGCAAGGCAGAAATCTGGTCGTAAAATGAGTCGCCGCCTTTGTCAAAACGGCGGGCATTGAGCGTGAGTGTTTCGCTTAAAAAATCGCTATCAATGTGTGTGCGTTTGGCCGCCAAGGCGGCGGTGGCCGATTGTTCGATCAGATTAAGCAGGCGTCTAGCATCACCATCTGCAAAGCCGGTGAGCGTATCAATGGCGGAAGATTCAAACGTCAGCTCGGGCAGGCACTCGTGGCAGGCTCGTTGTAGGAGTTCTGTCAGCTCGGTTTCTGATAAGGCATTTAAAACGTAAACCTGGGCGCGGGAAAGCAGAGCAGAATTGACTTCGAAAGAAGGATTTTCGGTGGTTGCACCAATAAAAGTGACAAGCCCCGATTCAACAAAGGGTAAGAATGCATCCTGCTGTGCTTTATTGAATCGGTGTACTTCATCGACAAAGAGCAGGGTGTGTCGGCCCATGCTGCGATGGTTTTCCGCTTCTTCCATCGCGGTACGTATATCTTTTACGCCAGAAAATACGGCAGAAAGCGCAATAAATTCCACATCAAAGGCGCTGGAAAGCAGGCGGGCAAGAGTCGTTTTGCCGACCCCCGGTGGCCCCCATAGAATCATAGAGTGTAGCTTGCCACCTGAAATGGCGGCGGCTAATGGCTTGCCGGGGGCGAGTAAATGCCTTTGGCCCACGACTTCGGCGATGGTTTTGGGGCGTAATTGTTCGGCCAAGGGAATATGGCCGGGCTTTGCAAATAAATCACTCACGCAGGGGTCCGTATTGGGAGTTGTAATTTTTAAGTTGTTTAGTGTTTATTCACGAATCACATCCGCGTCTTTAGGCGGGGTAAAGCGGAATTGGCCAGCATCAATTTTAGGATTTATTTTGAGTGCGCTAAAGTAGATGCGCGTGGTTTGCCCAAAGTTGTCGTGTAGCTCCATTTGCATGAGCTGACCTTGGCTAAAGCCTAGTTTGACCGAATTAAAAGATTGATCTGCTTGCTTGGGCGTGGCCTCTAGCCAGTCGATTCCTTCACGGCTAGGTAGCGGGCGTAATGTGTAATTGCGTTCAAATTGATTATTACCCGCAAGTAGTGCAGCAGGGCTACTTTCTAATGCCTTGCCCATGGCTTTAACTGTGGCCTGTTTTAAGTCAGGATCGTACAGCCAGACCTGTTTTCCGTCGGCAATAATCAGTTGCTCAAATGGCTTTTGATAAATCCAGCGAAATAAACCCGGTCTTTGAATGGAGAGTGTGCCGCTACTATTCTGGATTTTGCCTTGCTGGCTGGTGACGGTTTGTTTGAAGTTGGCTTGTAAAGACTGAGTGCTGCTTAGATAGTTTTTTAAATCGCTGACTGCATCGGCCCAAGTGGTTTGGCTCGTCACCGCAACTAAAATTATGAGAGCAAGTTTGCGCATTGGATTTCCCGAGTAAATAGTAAAAAAGCCCCGCACTGGCGGGGCTTTTTGTGCGAAGTAGTAAATTACTTCTTAGCTGGAGTTACCACTTCTTTTGTGCCTTTGATGTCGATTTCAACACGACGATCAGGAGACAGACATTCGATCAACTTAGCGCGTTTTTTGATCTTACCGCAAGTGTCGCCAGTAACTGGCTCAGCTTTACCACGGCCTTCAAACTTAACTTTACCTTCTGGAGCGCCCTTAGAAACAAGGTAGTCAGCTACAGATTTAGCGCGTTTTTCTGACAGTGGCTGATTGTACTTGTCTGAACCGATACGGTCAGTGTAACCAATTACGTGTGCTTCACCGTCTTTAGGGTCCATCATTTTAACTTCTTCGTACAGCTTGTCTAAAGCGTCTTTACCAGCTGGCTTCAGAGATGCTTTGTTGAAGTCAAACAGAACGTCTGATTTCAGTGTGAAGTGCTTAGTGTTGATCACTGGAGCAGCAACAACTGGAGCAACAACAGGAGCTACAACAACAGGAGCTACTTTTGCTACTGGCTTAACGTAACCATCACAACCTTCAACAGTTGCAGCTTCTTTAGTCCAAGTACCTGTACGCCAGCATTCGCCGATACCGTTTTTAACAACAGTGCCTGGGGTGTTTGCGTTTTGTGTGTAAGCTTCAACGCCAGCAAATGCAGCAGTGCTCATTGCACCTAAAGCAGTTACAACGGCAAGGCGTGTCAGGGATTGCTTGATCGACAGCATAGTTTTTATCTCCTAGAAAATCATTTAGCAAGCTGATATTTATATTGCTTGTAGGTTCTGGATAAGCCTCGCCTGAGGAACCGTCAAGGCTTTTTTTCCATACACGTGCTGCATTCTAATGGTTTCACAATGCTTGCGGCAAATAGTAAGGCTGTAATTTTTGCCGCAGAGGCTGATTCTGTTGTGGGGAGGCACTGTTGAGGGTAGCCCAATTGGAGCATCTTCGCCCCCGTGGTACACTTAGGGATCGAACGCGCGTGCTGCAACGAATGTGTTGTGGCATTGCAACGGCACCACCGTAATTGATTTGCTTGTTTACGCGTGGTGCGTATTACATGACGCCCCGGCCCCTATCTAAGATGCTCGAAAACTTTGCCAAAGAAACAATCCCGGTAAGTCTCGAAGAGGAAATGCGACGCTCCTACCTCGATTACGCGATGAGTGTAATTGTAGGGCGCGCTTTGCCCGATGTTCGTGATGGCTTAAAGCCGGTACACCGCCGCATTCTGTTTGCAATGCATGAAAGCAATAATGTCTGGAATCGCTCCTATGTGAAGTGTGCCCGCGTTATTGGTGACGTGCTCGGTAAGTATCATCCGCACGGCGACACCGCCGCCTACGAGGCCTTGGTGCGGATGGCGCAGGATTTCTCCCTGAGATACCCACTTATTGATGGCCAAGGTAACTTTGGTTCGATCGATGGTGATTCTGCTGCTGCCTATCGTTATACAGAATGTCGTTTAGAAAAAATCTCTTCCGAGTTGCTGGCTGATATCGATAAAGAAACGGTCGATTTCACACCTAACTACGACGAAAAAGAGCTCGAACCCACTGTTCTGCCTACTCGCGTGCCTAATCTATTGATTAATGGCTCGTCGGGGATCGCAGTCGGGATGGCGACCAATATCCCGCCGCATAATCTTACTGAAGTGATCGATGCCTGTTTAGCTTTGTTAGCTAATCCAGAGCTGACCATCGATGAGATTATCGACATCATCCCTGCGCCCGATTTCCCTACCGCTGGTATCATTTATGGTATTCACGGCGTGCGTGAAGGTTATCGCACCGGCCGTGGCCGTGTGATTATGCGGGCGCGCACTCACTTTGAGGATGTAAGCCGCGATAAGCAGGCCATCATCGTCGATGAGCTGCCTTACCAGGTTAACAAGGCGCGCCTTCTGGAGCGCATTGCCGAGCTGGTTCGCGAGAAAACCATCGAAGGCATTACCGAAATCCGTGATGAATCGGATAAATCCGGTATGCGCGTGGTGATCGAGCTTAAACGCAGCGAAGTGGCTGAGGTTATTCTTAATAATCTCTATAAGCACACTCAGCTGCAAGACAGCTTTGGTATCAATATGGTGGCACTGGTCGATGGCCAGCCGCGTCTATTGAATATCAAGCAGGTGCTGGAATGCTTCTTGCGCCATCGCCGTGAAGTGGTGACTCGTCGTACGGTGTTTGAGCTGCGTAAAGCACGCGAGCGTGGCCATATTCTGGAAGGCTTGGCAGTGGCTTTATCCAATGTCGATGAAATCATCGCCTTGATTAAAGCGGCTCCAACGCCGGCAGAAGCTAAAATCAGCCTGATGGGCCGTACTTGGCGCTCGGCACTGGTTGAAGACATGCTCAGTCGTACCGATGTGAGCGCATCGCGCCCGGATGGTTTGGGGATGGAGTTTGGCTTTAGCCTGACTGATGGCTATCGCCTGTCTGAAGTACAGACTCAGGCGATTCTTGAGCTACGTCTGCAGCGCCTGACCGGCCTTGAGCAAGACAAAATCGTTAGCGAATACCGCGATGTAATGGAAAAGATCCTCGATTTACTCGATATCTTGGCACGTGAAGAGCGTGTTTCCGAAATCATCGTGACCGAGCTGAACGAAGTTAAAACTGTATTTGGCGATGTGCGTAAGTCTGAAATCATTGCCTATGGCGAAGATCTCAGCTTAGAAGACCTGATCACGCCGCAAGATATGGTAGTGACGCTGACGCATAGTGGTTATATGAAAGCCACGCCAGCTGATGAATATCGCTCACAACGCCGTGGTGGCCGTGGTAAACAAGCCGCTGCGACCAAGGAAGACGATTTCATCGACAAGCTGTTTGTGGCCAACACTCATGATTACGTCTTGTGCTTCTCATCGCATGGCCGTGTGTACTGGTTGAAAGTGTATAACGTGCCACAGGGCGGTCGTAATAGCCGTGGTAAGCCGATTGTAAACCTCTTGCCATTGCAAGAAGGCGAGAAGATCAGCGCGATTCTGCCAGTGAAAGAATTTACCGAAGATCAGTTTGTCTTTATGGCGACGGCGATGGGTACAGTGAAAAAGACCTCACTCGTGCATTTCTCGCGTCCGATGAAGAAAGGCATTATCGCGGTTGGTCTGGATATGGATGACTACCTCGTTGGCGTTGAGCTGACGCATGGTGGCGATCAGATCATGATGTTCTCTGACGCAGGTAAATCAGTTCGCTTCCACGAAGGTGACGTGCGTGCCATGGGCCGTACGGCAACGGGCGTGCGCGGCATGATGCTGCAAGAAGGTCAGAAAGTGATCTCCTTGCTGGTGGCCGAGCGCGACGATCAGCAGGTGTTGGCGGCAACCGAAAACGGTTATGGCAAACGCACGCCGGTTGGCGATTACCGCCTGACTAGCCGTGGTACGCAAGGTGTGATCGCAATTGATACTGGCGATCGTAACGGTAAGCTCGTTGCGGCCACGCTGGTCGAAGATTCCGATGACGTGATGCTGATTACCACCGGCGGCGTGCTGATTCGTACCAAAGTCGCTGAAATCCGTGAAACAGGCCGTGCTGCACAAGGCGTGCGCTTGATTAATCTGGATGAAGGCGAGCATTTGTCAGGTCTGGAAAAAGTGTGTGAAACGGATTCGGATGACGAACTGCTGGAAGATGACGAGTTACTTGCTGAAGGCGAAGTGCCTGCCGCAGAAGCGGCTTCTACAGAGGGTGATACGCCCGCTGTAGAGGGTGATGCTGTTGAGGGTGACGAGCCTGCTGCGGAGTAAGTGTTTCTTCGCGAAATAACAACACTGGCCTGCACGACAGGCCAGTGTTGTGTGTGGAGTATGCGCAGCCTGGTGTTTGTTTAAAACGCGAAGGCTGTGCTTTAAAAAAAGGGATGGTCTATGAGCGTAGCGCCTGTTGCATCACCTGTATTATTTAAGCAAATTTCAGATTGGTTTATGACCTTACCGCATTGCCAGGTGCTGGGCTTTAAATTTGGCGAAGCGCATTACGGCAGCATGACCGTTTGCCTGCCCTTTAAAGACGAGCTGATCGGCAATCCTGCAACGCGGGTGATTCATGGGGGAGTAGTGACATCCTTGGTTGATTCAACCAGTGCCGGGGCGATTTACACCATGCTGACCGAGCTGGAGGCGATTGCTACTTTGGATTTACGCCTCGATTATCTTCGCCCAGCCAAGCCAGATTTCCCCATTTATTGCACCGCAGAATGCTATAAACTCACTAAGCAAATTGCTTTTACCCGTGCCACGGCATATCAGGATGATATTAATGATCCTGTGGCTTACAGCGTGGGTACTTTTATGCGCAATTCCGCACGTGAGGTGGCAGCATGAGCCCGCCGATTACCAGCTTTGATTCCTTATCTACTGCTATTGATGCCGTGCCTTATGCCAAATTATTGGGTATTCAAAGCCGCGAAGAAAATGGCCAGCCCTTGTTTTTCTTGCCGTTTCACACGCACAACATTGGCAATACGATTTTGCCTGCGCTGCATGGCGGCGTTATTGGCGGTTTTTTAGAAAACGCGGCTATTTTGCATGTGATGTGGGCATCAGAAATATGCAGCGTGCCCAAGATTATTGATTTTTCTATCGATTTTTTACGCACGGGTCGTCCGGTTGAGTTGTACGGCCAGTGTGAGATTATTCGCCAGGGCAAGCGCGTCGCCAATGTGCTGATGACCGCCTGGCAGGATGATCGCAGCAAGCCGGTGGCGGTTGCCCGCGCCCATTTTCTACTTGCCTAAGGGATAAGCTCGCCATGACTCAGATTTACAATTTTTCTGCTGGCCCCGCTGTATTGCCTCGTGAAGTCTTGCTGACCGTACAGCAAGAGCTGACTGATTGGCATGGCTCTGGCATGTGTGTGATGGAAATGAGCCATCGCGGTAAAGAATTTACGCAGATTATCCATGAGGCCGAGGCGGATCTCAGAAAGCTTTTGGGTATTCCGGCTAATTATAAAGTGTTGTTTTTGCAAGGCGGTGCGCATCTGCATTTCTCGATGATCCCGCTGAATTTGCTGCCTGAGCATGGCACGATTGATGTGGTGAACACCGGCCACTGGTCCAAAATTGCCATTAAAGAAATGAAACGTTTTGCCAAAGTGAATGTGATTGCCAGTAGTGAAGATCGCAACTTTAGCTATGTGCCGGCCGAATCAACATGGCAGCGCTCTAAAGAAGCGTCGCTACTACATTACTGTGCCAATGAAACTATTGGCGGCGTTGAGTTTGCGGATATCCCAAAGAGCGAAGTGCCGCTGATTTGCGATATGTCATCAACGATTTTATCGCGGCCGGTTGATGTGTCTAAATTTGGCCTGATTTACGCGGGCGCACAAAAAAATATCGGCCCGTCTGGCCTTTGTATCGCGATTATCCGTGAAGATTTGCTTGGCAAATCGCGCGTTAACACGCCAACCATGATGGATTACAGCGTGCATGCCGATGCCGAGTCGATGTACAACACGCCACCTACTTTTGGTATTTATGTGGCTGGGCTGGTGTTTAAATGGCTGCTCAATCAAGGTGGTTTAGTGGCGATTGAGCAAAAAAATATCGAAAAAGCATCCCTGCTGTATGAAACCATTGAATCATCCAATGGCTTTTATCATTGCCCGGTCGATAAGCCTTTCCGCTCGCGTATGAATGTGCCGTTTAATTTGAAAAATGAAAAATTAGACGATGATTTTTTGGCAGGGGCCAAGGCGGCAGGCCTGTTGCAATTAAAAGGTCATCGCTCTGTAGGCGGCATGCGCGCATCGATTTACAACGCCATGCCCATCGAAGGCGTGCGTGTGCTGTGTGAATATATGCGTACCTTTGCAAAAAGCCACGGCTAAATAGGATGAAAGTTTGGCCTTCGTAGGGCGGGTGAAACCCGCCCTACGAAAAATATTCCGCTTAAGTTGATCGGGTTGGGGTTTAAACCCGCATTTGCGACGGCCTGATCTATCCTCATCAAGTGTCTGTTTGGTGGCTGTGTTTGCGCTTAAGCGTTTCGTGTGCAGAGCAGCCCACCGCCTATTTAAATTCGAGAAATCAATGAGTGAAGAACAATTAAGCCAACATCGTGATGCCATTGATGCCATCGACGAACAAATTATTCAGCTATTAAATCAGCGCGCCAGCCATGCTCGCAAGATTGGTGAAATTAAAGGCAGCGGCATTGTGTATCGCCCCGAGCGTGAAGCGCAGGTTTTATCAAGGGTAAAATCCTTAAACCGCGGGCCTTTAAGCGGTGAAACCATGGCTAAGCTGTTCCGTGAAATTATGTCGGCCTGCCTTGCTCTGGAACGCCCTCTAACGATTGCCTATCTGGGGCCTGAAGGTACGTTTAGCCAGGCCGCAGCAATTAAACAATTTGGCCATGCGGCGCATACGATGGCCTGTAGCTCAATTGACGAAGCATTTCGGGTGGTAGAAGCCAAAACCGCCGATTATGTCGTTGCGCCGGTTGAAAACTCGACCGAAGGGGCTGTGGGCCGCACGCTGGATTTGATGGTGAATACACCCTTAAAAATCTGTGGTGAAGTAGTGCTGCGCATTCATCACCATTTGCTGCGTAAGGTGGAAGGCAAAGCGGGCTTGCAACGCGTGTACTCCCATGCGCAAAGCCTGTCGCAATGCCATGAATGGTTGAATAAAAACCTGCCTGTTGAAGTGCAACGGGTCTCGGTTTCCAGTAATGCAGAAGCTGCACGTTTAGCCAGCCTTGATGAATCATCCGCGGCGATTGCTGGGGATGCAGCGGCAGAAAATTACGCCTTGCTGCGCCTTGCTGAAAATATCGAAGACGAGCCTAACAACACCACTCGTTTTCTGGTGCTGGGCATGCAGGAAGTCGGCCCGAGCGGCCGGGATAAAACCTCTTTGGTGATCTCTGCACCGAATCGCCCCGGCGCGCTGCATACTCTGGTTGAGCCTCTGGCCAGAAATGGCGTATCAATGGATAAATTCGAATCCCGCCCTAGCCGTGCGGGCCTGTGGGAGTACGTGTTCTTTGTGGATGTAGAAGGGCATGTGAGCGGCGCGGCGCTGCAAGCCGCCTTGGCCGAGCTGGCTGATACAACTGCTTTTGTAAAGGTGTTGGGGTCTTACCCTGTGGCGGTGATTTAAATCTTTCGCCCCTAAAGGTAATGCCGCTCTTACGGGAGCGGCATTGTTTTGTCAGCCATGCAATTGTTTGGTGGATAAAACCCAAATTTTGAACCACAGAGAGCACTTCGGCCCCAGAGTTTCACAGAGAAAACCAAAAGCAATACTTGCTTTGTGTTTCTTATGTTTTTCAAGAGGCGGCTCCAGTAATCCTATCAACTTAAGCAAAACCCGCAGGGTTTGATGGTGTTGTAGCTTGGGTTAGCTGGTTTATTAGCCATGTAGGGCGGATAAACCAGCGTAACCCAACATTTATGTGCAAAAGAATGTTGGGTTACGCGATATATCTGAACTTGGTAAACCTGCGCACGCAGACTGCTAACCTAAGCTACAAATTCCCTTAAGTTGATAGGATTGGGGGCCCCAGTGGTGAAGTTGAAAATTAAAAGGGTAAAAAATGAAATCAGTTGCCGTTTTTTGTGGTGCGAAGCACGGCGTTCAGCCTGAGTTTACTGCTGCGGCGCGGGAGCTGGGTGTGGTTTTGGCTGAGCGCGAGATCACGCTGGTCTATGGCGGCGGACATGTTGGCTTGATGGGTGAGGTGGCCACTGCGTGTCTGGATGCGGGTGGCAAGGTCATCGGAGTGATCCCGGAGTTTATGGCGGTGCGCGAGCTGGCTTTAGAGGCCTGTACCGAGCTAGTTATTGTAGATTCAATGCACAGCCGTAAGGCCAAAATGGCCGAGCTGGCAGGGGGCTTTATTGCTATGCCGGGCGGCTTTGGTACGCTGGATGAGTTGTTTGAAATACTCACCTGGTCGCAAATTGGCTTACACAGCAAGCCGGTTGGCTTGCTTAATACCGGTAATTATTACAATTTACTCACAAAATTCCTTGAAGAAACGGTGGCTGCGGGCTTTTTAGAGGCGGCAGAATACAGTAAATTGCAACTTGCAGCCGATCCACGCAATTTATTGGATATTCTGGCCAATATGCCGGGATCAATAGAAGGTCAGTGGTGGAAAGCTTAGCATATTACGTATTTAGAAAGCATCTGCGCCGGATTTGCTTTATCGGTGGTGTTTAAGGCTGCAGTTTAATTAATCAATCGCGCTACAGTGTGCGGTGTTTCCTCTATACCCGATTCATCGGATAGCAAAAAGGATTTTCAAATGAGTTTGCAAGATCTAGCCCCGGAATATGTTCGCTCCATTGCACCTTATCAGCCCGGCAAGCCGGTTTCTGAATTGGCGCGTGAAATGGGATTAAATCCTGACCATATCGTGAAATTGGCATCAAATGAAAATCCACTCGGTATGGGGAGCAAAGCCAGAGCGGCGATTGAAAAAGAACTGGCCGAATTAGCCCGTTATCCGGATGGCAATGGTTTTGATTTAAAAAGCAAAATAGCTCAAAAACATGGCGTAAAAACGGAACAAATTATTTTAGGCAATGGCTCCAACGATGTACTGGATTTAATTGCCCATGCTTTCTTAGCGGCGGGTGACTCGGCCGTTTATTCGCAATATGCGTTTGCTGTTTATCCTCTGGCTACTCAAGCCGTTGGCGCAAAAGGCATTCAAGTGAATGCGCTGGATTATGGTCACGATTTAGACGCCATGCTGGCCGCGATTGAACCAAGCACCAAGGTGGTTTGGATTGCAAACCCAAATAATCCAACGGGCACCATGGCTAGACCGGGCGATTTGCTTGAGTTCTTACAAAACTGCCCAAAAAATGTACTGGTGGTGCTGGATGAGGCCTACACCGAGTTCTTTACCCCGGAAAAGCGCCCTGATTCAATTGCTTGGTTGAAAGACTTCCCCAATCTAATCGTGGTGCGTACTTTCTCTAAAGCCTTCGGTCTGGCTGGTTTGCGCGTGGGTATGGCGCTCACTTCACCGGAAGTGGCCGATATGATCAACCGCGTGCGCCAGCCGTTTAATGTTAATAGCCTTGCGCAAGCCGCAGCTACAGCAGCGCTGGATGATGAAGAATTCTTAAAAGAAACCCTGCGCGTAAATAGCGAGGGTATGGCCCAATTAACGGCAGCCTTTGTGCGATTAGGTGTGAGTTTTATTCCAAGCCAAGCTAATTTCATCGCCTTTCATTGTGGCGATGCAGCAGCGCTTAATCTATTTATGCTGCAGCGCGGCGTAATTATCCGCCCATTAGCCCCATACGGCCTGACCAACACCTTGCGTGTTTCTATCGGCTTGTCAGCAGAAAACGCCCGCTTTATTGAGGTATTAGAAGAAGCGTTGGCAGATTAAATAGCCATCACATCGTTTCAATAAAGCCCCGGTAGAAATATGATCGGGGCTTTTTTATTGCTTGCGTAAAAAATGCTGATTTAAGTGCATTGCTAGCAGCCTCGCCAGAGCAATGCTTCAACTTCATCATATTTATCCGCAATTTTTAGGAAGGCCTCTGACCAGCCGCTGCAGAGACTAATCTCCTGCAGCGGCCCGGTTGGGGCAAATAGAACTGCGATTTTTACTCTGTCTGGCAATGCTCCATTTTTTATAATGGAGATTAAATTGAGTATTTCTTGCTTTGCTTCTTGTTCATTACTCCAGGATGACCAGAGAAAGTCATTATCCGGGATGGAAATTAACTCAATTGTAGATTCCAGGACCTGAATGAGGCTTTCCGTTGGGTTGTCACGGTTAACCCCTTCGTGAATTAGGTTTTTGGTACGGTTCAAGTTCATGTGCTAACTCGCTTTCGAATGAATGGAAGCCTAAAGCAAGCCTTTGCGTAAAGGGCAAGGCCCATCATGTTCCCGCCACAGCCCGATATGACCAGTGGCGCGCTTCCACACGCAATACGTCACCAGACTGCAGTTCAACCTCGAATATTCCTGGTTTGCTCTCTTGAACAGTGTTGATGGAGCATGATCTTCCCCAGTGTTTTTTATTGGGAAGCGCCAGGTTGGTAAAGCTCTCAAAAACAAGCAAGTGTGCCTCCCCACCAACCGGCGAAACCCGGAAGTCGCATCGATCCGCTTCCCAGCAGATGTTGATGCCGGATAGCACTGCATCATGTAGCGGAAGTGAGGTGATATTCATTGATCTTTCCTAACGCAGCAGATAAGAGGCGCCACGGCTTGCCGAGAGAAGTCTGCCCGGTTAAAAATTTAGTGCTTACTGGACAAGCAGCACGTATTCGATGTCTTGAACCATACTGCCATAGCCAGCGGATTCTCGGTTGTACTTGCCGCCAAATTTCAGAGTATGTTGGCCGGTAGGTAAGGGCTTTAACAATAGCCAGAACCCGTCCGTAGCCGATGGAAATGCCTTATATGGCTGCATTGAGGCAGGTTGCCGGGCGAATGCATCAAAGCATGTTTTGGACGAGATACGATATTGCTTGGGGTTGCTAACTGGATTGCCATCGAGTTCGGCAAACAGATCAAGAGCGGTATCATTGTTTAGCGCGGCAGCGGCTTTTGTATCTTCGCATGAAATCGATTTACCCCCCCTTGCTGGCATGTACACCATATTGATCAGAGGAAAGAATAAGGTCTTGCCCGCAGGAATGGTACAAGTTCTGCGAATCTTTGATGAGCCAAACCCACCAGCCAGAAACCAGGTGTTTCCACGTTGATTTTTTGAGCAGTTCGTACCAGTTAGATCTGCAACAGGGTTGTCGTCTCGGGCCGTTGACATTGCCCACTGCCACCACTCTGCCGCAAGCTTTGGCGTTCCTGGCCCTGCAACCGGGTTGCCCGCGGAGCAAGAAGTCACGGGGTCAGGTCTTACATTTCACATAAGATAAAATATACAGTGGTTTGCAAAGCAGCTTAAATTGATTAATCCATGTCAAATGCAAGACCTGACCCTAGGTTCTATTAGGTTCTATTATAGGTTCTATTATTAGGTTCTATTATTAGGTTCTATTATAGGTTCTATTAGGTTCTATTAGGTTCTATAGGTTAGGGGGCCGCCGCTTAAAATACACCTGCTTCCTCTCGGTCAAATGCAGCTTTCCACTGTCGGTAACCGGTCAATTCGCTTTCCTCGACGACCTTATGACTGACAACTACTTGCCCTTCCTGTGCGCCAGGTGAGCGATTGGGGGCATGCGCAATTGAAATGTGCCAAGTTCCCGCCCTAGCTGCGGCCTTCGCTTCCTCAAGTGAAGCAAACTCGGGTTTCCCGTACGCACAACTTACTATCAACAAGAAGTCATCTTCTGGCGCAACGAACACTTTGCCCTGGATGTTGATCGATGCTCCCTTCTTGACTTTGACTCGATCAATCTTGAGAATTTTTGAAACGGAGAATTTGCCGTCGCGGCTTTGACTGCTTAGAAGGTCGCCTTCTTTGAACGGAAACGACTTGTACTCAGGCGGAAAGAAGTTTCCTGCAATAGCGGACATAGCGAACCCAACAAGGAAAAGAGTGGTGATGAATTTGAGACAGGTACCGAGCATACTTGGCTCCCTAACGTTTGACATGAGCGGCGGCTAGAAGCGGGCGAAGCTCGCTGAAAGACGTCCGCTCGATGGAAGGGTTAGACCCCAGTTGGCCATGCATGATGATTTGGACTTTGGCTTACGCCTCCGACGGCCAACCGATCCGTGCCGCACTACGAAGATTGGATTGAACGACTAAGCGATGAAACGGGGCAATGAGAAAAATATAGAGACGACCTAAGCGATTGTGGCAGTGGACAACGGTCGACAGAACTACGTGACGTTTAGCTCCCGGCAACGACTGGCCGGAACACAGAATAGAGAGTCTGAAGTCCAGGTGCTTGTCGTCCTCTCCAAGAACAACTTCAGTTGGACTTGTGCTGTAGATCTTAAAGATGCTGAGTCGGCCCGCTCCGCTTTCCGCATCCAGTGATGCGAGATGCTTAGCTGTTTTGAGGCCGAAACCGGCTACGAGCGCGTCTCGAACCGCCATGAGGCGGCCGACCCAAGGCGCTTGGTGAGCGAAGATGAACCTCGCCAACAGTTCGGGATTGCTCGACGCTCCGGCTGGAAGCTCGATCGAGTAGGCATCTGCGAGATTCGTCGATGCGTAGGCTTTAGCAATCGCCGACTCCTGAGGAAGTGACACAGATGTTGCGTGATGGTGTTCGGTTGACATGTAGGCGCCCAATGGTTTGTTTCTGAGGTTTAAAAAGAAGTAACGCGGTCAGGTCTTTTACATAAGATAAAATTTACAGGGGTTTGCAATGCAGCTTAAATGTAGCTTGATTAATTCATGTCAAATGCAAGACTTGGCCCTATAGGTTCGATCCCGGAGTCAAAGAAGTCTTGCGATGATGGAGCATCGACTATCACGGTGATGAAGTCCTTTGTGGTCGCTAACGATCATACTAAGGGGCCGCGGCACGCGGTCCCAGTGAGCGCCTTGTTAGGCTACATGCTCAAGCTCAAGAAAATATTCGCCGCCGTGTTCACCCGTTTGGGCCGTAATTTTGCCTTTGCCACGAATGCTCGAAAAATCATTAGTACCACTACCGCTGACAATTTCAATGTTTCCACTCACACCTGCTGTGGGCGAGAAAATGCCATTATGTTTTATTATGAAACTGCCATTAAGGGAGCCAATGCTTCCAATAATTCGCTCATAGCCAATAAAAGGAACTTCAGTTCCTTGTGTGTTTGGATACGCCAGCAAATATTCAAGAATACCTTCAGCCACCAACTCGCCGGAGATGGTATTAATGATATTGGCGCGGCTAAGCGCCCCAGCATTTTCCATTTCATGGAACGGCGATTCAGCCCAGCTTTTGGCAATAAACTGGCATTGAATTGTTTTAGGTAAATTCATATGTTCCTACCATATTGTTATGGGGGCCTAACGCCAAGCTCACGGGTGCGAAGCATCCCGTTCAGCATTTTTGTTAGCCATTTGACTTTAATACTCTAGCTAATTTATCAATTGAACTATCGAATTGATCACTGTCAATTTCTAGTTTAATAATAACTCTTGATCTTATTTGATCTGCGATATCTGGTCTCTTTGGTGCCCAGTCGCCATACACATAATCGTCAAGTGTGACGGGAATAAGTATTTCAGATCCGCCTTCTTTAGCCTCTCGCTCAAGAACCCTTTCAATTTCATTCTGAACACCATGCCTCGTTAGTGATACTTTAGAGCAAACCAACAAAACATGATCATGGTTATTGACGCCCTCATGCATCATTCTGTGTAGCTTATCTCCTGGATTAGCATCGTCTGGAAAAAACCATGTTTTAATGCCTTTAGATTTTATCCTTTTATTTATCTCTGCTACGGTGCTCTCATCAGGCCCTCCGTAAGATACAAAAAGTGTTTTATACATTTCATTCTCATCTACGATATCAATCAAAGCATTTACAGAGTTGAAGGCCTGAATAACCCTTTCTGAGGGTATGCAGAGTTTATTTGTGTAAAGAATAACCCTTGGTGCAAAAACCATTTGATTCGTATCTATTTCATGGCCAGTCGGCTTCAAGCTATTTCTGATTTTTACATAAACGGATGAATTTAGTTCTAAAAAAATCTTATCCATAGATTGGGCAACGGCATAGATTTCATCTTTACTTCCTAAGTTTTCAATTGCTATTGCCCTTTGCTTCATTCCTGACCGAGAGTCCTGAGCAATCATTGGCCAGATTTTAAATGCTTCATTGTCATGTATATCTCTAAAAACATTTTCATGATTAAGTACTGGTGCGACAGGAAATCTATTTTGTAGAAAGGCCACCGCATTTTTATATAAATCTGACATATGACTCTTTTCTCGATTGATGCTAACGTCAAAATTAAGCAGCTGGCCTACGCTGCAATTGGATAAAAAAGCCGCACGTTCCGGCCAGTCTGCTTGAGTGCCATGTTAGGCGTATTGCCACTGCAAAAAACAATGCCCACGTTTTCCGTAATGCAACAGCAATACGAAAACACAAGCGCAGCTTGCGGCCGTCCCGCTCGACTGCCATGTTATGTGGCATTACTCGTATGCCGCCAGCGTATTGAAAACTTCCTGGGACAGAGTTTCAAATTGCGTGTGAATGGACTCCGATAGCTTTGTTGAACTATCAAAGTCTGGGGCCAAAAGTAGAGGAGCTTCGAAAATTGAATACTCTGGCATTGCCTCCTCATTGACCCACTTCACTTCTCTTAGTTTTCTCCAATAGAGAATCTGTACGTCCTTTGTTTGCCCAAGAAGCCACAGCTCAAAGTTTGCATTTTTGTGGTTAAAGACAATCGCAAGCTTTAGCTTTTTCTTCCTGAGATAGTCATTTTGCAAATAGAAGTACGTGAAATCTATATAGCCATGTAACACATTCGCAATCGAGAATTCACTTTTGTATTTCTTTGAGAATTCAGTTCTTAGATTTTGAACAATGCCAACTAGATCTTGATAGGTCTTTTGGAGTTCTCCACTGGAGAATGCGGCTTTATAAGCTGGTATACGTGAAACTAGACTTTTGCTCGGCATCATCCATTCCCTCCAAAATCAGCTGACACATAACAATATGTAGACACCCTTGAAACGGCAGAAAAACCACCACCATGGGTGCATAAAAACGCTAAGCGCCTTGTAATTCCTTGCTGTGCGCAGCCTGAAGTATTTTATGCTGAGATACTGCACCCGATTGAACGGGGATTTCTACCATGTCCGTGCTGTTGAAGCAGGCTCACATCTGACTGCTTGCTTTGTCGTTAAGTAGACTAGGGTTCAGCAGTGTAGTCAATTTGTCTGTGTTGGCTGTCGTATTATTGACCATAACCGTCATTTTTTTAATGTAGCTTGCGCAGTGATTGATTTTGTAGTCTGAAAACACGATGCAGCAGCATGGCTAATGCAGTGCATCAGCCCTCCGGCTGGGCTTTGGGGGTGATTTCCTCCAGCCGCGTTTCAATAAACTGATAATAAGCCGTTTGCATCACTAGGCGCGGAAAGTAACGGGGTCAGGTCTTGTATTTTGCATAATTATAAAATGTACAGTGGTTTGCAAAGCAGCTTAAATTGATTAATTCATGTCAAATGCAAGACCTGACCCCATAGGTTCCTCAACCACATGCTTGGCAGTCAGCAAATACTGTCGATCTGCAACGTCGACAGTGAAGGCTGTACCGGACTCGCCATTGTGAGAGGTGTGAAACGTTCGCTGTAGAATGTTACTCGGGACCATTATGAAATCCTGTTTAGCGCCTAACGTTCGAGGTAAGGGGCCTGCCGCAGGCAGGTCCCCTTCGAGGGGTTAGGTCTCAGCGTGGGAACCAACCCGCGCATTGCCATGAATCCGCTCTGAGCGCACTCAGAAGTACTGGATGCCTTCATTGACGATGGCCAGAATTTGCTCTAAGAATGCGTGAATCTCCGTGAATCGGAGCTCGGAAGTCGCCAGCCCCATTGTCGGGACGTGAGTTGGGGCTTCTGGCGGCCAGCGTCTTGCGTCCACTGTGGGCATCGCTTCTTTCGCGAGAGACAGGAGATTGTTGTAGTTGTCGGAAAAGGTACGAGACGGCTTGGTTTCGCGCTCCTTTGCTGGCAATTTTTCTAACGCCTTGATGGCGCCAGCAACTTGCGTATGAATTTGGTTCGGTGTGACTGACATACGAACTCCCTGTTGAAGTTACTGCGATGTTGCCTTCGGAGGACTCCACTGGCGGGGAACGCATTCTGAGCTCTCAACGTAGAGCTAACCGGCGCTACGCGACTTTATCGCGCAGCGACCAGCGACCGGAGGGAGCGAGGTTGAGCGCCGGGTTAGGCGCAATCATTGCCAATGGGTTGAGGTGCGCCACAAAAAGGCCCTATGTCATTACCTGTTGAGACTAAGTTCATAACCTGCTGAACTGACCATTCCAGCTCATCTTGATTACAACGATATTGCTCTATTGTTCCGTATGTCTTGTAGTTTGAACGGTTGAAGCCATCTTCAATATCGTTGAACCAGATTACCATTTCGCCAAATATTGCCACAACCCAAAAGCCGCCGCCTAAATCTCCGAAAGTGTGCTGCGACCATTTTTCAGGAGTAATCCGGATGACTTCCCAAAGTTTCAATTGGTCGGCATCCATCCGAGCGCAAGCAGAATTGATCTTGTCCCATAAAGCATCTGACGAAATTGGCTGCCATTCCATAGTGGTTGCGCCCAACAATATGTAGACACCCTTGAAACGGCAGAAAAACCACCGCCTTGGGTGTATAAAAACGCTGAGCCCCTTGTAAAACGCTTGCTGGGCGCAGCCTGAAGTGTTTTATGCCGAGATACTACACCCGATTGAGCGGGGATTTCTACCATGTCCGTGCTGTTGAAGCAGGCTCACATCTGACTGCTTGCTTTGTCGTTAAGTAGACTAGGGTTCAGCAGTGTAGTTAATTTGTCTGTGTTGGCTGTCGTATTATTGACCATAACCGTCATTTTTTTAATGTAGCTTGCGTAGTGATTGATTTTGTAGTCTGAAAACACGATGCAGCAGCATGGTTAATGCAGTGCATCAGCCCTCCGGCTGGGCTTTGGGGGTGATTTCCTCCAGCCACGTTTCAATAAACTGATAATAAGCCGTTTGCATCACTAGGCGCGTGGCCCGCACTTTGCAGATGCCGCGTGAATCGTGCACGGTGAACATGCGCATGGCTTGGTATTGCTTGCCTGCCAAAATTAGCATGCCGTTGTGGCCGCGGCGGCTATCCGCAGCGAGGCTCAGGGCAGGGGTGAGGGGGTCTTCACCTAGGCTGGTGATTGGTGCGATATGCACGGCTTCTGGCGAGCGGCCGATTAGCTCGATGCCGCATTCACTGGATAAGCCCTCGCCACGTAAGCTTAACCAGCGTACCAGCCCAAGTTGCCAGTGTTGATCGCCGCGCCGCAGCATCAGGATTTCGCCTGCTTGCAGGGGCTGGTTGAGTGATTCGCCTTGCAGTAGCAGGCCGGATGCGCTGATATTGCAAATATTAAGCTTGGCAGGCTCGGGTGCGGCGTCATCAATACGCCCGGCAGCAATATCCCAGCAGCGTGGCCACAGGCTGATTAGTTGGATTTGTTCGCCATTCTTGCGCCGCAGGCGAAAGTGTTGCCGCCGTGGCGGGGCGGCCCATTCTTGTAATAAGCGTCCGATCAGCTGGATTTCAACATGCCGATCTTCGCTCTGGGTCAGTAAACGCTGCAGCTTGCTGCTTAGCCGTTTGAGCAGTCTCTGCGTGTCTATCATCCACCAGACACTTTGTTCTTTGTGAGGAAGCTCATGAGCAAAATGAGGCGCGTCGTCGCTGTTTGTCTGGTAAATAAATGTGCCTTGTTCGCCTAAAGCTTGATCAAGCTGTATCAGATCCAGATAACGCGCTTCGTCTTCTACAATTTTGAACAGGAGTGCCATTTTTTGTGGCTCGAGGCGATTACTCGCGCTGATGCCCAGCAACATCAGCTGGCGATAAAGTGAGCCTAAGCTACTGCCATTTTTCAGACTGCGTGTAGACCATCCAAGCTCGAGTATTTCAGCAAATAATTGATGGCACCCAAGCCAAAAGCCAATGGGAAGCGGTGTGAGGGTGCGCGAATACAGACAAGCAAGTTGCCACGCGCTTTCTAGTGCCATGCCAAAGGCTTCAAGGCGGGGACGATTAGTGCTAAAGAGGCCGGTTTCATTGCTCCGTAGCTGGGCCAGCCGGATAAAGCTTTGATGCAGTGTTCTGAGCAAACCTTGTGCTTGCTGTGCGGCTAATCGCGAGCGTGTTTGTGTTTGGGCATCGTTTAAATCTAATTTTTCAAGCCGGGGTAAGAGAGCCAAAGTGCGTTCGTAGCCGTCCAGCAAGAGGGGGTTGAGTCGTGCTGGATTGGCTTCATGGCTTAATTGATGGAGTTGCTCTTGTAGGCTTAATGCAATTTGCTCTGGCATGGGGTGTATTGGGCTGGTTTGGAGTAGGGCGCTGCAAGGGCTGGCGCAAGCTTGGGAGGTATTTTAAATTAGTGCATATTAGAACATCATCATAAGGTTGTTGTGTTTTTACCTAGGCTTGCACACAGTGGAATTATTACCATTCGCGCCCAGCAGGGTGGATTGGCGTGCTGGTGGCTATTTGCTTTCATAAGTCTGAGGTGAATGAGGGTGATGCGGTTAGCCCATTTTTTTTTCGTGTTTTTTTGAGAATGGGTGTTATTTGCCACTTGGCAATCTTCTGGTTTCAATTATAATGAGAACAGTTATCAGTCTGAGAGCAGCCATGTACGTTTGCATCTGTAATAGTGTTACTGACAAAGCCATCCACAAGGCAGTGGCTGGCGGCGTGCGCACATTTGCTGAGTTACAAGAGCAAACCTTGGTGTCTACCTGTTGCGGGCAGTGCAACAGCTGTGCCAGACAAGTGATGGCTGATGCGTTGAGCGCACAGCCTGTGCCACAAACCGTGCGCTGGATGCCACAGCGCCTAGCAACAGCATAGGCCGCAGATAGCGCTTGTCGTGCGCTATCCCCGCGCCAGACTAATTGTGAAGCGCGCGCCACCTAGCGTCGATTGATCCACCCAAATCTTCCCCTGATGTAATGTCACTGCTTTTTTGGCAATCGCCAAACCTAAGCCAAACCCTCCGCTTGCTCGGTCTCTGCTTCTGTCCAGCCGATAAAAAGGCTCAAAGATATGCTCGCGCTCGTTTTCGGGCACGCCGGGGCCATCGTCTTCAATAGTGATATCAATACCACCGCTTCGGTTGCTCATTGTGGAAATTTTGATGTGCTGATTGGCATATTTGGCGGCATTGCGTAAGAGATTACTCAGCGCTCGACCTAATAACTTAGGATCACCTAAGATCGTGTTGGTTTGTGAATGCAGCGCATGGCTTATTTCTTTGTTTTGTAATACATGATCGAGTGAATTTAAAATCAGATGCAAGGTTTCTGCCATATTGATACTTTGCATGGGGAGTGCGTGCTGCTGCTCTATTTTTGCCAGGCTAAGCAGCTCGCTCACTAAATCATTTAATTCGTGTAAGTCGTTTTCCATTGAGATAAAACGCGGCTCAAGTTGCTTGTTTTTGGCATCATTTTTAAGCAGGGCAAGGCCAAATTCCAACCGTGCAATCGGTGTGCGTAATTCATGAGAAACAGAATGCAATAGCTCTCGCTGCGAATCTATTAAACGCTGAATTTTTTCGGCCATTAAATTCATACACTGGGCGAGTGGATAAACGCTGGCGCTTTTTCTCACCTTTGCACGGCTGGATAATAAGCCTGAGCCAAAATCATTCGCTGTTTTAGAGAGCGATTGCAATTCTCTCCAGTGCAGATAAGACCAGATTCCACAAGGGATGAGCAATAATAAAAAGATAATGGTGTATTGGAATCTTTTTATTCTAGTAATTAATGGATCGTTATCTTCTTTGTCTGAGGCATAGATTACTTGATTGGCACTGCCCGGGAATGTTGAATTATCCGCATCTACCCGGCGGAAATAAGCGTTACTTTGAATATCGACCACCACTTTTCTCTCAAGCAGCCTTTGCCGGTTATGCGGGGCAATCATGGCTATTGTGCGATCAAGCGTGATAAGGTCGTAGCTATGATTGGCTTTTTGTTGCAAAGTTTTAAAGCGATCTAACCAGAGTTGCCCGCGGGCATGATCTAAATATTGCTCAACCAGAAAAATTTGCGCATCCGCATCTTTAACTGCAAATTGTTCAAGCTGCTCTGCATAAAACTGATTAGTCATATAGCTGAGCACTTGCGTTAAAGAAATGGTGACTACGGAGATTAATATAAAAATACGTAAATAAATTCGCCACATTGCTTTTATTCCCAAGCGGATGGGCTGAATAAATAGCCTTCACCCCAGATAGTTTTAATTTTCTCAGAATCATGATCATTAAATTTGCGGCGCAAGCGCGAGATACTGTTATCGATACTTCTGTCCATGCCATCAAATTCAATGCCGCGCATTGATTTTAAAATATCATCGCGTGATAAAACACGGCCCGCTGATTCGGCAAGTAATAGTAATAGTTTGAACTCTGAATTACTTAAAGCAGAGGTTTCGTTTTTCCAGCGCACACTTCGATCTGTTTTGGATATTTCTAAATCACCAAAAGTGAGTGCCGATTGAGTGCTCTTGTTTCTGCTTGTGCCACGCCTTAATAGAGCACGTAAACGAGCCAGTAAAATACGGGGCTGGATAGGCTTATTAACGTAATCATCTGCACCTTGCTCTAGTCCCGAAACCTCATCGAACATATCCTCACGCGCAGTGAGAATTAAAATAGGCACGCTGCTGATTTCACGGATTTGCCGGCAAACCACCATGCCATCTAGGCCTGGCAGCATTAAATCCAGCACAATAATGTCGGGTTCAGTGGCTTTGTAGTGGGCGAGGGCAATATCGCCACGGCTAATGATCTCTACATTAAATTCATAGCTACTGAGGTACTCCTGAATGAGTGCCGCCAGCTTGGTGTCATCCTCTACGAGCATCAATCTGAACATTATTTTCTCTAACGTGGTATGCAAACGACATTGTACAAGCGCTTGCTGGCTATGGCTTGGGGAAAGACACTTCATTGCATCGCGCTACACTTTTTATACATTTGTTTGTGGCTTTGCTTATCTACAATTTAGCGACAAATTACAGACAGTTTGGGTGTGATATTTTAATCTCCTCTCTTTAAGATGGCTTACTTCTTAAAAAAGAGAGTAGCTATTATGCGTCATATTATTGCTTTGTTTGCTTCGCTGATGGTTGTTCCCCTCTATGCGGCAGAAGAGCCCAAAGATGAATCAAAGATTACCCTTGGAGTGGGTATTGGCTATGGCCCGGAGTTTGTCGGGGGTAAAAAAAATAAAGTATCTCCGATTCTTTATGTGGATTATCAAGCGGCAAACGGCTTTTTTGCCGGTGTGCGCGGGATTGGCTTTCAGGCAGAAAAAGGTATTTTCGACGGCAGTATTGCTTTGGCTTATGGTGGCAGCCGGGGGGATGATGTTGCCAATTTTTCAGACACGAAAAGTAAATTTAAGGGCATGGGAGATATTAAAAACTCAGCGTTATTAAATTTAGAAGGTGGCGTTAATTTATGGGATGTTGCGCATTTATCGTTGGGTGCAGAATTAAAACTGAATCATCGTGAAAATGGCAATGCCTATCATGTCACGCTTTCCGCTCCTATTTACACTACAGAGGCTGATCAATTATCTATCAGTGCCTTTGCGCATTATGCAGACGCCAAATATGCGCAAACTTATTATGGTGTGACGGCAGCACAAAGCCTTGCTTCATCTTATGCGATTTATTCGCCTAAGGCGGGTTTTGATACGGGCAGTTTAACTGTGACCTGGAATCATCTTTTTGATAAAAACTGGGGGGTTTCTTCGTCTTTAGGTGTAAAACGTTTATTTAAAAATGCGGAGAATAGCCCTTTAACAGAATCAAAAACGAACCCTGCTGCCTCGCTTATTCTGGGCTATTCATTTTAAATAGGGCGGCTATGATGCATGGGGTGTGAAATGAAACAACGAATCCTTGGTTTCGATTTGGCCCGTGCACTGGCCATTTTTGGAATGGTGATTGTTAACTTTAAGATTGTGATGCACGCCAATTCCAGTGAGAATATGGCTTGGCTAAAAATAGTAAATATCATTGATGGTCGTGCTTCTGCATTATTTGTGATATTGGCAGGAGTGGGTTTGTCTTTGTTGACCCGGCAATCAAGATTATCTGGAGATTTACAGTCGCTGGCTGTAGAGCGGAAGGCATTATTTAAGCGGGCTGGATTTTTATTTATATTAGGACTTTTGTATATAGAAATCTGGCCTGCTGATATTTTACATTATTACGGTATATACATTTCAATAGGCGCTTTATGCCTTATGTTGCCAAGCCGTTATATCATGGTTCTGGTCTTGTTATTGTTGATTGCATCGTCTTTTTTATTTGGAATGCTTAATTATAGTACGGCTTGGGATTGGCAGACTTTAGCCTATGCTGATTTATGGACGATTAAGGGTTTTGCTCGTAATTTAATCTTTAATGGTTTTCATCCGGTACTGCCTTGGCTAGGGTTTCTATTATTGGGCATGGTTATTGGGCGGCAAAACCTAGGGCAGGTTGCTATGCGTGAGCGTTTGTTTTTATTGGGTTTATTTGCTGCGGCGCTGGCTGAGTTGATTGTTTTATTCTTACCCTATGCTCGCTTGATGGGAATGCCTTTGGCTTATGAAGTTTTTTTTAGTACCCAGCCTATGCCGCCTTTGCCTGTGTATTTTATTGGGGCTGCAGGAAGTGCCACGGTGATCATTACACTCTGTGTGGCTTTGGGAGAAAAGTATGGGAAAAAAGCTTGGCTAATGCCTTTTGTTTATACCGGCCAATTAGGGCTCACTTTTTATTTGGCGCATGTCATTTTGGGAATGGGGCTGCTGGAGTCTTTAGGCCTGCTTGAGAATCAGTCTTTGGTTTTTTCGGTCATGAGTGCGCTATCATTTTGCGTGTTTGCCGTGATTTTTGCGAGTTGCTGGCGTAAGTTTTACCGCTTAGGGCCTTTGGAAAGCGTATTGCGGCGCTTGACTTAGGGGGGGTAAAAGCGAAATTTATTTATGGCTAATGCGGCTTTTAATTTAATAATTAAAAGAGTGCTTGAAATAAGCGGGGGCAATCTTTGGGGCTTGCTCCCGCTATGTATTTCCTGATTATGCCTCTTACTCAAACTCATTATAAATATTGTAGGGCGGGTGAAACCCGCGTATTTATTCAGCATTGCTCGCGGTTTTCATCCGCCCTACAAATTCAAAAACCAAGCCCGGTACTTAAGCAATTCATTTATATAGAGTCTATTGAGGAAGATGCATAATCAAGTTTAATTAAGCGATGAGCTTTTCTAATGCTTTTTCATAAATTGCAGCAAGCTTAGGTAAATCTTCAACCGCTACGCATTCATTGAGCTTATGAATGGTTTTGTTGATCGGGCCAAACTCAACCACTTCGGGGCAGTATTTTGCAATAAAGCGCCCGTCTGATGTACCACCCACGGTATTGAGAGCAGGTGTTTGGCCACAAACTTCGCTTACCACATCGCGCATGGCGTCGATCAGCTGGCCGTGGTCGGTTAGGAAAGGCTCGCCCGACAGTGCCCAATCAATTTCATATTCAAGCTGATGTTTGTCCAGAATGGCGTGTACGGCGGCTTTGAGCGAGTCAGCCGTGCTGGCTGTGCTAAATCTGAAATTAAATAAGGCATCTACGGTGCCGGGGATGATGTTGGTTGCGCCCGTGCCGCTATTAATATTGGATACCTGCCATGTGGTGGGCGGGAAGTATTCATTGCCGCTATCCCACACGGTGCTGGCCAGCTCTGCCAGAGCAGGAGCGAGCAGGTGGATGGGGTTTTTAGCGAGGTGCGGGTAAGCAATATGGCCTTGCACGCCGTGCACAATTAAATGCCCCGACAGCGAGCCACGACGGCCATTTTTAATGGTGTCGCCAAAGACTTCGGCTGAAGTGGGTTCACCCACAATGCAGTAATCAATTTTCTCGCCACGCGCTTTGAGCGCTTCAACCACTTTAACCGTGCCGTGATGTGCCGGACCTTCTTCGTCTGAAGTAATCAGAAAGGCGATCGAGCCTTTAGGATTTGGGTTTTTAGCCAAAAACTGCTCACAAGCGACCACAAAAGCGGCAAGGGACGCTTTCATGTCCGCTGAGCCACGGCCAAATAAATGGCCGTCCCGAATGGTCGGGGCGAAAGGATCTGAATGCCAGCGATCCAGCGGGCCGGTAGGTACGACATCAGTGTGGCCAGCAAAAACCAGTACAGGGCCGGTGTCGCCAAAGCGTGCCCAGAGATTATCTACATCTTCAAAGCGCATATGCTCAATACGAAAGCCAATGGCAGAGAGCCGTGCAGCCAGCATGTTCTGGCAGTTGGCGTCATCCGGCGTAACAGATGCCTGGCGTAATAATTGTTGGGTTAGTGCAAGTGTGGGGTCGTTCATTGCGGTGTCGTCAGTCTCTAAAAAGTGTTGCGTAGACTTCGGGTTTGAAGCCGACCGTGATCGTACCATTGTTGTCGAGCACTGGGCGCTTGATGATTGAGGTTTGCATTATCATTAAGGCGATTGCAGCATCTTTGTTGTCAATTGAGGCCTTTGTTGCCTCGTCTAATTTGCGCCATGTCGTGCCTTGGCGGTTGAGCAGGGCTTCCCAGCCGACTTGTGCTGCCCATTGCTCTAGCAGCTCGGCGCTGATCCCTGATTTTTTATAATCATGCCATTCAAAATTGTGGCCTTGCTCGCTGAGCCATGTTTTTGCTTTTTTAATGGTGTCGCAGTTGGGGATGCCATAGAGCTTCATAGGGAATCTTTTCTGTGTTGAAGAAGGGGGAGGCTGGTGCTGTTTGAAGCGGTGCACTTAAACGAGCGGCTGATGGCCGTGCTCGTTTAAGCAGTTTGATGCGGCTTAGTGCAATGAAATATCGAATGCCATATCAGGAGCGTCGTTAGGGCCTTTCTTTTCGTCGGGCTTGCGGCTTTCAGCCTCTGTGAGTGGCTGCGCATTATTGACCAGCCAGGAGAGGTTGGTCGCTGAGTCGGCGCTTTTAAGTGCTTCGTCTAGCTCAACTTCGCCATTGCGGTAAAGCTTATACAGAGCTTGCTCGAAAGTTTGCGAGCCTTCAGAGAGGCTTTGCTCCATCGCTTGTTTGATGTCGCTCAGCTGACCGGCGCGAATTAATTCTGCAATACGCGGCGTATTCAGTAGCACTTCAACTGCCGCAACCAGCTTGCCTTCTTTGTTTTTGATTAAGCGCTGCGAAACAATGGCTTTTAATGAGGACGATAAATCGTAAAGCAGTGCATCGCGCGATTCTTGCGGGTAAAAGTTAACGATGCGCGAGAGCGAGTGGTAGCTGTTATTGGCATGCAAGGTGGAGATACACAAGTGCCCCGCTTGTGCGTATTGCATGGCGTGCGTCATGGTGTCGCGATCCCGGATTTCACCAATCATCAAGACATTCGGTGCTTCACGCATCGCGTTTTTAAGTGCCTCGTGATAGCTCTTGGTGTCGATACCGATTTCGCGCTGATTCACCAGCGATTTCTTGTGCTTATGCAAGAATTCGATCGGGTCTTCCATGGTTAAAATATGCCCCGCATGGTTCTCGTTGCGGTGATTAAGCATGGCGGCCATGGTGGAGGATTTACCCGAGCCTGTCGCTCCCACCACCAGAATAATGCCGTGCTTTTCCATGATGAGCTCTTTTAATACCTCAGGAACACGGAGCTCATCAAAAGAAGGGATATTGCTGCGAATATAACGCGCCACCATCGAGATCGAGCCACGTGCTTTGAAAATATTAACGCGAAAACTACCTACCCCAACTACGGGGTAGGCAAAGTTCATTTCCAGCGTGTTTTCAAATTCGGCAATCCGCTCTGGTGTCATCAACTGATAGACCAATTGCTTGACATGCTCTGGGGCTAAAACTTGATTGTTGACCGGATAACACAGGCCATCAATTTTAATCACGATGGGTGATTGAGCGGCAAGAAAAAGGTCGGAAGCATTACGCTCCGCCATCAGTTTAAAAAACGGCAACAGGTTCATGAAAAGCTCATTTGTTAGGGCGCAACTCGCGTCTTAGTATTTTACCTACGTTTGACTTGGGCAGGCTGTCTCGGAATTCCACTTGTCGTGGAATTTTATAGTTGGTTAGGTTCTTACGGCAATGCGCAATCAAGTCTTCCTGAGTGAGTTTGGGGTCTTTTTTAACCACAAAAATCTTCACTGCTTCGCCTGACTTGTCGTCATCGACACCAATGCAAGCCACTTCAAGCACGCCCGGATGGCTCGCTACCACGTCTTCAATTTCGTTCGGGTAAACATTAAAACCTGATACGAGGATCATGTCTTTTTTGCGATCAACTAAGCGGAAAAACCCGCTTGGCGACATGATGGCGACGTCCCCTGTGCTGACAAAGCCGTCTTTACCTAGCACTTTGGCGGTTTCGTCAGGGCGCTGCCAGTAGCCTGCCATTACTTGCGGGCCATGAATAAATAGCTCGCCTGCTTCGCCAGGTGGCAGAGCTTTGCCTTCTTCGTTGCGTATTTCGCCAATCGTAGAGGGTACAGGCAAGCCAATCATGCCGTTGAATTCGGGTAAATTCATCGGGTTCATCATTGCCGCTGGTGATGTTTCGGTGAGGCCATAGGCTTCAATCAAACGCACGCCTGTGGTTTTTACCCAGCGATCTGCTACTGCGTGCTGTACGGCCATGCCGCCGCCAAGGGCAAGCTTCCATTTGCTGAAATCAAGTTTGGAAAATTCAGCATTATTGAGTAGCGCATTGAATAGTGTGTTGACGCCGGTCATGCAGGTCACCGGGTATTTGCCGATTTCTTTAATAAAACCGGGGATATCACGCGGGTTGGTGATCAGCAAATTGGTGGCACCAATTTTGGAGAAAACCATGCAGTTGGCCGTGAGTGAAAAGATATGATAGAGCGGCAGGGCCGTGACAATCATTTCTGTCCCTTCGTTGACGAGAGGGGCGATCCAAGCATGTGCTTGTTGCATATTTGCAACAATATTGCCGTGAGTGAGGATGGCACCCTTGGCAACGCCGGTGGTTCCACCTGTGTATTGTAAGAAAGCAATATCGCTGTGGTTTAAGTCGACGGGAGTGGCTTTGTGCGTGTCGCCAGTGATCAGTGCATCATTAAAACGAACGTGCCCTGGTAAGTTAAAGGCGGGCACCATTTTTTTAATGTGCTTGACCACCGCATTTACAATTTGCCGCTTAGGAAAATTCAGCCGGTCGCCGATTTCAGTCAGCAATACATGTTTAACGTCACTGCTACTGATAATTTCTTCAAGCGTGTGGGCAAAGTTGGCCAGAATGACAATGGCGACTGAGCCAGAGTCTTTTAATTGGTGGCTGAGCTCGCGCGGGGTATAGAGCGGATTAACGTTAACCACCACCATGCCTGCACGCAAAATGCCGAAAATAGCGATGGGGTATTGCAATAGATTAGGCAGCATGACAGCAACACGTGAGCCGCGTGGCAGTTTTAGCTCGTGTTGCAAATAGGCGGCAAAGGCGGACGACTGTTGATCCAGCTCGCTGTAGCTGATTGATTTTCCCATGTTTAGGAAAGCGGGTCGTTCTCCGAATCGTGCTACAGAGCGGGCGAGTACCGCAGGTATTGCGGCAAATTCATTGATATCAATTTCCCGGGGAACGCCCAGTTGATAACTTGCCCACCATGCTTGTTCCATCTATCTTTCCTCGGTTTGTATTACATGTAAATTTCACTACTCTAGTGTGCAAGTGTCAAACTCACAAGTATCTATGTTCCCTGTTTCGTCAAACGATAGTTTCTGTTACAATCCCGCCTTCTTCGGTTAAAAGGCCGAAGAAGTGGTAAAGAAATGGGCGCAGTTTTGCAGCCCATTTTTTGTTTGTGGCGATCGCGTATCGTGTTCGGAATGCTTGCTCGCGGTATTGCAGCAGCATTCGCTGGTTGAGTTGTTCGTGGTTATTTATAGCTCATGGGGCTCAATCAGATAAGTGGCAAAGGAATGTATGGCAGCAAATATGCAGGACGTGCTGGAAACCACCCTGCCAGGTCTCGGGTATGAACTCGTTGATCTGGAGCTTGCGCGAAATGGGTTGGTTCGGGTCTTTATTGATAAGGAAGGCGGCATTAATGTGACTGACTGCGTAACCGTAAGTCATCACCTTGAGCGGCTTTTTATTGTTGAAGGCGTGAATTACGAGCGTTTGGAGGTTTCATCTCCCGGGCTGGATCGTCCCATTGTAAAGGCGGCTGATTTTGTTCGCTTTGCCGGGCAGGTCGTGAAAGTAAAGTTGCGCTTACCGTTGCCGGATAAACGTAAGAAGCTCGTCGGTGTATTGATTGGGCTGGAAAATGATGTGGTGCGCGTAGAAGTCGATGGACAAGAGCTATCCCTGCCGCAATCACAAATCGACAAGGTGCGGCTAGAGCCGCAGTTTTAAGAACTAATCAGCCTAGAATGTTCGGGTTGTTTGCCGGAGGGGTAGTGAGATGAGCCGGGAAATTCTGTTGCTGGTCGACGCGCTGGCGCGTGAAAAGAACGTAGAAAAAGATGTCGTGTTTGGTGCCTTAGAAATGGCACTGGCTTCGGCGACCAAAAAACGCTACGAGGAAGACGTGGATATCCAAGTGGATATCGACCGTGATAGCGGTGATTATCGTAGTTTCCGCTGCTGGACCGTGGTTGAAGATAATGACCACGAAGAGCCTTCCCGTCAGATCGCCATGACTGATGTGCCGGATTACGATCCAGAGCTGAAAGTAGGCGAAACGTGGATGGTTGAGCTTGAGGCGATTGAATTTGGTCGCATCGGTGCACAAACCGCCAAGCAAGTGATTTTGCAAAAAATCCGTGATGCAGAGCGCGAACAAAATCTGAATGATTTTCTGCAACGCAGTGAGTTTATTGTTTCAGGCAATATCAAGCGTATTGAGCGTGGCAGTGCCATTCTTGAGCTGGGTAAGCTGGAAGCCGTATTACCGCGTGACCAAATGATCCCTAAGGAAAACTTGCGCGTAGGCGATCGTGTTAAAGCATTTTTGCTACGAGTGGATCGCTTGGGTCGTGGCCCGCAACTGGTGCTGTCGCGTATTTCCAGTGATTTCATGACCAAGCTCTTCGAAATGGAAGTGCCTGAGATTGAGAATCAGCTAATCGAAATCAAGGCTGTCGCTCGTGATCCGGGTGCACGTGCCAAGGTGGCGGTAAAATCGAACGACGCGCGCGTTGACCCTCAGGGAACTTGTATTGGCGTGCGTGGTACGCGTGTTAATGCAGTGACCAATGAGCTGGCAGGCGAGCGGGTTGATATTGTGTTGTGGTCGCAAGATCCGGCGCAATTTGTGATTAACGCCCTGTCTCCGGCTGAAGTGAACTCCATCATGCTTGATGAAGAAACACACAGCATGGATGTGGTGGTCGATGAAGACAACCTGGCCATGGCTATTGGCCGTGGTGGTCAAAACGTGAAATTGGCAGCTGAGCTTACTGGCTGGAAAATCAATATCATGACCGTTGATCAAGCACAGCAAAAACATCAGGAAGAGTTCGCCAATGTGCGTCAGCTCTTTATTGATGTGCTGGGGGTTGACGAAGAAGTGGCGGACGTTCTTGTAGAAGAAGGGTTCTCCACGCTGGAAGAAGTGGCTTATGTGCCGATTGCTGAAATGCTGGAAATTGAGGCCTTCGATGAAGACGCCGTCAATGAGCTGCGTACTCGCGCCCGTGATGCTTTGCTAACGCAAGCCATTGCTCGTGAAGAAAAGCTTGAGCATCAAGCAGAAGACCTTAAAAGCCTTCAGGGGATGACACCAGAACTTGCTGCCTTACTGGCCGATAAAGAGGTTCATACCCGAGACGAACTCGCCGAACTAGCCGTCGACGAGCTGATAGAAATGACCGGAATTGATGAAGAAGCTGCTAAGCAACTGATCATGAAGGCGCGCGAGCACTGGTTCGCCTAACGCTCGGGAGAGAAATGCATGAGTGAACTCAATGTCAACCAATTTGCGGTAGAGCTAAAGATGCCACCGCAAGAGCTGCTGGAACAATTCCGCGCAGCAGGTGTGAATAAATCGAGTGAAGTAGATGTGGTTACCGCGACTGATAAGGCGTGTCTGCTCGATCACCTGAAAAAGAAGCACGGTAGCGATGGTGATAAAAAAATCGTTGTGAACCGTAAGCAAAATACTGAAATCCGTAAAACAGATTCAACAGGTAAAGCGAAGTCGATTCCAGTAGAAGTACGTAAAAAGCGTGTGGTTGAAGTGTCTGCTGTGGCAGAAGCTGCAGCGCCACGTGCTGCCGAGCCTGCTGCACCTGCATCAGCACAGGTGATTGATGAGGCAGAACGCACCTCTCGCGAAGCGCAAGCGCGTCGCCAGAATGAGTTGTTTGCCCGTCAAGCCGCAGAAATGCGTGCTAAGCAAGGTGGTAAAGCGCCAGCTGAAGTGGCCGCTCCTGCGGCAGTTGTTTCTGTTGCAGCGCCCGTTGCTCCTGCACCAGTTGCAGCTCCTGCACCGACACCGGCTCCAGTTGCCGCGCCTGCAGCAAAACCAGCTCAAGTTGCACCCGCTACGCCAGTTGCAGCGAAGCCGGCTCAGCCTGCGCCTGTTGCCGCCAAGCCAGTGGCCGTTGCGCCTGCTGCAACTCGTCCTTCACCGGGCGCGTCGCAAGCTAGCCATCCGGATCGTCCGCGTGTAGGTATGCGTGTTGAGTTGCGTAAACCACGCAATGAGCCAATGAAAGCGCCAGAGCCAGTTGCACCGGCTCCGGTGGCCGCCCCTGCGCCAGCACCGGCTCCAGTTGCAGCCCCTGCACCCGCGAGTCGTCCAAAACCAGCGGCGACACCAAGCACTGCTTCTCCTGCGGCAAAACCTGGCGATAAAAAGCCAGCAGCCGCACCGGGTAAGAAAGAGCCTTGGAGCGATGGTCGTGGTAAGAAAGGCATTCGCAGTCGTGGTGGCGATGCCGGTAATGATTGGAAGAGCAAGAAGGGTGGCAAGGGCCGTCAGGCTGCAGCTAACCCGGATAACGCACACGGCTTCCAAGCCCCTACTGACAAAGTAGTGCACGAAGTGATGGTTCCAGAAACAATTTCTGTAACTGATCTTGCGCACAAAATGGCCGTGAAGGGCGTTGAAGTCGTTAAAGCCCTGATGAAGATGGGCATGATGGTTACCATCAACCAAGTGCTGGACCAAGAAACCGCGATGATTATCGTCGAGGATATGGGCCATACCCCAATGGCGGCCAAGCTGGATGATCCGGAAATCTATCTGGGTGAAGGCGAAGTTGCAGTTGAGCATGTGTTATTACCGCGCGCACCGGTTGTGACTGTAATGGGTCACGTTGACCACGGTAAAACATCGTTGCTGGATTACATCCGTACCGCCAAAGTGGCGTCGGGTGAAGCGGGTGGTATTACCCAGCATATCGGCGCGTACCATGTACAAACCGAAAAAGGCATGATTACCTTCCTTGATACTCCGGGTCACGAAGCGTTTACCGCGATGCGTGCGCGTGGTGCCAAGCTGACCGATATTGTGGTCTTGGTGGTTGCTGCTGACGATGGCGTGATGCCACAAACCATCGAAGCGATCGCTCACGCGAAAGCCGCCGGTGTGCCGATTGTGGTTGCCGTGAATAAGATTGATAAGCCTGAAGCAAATCCAGAGCGCATCCGTCAAGAACTGGTTACACACGAAGTTGTGCCAGAAGATTGGGGTGGTGACGCGATGTTTGTGGATGTCTCGGCCAAGAAAGGCTTGGGTATCGATGAATTGCTAACAGCGATCTTGCTGCAAGCCGAAGTGCTTGAGCTGACTGCTGCCGAAGATGCTCCTGCGAAAGGGATTATTATTGAAGCACGTCTGGACAAGGGTCGTGGTCCGGTTGCTTCTATGCTGATTCAATCAGGTACATTGCGCAAAGGCGACGTGATTCTTGCTGGCCAGGTATCGGGCCGTGTTCGTGCGATTATCGACGAGCATGGTAAGTCGATCACTGAAGCAGGTCCTTCAATTCCGGTTGAGATTTTGGGTCTGTCTGAAGTGCCGGCTGCTGGTGAAGATGCCATGGTCTTGTCTGATGAGAAGAAAGCGCGTGAAATTGCGTTGTTCCGTCAAGGTAAGTTCCGTGATGTGAAACTGGCTCGTCAACAAGCATCCAAGCTAGAAAACATGATGGCGCAAATGACAGAAGGCGAAGTTCGCAATCTGCCTATCATCATCAAGGCCGACGTACAAGGTTCTGCCGAAGCGTTGTCACAAAGCTTGCAAAAACTGTCTACCGACGAAGTACGCGTGCAAATTCTGCACAGTGCTGTGGGTGGTATCAGTGAGTCTGATATTAACTTGGCACTGGCGTCGAAAGCCGTGGTGGTGGGGTTCAACTCCCGTGCAGATGCAGCGGCGCGTAAGCTTGCCGAGGCCGAAGGCGTGGATATCCGTTACTACAACATCATTTACGATGTAGTTGATGACGTGAAACTGGCTCTGTCAGGCATGCTGGCTCCGGAAAAACGTGAACAAATCATTGGTATGGTTGAGATCCGTCAGGTCTTTACTGTTTCCAAGGTGGGCACGATTGCAGGTTGCTTGGTGATGGAAGGCTTGATCCGCAGTCATGCGGGTGTTCGCTTGCTGCGTAATAACGTGGTTGTTCACCAAGGTACGCTCGATAGCTTGAAGCGCTACAAAGACGATGCCAAGGAAGTGAAGGCTGGCTTTGAATGTGGTCTAAGCTTGAAGAACTACAATGACTTGCAACTGGGCGACCAGTTGGAAATCTTCGAAATTATCGAAGTTGCTCGCTCCCTCTAAAATGCATGCCATTTTTTCTGCTTAAGAAAAAGTGGCTGCACGTAGAAAGTGAGTTGAATACGGCAAAGGCGGGCAACCGCCTTTCGCCTTTTTAAAGTAGCTATAAGTGTTTGCGCCAAAGGCCCTAGAGCAAGCGCAAAGCTTTGGCTGGACTCTAGAGGCATATATGGCCAAGCAATTTACTCGTGCCGATCGCGTGGCACAACAAATTCAACGTGATTTAGCCACCGTGATTCGTGCGGAGCTGGATCATCCACAAGCATCTTTGATTACAATTACTGACGTAGAAGTTACGCGTGATTACTCGCATGCCAATGTATTTTATACTTTCCTCGGCACAGAAGAGCAGGGTAAAGACATTGCATCTTTGATCGAGCGTGCTAAGGGCTTTTTGCGCAGCCAGCTGGCGCGTGGTATTTCTTTATACAAAATGCCGGAATTGCATTTTGAATACGATCATTCGGTTGAGCACGGTATGAATTTATCCCGCTTGATCGATCAAGCCACTAGCTTGCCAAAAGCGCCTGAAGACGATGAATTGGGTGCGGATGATGAAAAAACGGCTGGCAAGGAATAATGGCTAAACGAAAGATTGACGGTGTTTTATTGCTGGATAAGCCTTTTGGTATTTCCAGTAATAACGCTTTGCAAAAAGCGCGTTGGTTGTTGCAGGCAGAAAAAGGCGGCCACACTGGCGTGTTAGATCCATTTGCAACCGGTTTATTGCCTCTGTGTTTTGGTGAAGCCACTAAATTTGCCCAGCGAATGTTAGAGGCCGATAAAGGCTACCGCGCAACCATCAAGCTGGGCGAAGTTTCAACCACGCTGGATGGCGAAGGTGAAATCACCAAGAGTGGCGATGCACCGAGCGATGAGGCTTTGATTCGTGCGGCAGTTAACACGTTTGTCGGGCCGATTGTCCAAACTCCGCCGATGTATTCCGCGCTTAAAGTTCAAGGCAAGGCCTTGTACGAGTACGCTCGTGAAGGCGTGGTGCTCGAGCGCCAGTCGCGGCAGATTACCATCTACAGTATCGATATTATTTCGATTGAAGGTGATGTGTTAGTGATTGATGTTAGCTGTTCAAAAGGCACATATATTCGAGTGCTGGCGGAAGATATCGGTAAGGCTCTGGGGTGTGGGGCTTACTTAACGGGCCTGCGCCGTACCAGAACAGCAGGTTTTTTGTTGGAAAGCTCGGTCAATTTGGACGATTACAATCATGTGCCGGTTGAAGAACGTGATGGCTTTTTATTGCCCGCAGATTGCCTGTTGCTTGATTTGCCTGCCTTGTTTTTTGATGCGGCTGAGTTTGAAAAAATTCGCCATGGCATGACGGTAGAGCGTTCAGGTTTGCTGCCCGGCGAGTATCGTCTTTACGCCGAGGGGGAAAGCAGGGATAATGCACGGTTCATCGGTTTGGGCGAAGTGGCAGCAAGCGATGAGAATCCGCATGCGTGGCTGCGGCCTAAACGACTTCTATCTGGTTTGTAAAAATCAGCTGGATTAAAGGGAGCTTAATTGGGTTTGAGCATTCGTCAGAATGAAAGGCTCGGTTTGGCTCGACGGCTCTTTATAATGTGTAAAGAAGCCTTATCTCACTGGAGCAGTAAGCATGTCCGTAACAGTTACTCAAAAAGCAGATATCGTTAAGAAGTTCCAACGCGCTGAAGGCGATACTGGTAGTCCTGAAGTTCAAGTTGCATTGTTGACAGCACGTATCAATGACTTGACACCTCACTTTAAAGCCAACAAGAAAGATCACCACTCACGTCGTGGTTTGCTCAAGATGGTTAGCACACGTCGTCGCCTGCTGGATTACTTCAAGCGTGTTAACTCTGAAGGTTACCGCGCCCTGATCGCTGAACTCGGTCTGCGTAAGTAATAAGAAAAGTCGTAGTCGCAAGACTGCGACTTTTTTGTTGTTGGTATTCTTTAGAAAAGCGCCACGGACTTCCTTGTCACTATTACGCAAGAAACCGTGGCACTTTTTTAAGCAAGAACCTTCAAACCTGTCAAACAGCGGTTTCGGCGGCGGGTTGAAGAAGTCTCGGTGTGTATTTGCTGAGCCTATTGGTTGTGCCGAAGCCGGCAGCAGTTCAGTCAAGCTGCAGCGGAAACCGATCACGCCTTGGACTGGAGGCGTTAGTGTGAAAAAAGGAAAGTCAGTGTTCAATAAAATTGTGAAATCATTCCAGTACGGTAAGCATAATGTCACCATGGAAACGGGTGAAATTGCCCGTCAGGCGAGTGGTGCCGTTCTGATTAATATGGACGATACCGTTGTTCTCGTGACGGTTGTAGCCGCGCGTGACGTTAAGCCAGGTCAGGATTTCTTTCCGCTGACCGTTGATTACCAAGAGCGTACTTACGCTGCTGGTCGTATCCCAGGTGGTTTCTTTAAACGTGAAGGCCGTCCTTCCGAAAAAGAAATTTTAACTTGCCGCCTGATTGATCGTCCGATTCGTCCCCTGTTCCCTGAAGGTTTTTACAACGACATCCAGATTATTGCGACAGTGATGTCGGTTAATCCTGAAGTCGATCCAGACATCGTTGCGATGCTGGGTGCTTCTGCTGCCTTGTCGATCTCTGGTGTGCCTTTTGATGGCCCGATCGGCGCTGCACGCGTTGCCTATATCAATGGTGAATACGTACTTTGCCCAACCTTGTCTGAGCTGAAAACCAGCCAGATGGATCTGGTGGTTGCGGGTACTTCACAAGCTGTTCTGATGGTTGAATCTGAAGCAGATGAATTGTCTGAATCCATCATGCTGGGCGCGGTTGTGTTTGGTCACGAGCAAATGCAAGTGGCGATCAATGCAATCAATGAGCTGGCTGATGAAGCAAATCCGGAATTGTTTGCATGGGATGCACCTGTTGCCAATGAAGCGCTGGTTGCACAAGTTCGCGCAGTAGCGGCGGCTGGCTTATCAGATGCATTTAAATTGCGTCAAAAGCAATTACGCACCATCAAGATCAATGAAACTTGGGCTTTGGTTAAAGCGGCGTTGATTACAGAAGAAACCGGTACTCTGGCTGCCAACGAAATCAAAGGCATCTTTAAAGGTCTGGAAGCTGAAATCGTTCGCGGTCAGATTCTGGATGGCTACCCGCGTATTGATGGCCGTGATACACGCACGGTTCGCCCTATCACCATCCGTTCTGGCGTGTTGCCACGCACGCATGGCTCGGTGCTATTTACTCGCGGTGAAACACAAGCGATCGCAGTGGCGACCTTGGGTACTAAGCTTGATGAGCAAAAAATTGATGCATTGGCAGGTGCTTACACAGATCGCTTTATGCTGCATTACAACTTCCCTCCGTACTCGACCGGTGAAACAGGTCGTGTAGGTACACCGAAGCGTCGTGAAATTGGTCACGGTCGTTTGGCTAAGCGTGCACTGGCTGCAATGCTGCCTTCGGTTGAAGACTTTGGTTATTCGATGCGCGTTGTTTCGGAAATTACCGAATCAAACGGTTCAAGCTCGATGGCTTCAGTTTGTGGTGGTTGTCTGGCCTTGATGGATGCGGGCGTTCCGATGAAAAACCACGTGGCCGGTATCGCCATGGGCTTGATCAAAGAAGGCAATCGCTTTGCAGTATTGTCCGATATCTTGGGTGATGAAGATCATTTGGGCGATATGGACTTTAAAGTGGCGGGTACTGAAAACGGTATCACCGCACTGCAAATGGACATCAAGATCAACGGCATCACTAAAGAAATCATGAAAGTGGCTCTGGATCAGGCACAAGAAGGCCGTGCGCATATCCTTGCCATCATGAAAGGCACAATGGAAGGCGCGCGCACTGAAGTGAGCGAGCATGCCCCACGCCTTTACACCATGAAAATCAATCCGGAAAAAATCCGTGATGTGATCGGTAAGGGTGGTTCGGTGATTCGTGCGCTGACCGAAGAAACCGGCACACAGATTGATATCCAGGAAGATGGCACGATCACCATCGCTTCGGTCTCGGCTGAAGGTGCGGATGAAGCTAAGCGTCGCATTGCAGACATCACGGCTGAAGTTGAAATCGGCAAGATCTACGAAGGTCCAGTTGTTAAGATTCTGGACAACAACGTCGGCGCGATTGTATCGATCATGCCGGGTAAAGATGGTTTGGTTCATATCAGCCAGATTGCTAACGAGCGCATCAAAAACGTGGGCGACTACCTGAAAGAAGGCCAGATTGTTCGCGTTAAAGTGATCGAGCAAGACGAGCGTGGCCGTATCCGTTTGTCGATTAAAGCGGTAACAAATGAAGAGTCGCCAGTGGCTGCTGAAGCTGTTGTTGCACCGGTTGAAGCCGCAGAGTAATTGCTGCGCTTTACCAAATAAAAATGCCGACCTGAATGGGTCGGCATTTTTTTGTCTGCTAAAAAGGCGAGGGGCTAGGCTTACCACCTTATATGGGAAAGCTTAGCGCAATTGGCGTTTGTTGCTCACCAGCCAGTCCAGCAGAGGTTGCCACTGCACACGGTCTTGCTTGGTGCGGGATGTCGGCAAATCGAATAATGTCAGGCCCCGTTGTATGCTTTGTACATAAAGCTGGGTTTCCCGAATGCAAGTCAGCAGGGGGAGATCAAATTGCTTTAGAAAATCACTAAGCTGCTGGGCGGATTGGGTACGTGGATTAACACGCATTCCTACCACGGCCACCGAGATTTCTTCCCGGCGGATGGCTTTAACTTCTGCAAGCTCCTCAAAAAATGCCGCGCTGGCCCACATATCGAAGGCAGAGGGCAGAACGGGGATCACTACATGATCAACCCGCATTAGTGCTTGTTTTAAGCGCTTGCCGTGTAAGCCTGCTGGGGAGTCCAGTACGGCAATGCCCGTGCCTTTGGGCGGTCTTGCTTTTTGCTCTTCATCTAAATCCCAGCCACGAATCTGCGGAGATTCGCTGGGGCGTAATGACAGCCAGTGGCGGCTGGATTGCTGGCTATCAATATCACCCAGCATCACGGCTTCTTCCTGCCATGCAAACCATGCTGCCAAATGAGTTGAGAGGGTGGATTTTCCACTTCCACCTTTGGGATTTGCAATAAGTATGCTGCGCATAATGGCCTGAGAAGTGAATAGAGCGGTTTATATCATTTATATAGTTTATACTGTTTTTACCTTATATGGGAGAGCGTGTTATGGCCTCAAGTAAAGCTAGAGAAATAAAAGAAGAAGTTGTTGTTGAGGAAAAGAAGCCTGCCGTAAGAAGTACGGCAGCAAGCCGGCGCAGAGCAGCAAAGCCTGCGCCTGTTCTAGAGCTCTCTGTACAAGCTGTTGCCGAATTGCCTGATGTGATCGCTGTAGATGAGGTGCTTCAGGTGGTGGGAAAAAAAGCAAAAGTAGCTAAACCCAAAAAACCTAAGTTGGTTCGTGATAGTTTTACGATTCCAGAGCTGGAATATATTCAGCTGGCGGCATTAAAACAACGTTGTCTGGATGCAGGTCTGGCCGTTAAAAAAAGTGAACTATTAAGGGCAGGTTTGCAGGCCTTGGTGGCGATGCCGAGCGATGCTTTAATTAAACAGTTTGATTCGCTTGAAAAGCTAAAAACCGGACGCCCATCTGCCCGTGCTGAATAGAAGTTTTATTTGCGTGGATGTGGTACTGAATGAAGAGCCGTCTTAAAAAGACAAAGCCTGAAGAAGTGAAGGCTTCTTCAGGTTGTTTTTTGCTGCCTTTATCCGGGAAGTAAGCGATAAAGATTCTGAGATGTCAGCTTATGATTCAAATGCAGATTGCAGTGCATCAAGGGTAAGGTGCCAGTGGTTGAGCATATGGCCAAATACAGCCAGCTCAGCATCATTGATGATTTGATCCGATTTGGATAAATCAAGTGCCATAGCGGCAACATGCAGACGTTTTTTTGGGTCGCTCACACTATCTAGAATAAGATCAATTCGCTCGCGATTAATGAGGCTGATTTGGCCATTTTCATCGGCTTCGTCGGAAATATCATTACAATAATCTTGTAAAACTTGAATAAAACCTTTGCGGCTAATGCCGATGGCTTCATAAACATGTAAATGTTCTAATTCTTCTAGCTCTTCAGGATTGAAGTTGCCATCACAAACCATCTGCATGACTAAAATGCGTGCCATTGCTTCCGGGCTATTGTTTACGTATTTTTTCATTTTTATTCCTTAATGCTTGGAGCGCTTGTTCAAATGAAGCAGGCGCAGGGGCTCGTTTGTGTGTGGTGTGGTAATCAAAAAAAACAATAGATGTTTTTGCGACTGCAATTTCCATTTGATCAATGACCCGATCTACCCGGTAATACAAATCAAAACCAATTCGGCTTAGCTGATCTATCACTAGTGTGATATTAAGCTGATCGCCTAAAAATGCTTCATGCCGGAATTGAATCTCTGCATCAGCCAATATGATGCCAGAGGTCGTGGCATTACCCAATTCTGTGTGGTTTAAATGTGCTAAAAAACGGACTCTGGCTTCGTGCAGCATACCAAGTAATGCTTGATTTGCAAGATGATTGCCATAGTTTAGATCAGTAATGCGCACATCGAGCTGCGTGATAAAATCTGCACCGGCAGGAAATGCGAGTTTAAGTCTGGGCATTATTGAATCGGCGGTTAAACATATGCTAACGAGTGTATGCTGAAGCTTTATACAAGGCAACAGTCGCTTGCTGTTAAACTAATCGTCTATATCCCTATCTTTAAATAAGGAGACTTATCATGTATCAGCGCATATTAGTGCCCGTGGATAATAGTGATACCAGTGCCGCCGCTATTGTTGAAGGACGGCGTTTTGCAGGAGATCAAAGGGCAAAAGTAAAATTGATCCATGTGGTTGATTTGGCTCAATTTGCCTGGAGCGCGAACGAATTCTTAGATGTGCCGCAATTGCAAAATGCATTACGTCAATCGGGTGAAAAATTATTAGCAGAGCTGGCTGAGGGATTAAGAGCGGATGGTCTGGATGTTGAAACCAGCTTGCTTGAATCTTGGGGTGGCAATTTAGCTTTGGCTATTGTTAAAGAAGCAGAAAGCTGGTCTGCTGATTTAATTGTAATGGGTACGCATGGCTATGGTGGCTTAACTCATTTATTAATGGGTAGTGTGGCAGAAGGGGTGGTGCATGCCACGCCGGTTCCTGTGTTATTGGTGAGAGCAAAGGCGAATGACAAGTAAGACGACACAGATTTTGCAAGTAGTCGATCACAGCCGGGATAGTGCCGGCTGTGTTTACGTCTATCCCGTGGTATCACGGCGTGCGGGGGGGGTGTCTGTGGGGATTAACCTTAATCCTAACAATGCCTGCAACTGGCGCTGCGTCTATTGTCAAGTGCCTGATTTAATTCGCGGTGGTGCACCGCAGCTTGATTTAGAGTTAATGCAATCTGAATTGCGCCATTTATTGCACGATATTGTGCATGGCGATTTTATGCAAACGCGTGTGCCGCCCGAAGCGCGCCGCTTAAATGATGTGGCTTTTTCTGGTAATGGTGAGCCAACTAGCAGCGTGCAATTTTTAGCCTGTGTAGAGGGGGTTGCTGCCGTACTACAAGAGTTTGAACTGGTCGGAAAAATCAAACTGGTGCTGATTACCAATGGCAGCCAGCTGGATCGCGAGCAGGTACAAACCGCATTGGGCATCATGCGCGATTTGGGCGGAGAAGTGTGGTTCAAGCTGGATCGTGCACCGCTGGATGGCTTCTCGGTGGTAAATCAGATCCAGCATAAGCAAACGCAAGTTGCGCGGCGTTTAATGCTGGCGGCACAGCATTGCCCTACATGGATTCAAACATGCATGTTTGAAATGGACGGGGCATTGCCGGATGAGGAGCAAGTAACCGCTTATTTGGATTTTCTGCAGGAAAGAATCGCAGCGGGTGTGCAGCTGGAGGGCGTGTTGCTTTATGGTCTGGCACGGCCTTCGATGCAGGCAGAGGCAAGCAGACTGCTTGCAGCCCCATCAGAATGGATGCAAAAGCTAGCCCAGCGTATCGCTGGGCTTGGGCTTGAAGTAAAACTAAGCTTGTAGCTGATTACTGCTCTTGGCTGGCTGAAACGGTTTGTCGTCAGCGTGGGCATGTGCCGCAGCACGTAGCGTGTTGTACAGCTCAACGCGTTCTTCGCGAAGATGCTGAATAATTTGGTAGTCTTCGCGATTAATGCGTTCCAGGTCGATTTGCTCAACATGAACAACGCGGAGTAATTCGCGAACTGGGCGTGGCATATTGCGGCCGCTTTCGTAGCGGGAGCCGCCACTTTGTGTTACACCGATGCGGCTCCAAAACTCTTGCTGGTTTAAGCCGAGTTGCTGACGAACTTCACGTGGGTTGATGGTCTGGTTTTGCATGGTTTTTCCTCTTTGTGACGCATGTGCTGATAAGACATGTTCAGCAGGCTCATGCCATCTGAATGTTGCCGTCATTTTAGCGATCTAAACCACAATACACATGTCACTATTACACGATTAATCCTGTAATAATTTACGCAAATGCTTGGGAACTTATTGTGTGAAATTTAAAAACTGAAGGATCGAATGAGGGTGTTTATGAATAAATAAAGATCAATTAAATGAGGCTATTTGTCTCTCGCTTGCTCGATAGCGGTTATGCTTTGGCCTGCTATGATTTTAAGCCGTGATTTTACGAGCAAGATATAAGGGAAATAGATTAGATTTTTTGCGCATAATCGTTCGGCGCACAGGAATATATGGTTATATCTTGCAAGATAAAGGAAATGATTTAAATAAAATTACGTGTGGTTATGTTTTTTATTTTTTATATGCGGAATATGATGCTAATGAAGCTCATCGTTATAATATTGGCCGCTTTTTTCCTGCATGTGCAGCATCAATGCCTGCAAAGATTTGCGGTGGCGATAGCCATTGGCCGCTAATGTCTTACCAGATCAGCACCAGTGAAGGGGGGGTATTTCTGTTGCAATATTAAAAGAAGTTTTTAAACGACCCGAATCGCCCCATATTGCGCTTATTCCCTTGGTACGTTGTGTGAATGAGGCTGAATCTTATCGTGGTTTTGATGTGGCAATGTCTATGTTTAAAACGCCAGAGCGTGAACAGAAATTTATTTTCTAAAAAAGTTATCATAGCCTCACGCCTTCTTATTTATATGCCAGCGCACGTTATGCAAATCCACCGGTAAAAACGCAGGCAGATTTAGCACATTTAAAAGTTTACGCTGTACATGGCGGGGCAACCCCTTATGCGTAATTGCCGGAGAATAAAATAGATCGTGGTGCATATACTTATTTAAGCTTACTGAAAAAAAATAGACCAGCATCGTTGTGATGTAGTTGTAGATATGCGTGAAATTTCCCTAGGGCTTTCAAAACTAGGATTGTTTGTTTTAGAAAGTAATGTCTACCAGATTTAGCCATTACCCGGGGTGCAAAAAGATCCGATTTCTTTTGGTGTGAGCAAAAAGCATCTTGGTGCCAGGCAATTAATTCAGAGGATAGACAGGGGGCTGCTTGAATTAATGAGCAATGGCAAAATGGCGGGTATTATCCGGCGTTATCAGCAATAGTGATTTGTTTTTTAAATGGCTCGCGCTAATACCCAAGCATCTACGCGTAATGCGCCAGCTTCTTTTAAGCAAGCCGCTGCGGCATGCAGGCTGGAGCCTGATGTCATCACATCGTCCACAATGACGATATGCTTTCCCGCCAGATTTTGCTGGGTGTAAAAAGCGTTGCGCATATTTTTGTGACGCTCTGCCTGAGAGAGCCGGGCCTGATGCTCGGTATTGATGCGGCGCTTCAGTGTATTGAGCTGAATTGGAATATGTAGCTGTCGGGCACTTATTTGGGCTAGCTCAAAGGCTTGATTGTAACCCCGCTCTTTTAAACGGGCGGGGTGCAATGGTAAGGGAATAATGAAATCGGGCCGGGGTGAACGGCTTACGGTGGCTAAGAGTAATTGCCCCAGCGTGGGCAGCAATGACCATTGTCCGGAAAACTTAGCTGCAATGATTAGCTCCTTGATCGGAGCGGTATAGATAAAAGCTGCATAGCTAAAATCAAATGCGGGCGGGCGATTTAAACAGGCCGCGCACAGGCCGCCATCATAGGTGGGCAGGGCGCATTTGGGGCAAAGGGCTTGGCTTAAATAAGGCAAATGACGGAGGCAGGCAGGGCAAAGCGCGCTGTTTTTGCAGCTGGCCGCACAGAGCACACAGCGGCAGGGTGGCGCACAGTTGTCCAAAAAATTAACGATAAAATTTGACAACTCGGTGCTCGATTCAGACAATCACCCCTTGATTATGCGTTTTACCTTGGAAAATACCAGCGGCTTTCGCTGAGCCAAGGCCCAATTTGGATGTCTATGCCCATGACGATGACTCAACATCAAGCCCAAACGATTGAATTTAAACGCCTGACACCTCATCCGGAAAGTGGTGCTTACTCGCTGGATGCAGTGGCTGAGTTGTTTGAATTGCCTTTTAATGATTTGGTATTCCGTGCCCAGACCGTGCATCGCCAGCATTTTGACGCCAATAAAGTACAGCTTTCAACTTTGCTGTCAGTAAAAACGGGTGGCTGCTCAGAAGACTGTGGCTATTGCTCGCAATCAGCCCGATACGATACCGGCCTGGAAAAAGAAATATTGATGAACGCCGATGAAGTGATCGACGTGGCACGCATTGCAAAAGAAAACGGCGCATCGCGTTTCTGTATGGGCGCAGCATGGCGCGGCCCTAAGACCAAAGATTTAGTTGAAGTCAAAAAAATGATTGCGGGCGTGAAAGCGCTGGGCTTAGAAACGTGCGCTACTTTTGGAATGCTGAAAGAAGGGCAAGCTGAAGAGCTGCGTGATTCAGGCTTGGATTATTACAACCATAACCTTGATACCTCGCCAGAAAATTACGCCAATATCGTGACCAGCCACAGCTATCAGGATCGCCTAGATACCTTGGGCAAGGTGCGCAAAGCAGGCCTGAATGTCTGTAGCGGCGGGATTGTGGGTTTGGGTGAAACAAGGTTAGATCGCGTTGGCCTGATCGCTCAGCTGGCTAATTTAGAGCCGCAGCCTGATTCGGTGCCGATTAATAATCTGGTGAAGATCGAAGGTACGCCGCTAGAAGAAGGCGAGGCGATTGATTGGACAGAATTCGTGCGTATGATCGCCGTGGCCCGAATCACCATGCCCAAATCCTTTGTACGCCTTTCCGCTGGCCGCCAGCAAATGCCAGAAGCCATGCAAGCTTTGTGTTTTATGGCAGGGGCGAATTCGATTTTCTACGGCGATAAATTGCTGACTACTGGCAACCCCGATGTGAGCCGCGATCGTAATCTATTTGCTAAGTTGAATATTCAGCCATTGTAGGGTGGGTATTAGCTTAAAAAGTGGCTTCAGCCTACCTTGGTAGAGAGCTACACCTTGAACCACAGAGTAAAATGAGAGCACAGAGATCACAGAGAAAACCAGCAAATCTCTTGTTTCCTCTGTGAAGCTCTGTGCTCTCCGTGTTCTCTGTGGTTCGAGATTTTGCACCCTTAGTTTTAAGCTGAAGTGTCTATTTAAATCACTGCGGCCTTTGCATCATGGCGCTGCCGCCGCCGTGGCGTAATGGCTCGCTCACCGCCGTAGTGCTGCCGTCGTGATTAAACTGCAGGCCGTTGGCGGCACCAATCTCGTCGGTTTCAGTCCATTGATGTCCATATTGCTCCAGCGCTTTGGCTTGCGGGCTACCTACAAATTTCAATAGCGTTTCAACCTGGGTTTTGTCGCCATTTCTTTGACTAAGGCGTGGTGCAGCCAGCGCGTCGGCAAGGGGCATGCCTAAATCAATATGGTTGACGATGGTTTGCAATACGGTAGTGATAATGGTTGAGCCACCTGGCGAGCCGATGCTAAATAGCGGAGTGCCATTTTTAAAGGCGAGGGTAGGTGACATGCTGGAGCGCGGGCGTTTACCTGCTTCGGGAATATTCGGGTGTGGGCCGCTAAATTCAAAATCGGTCATTTCATTGTTCAGCAAAAAGCCCCTGCCCGGTACCACAATGCCGCTGCCACCCCAATCTTCGATGGTAAAGGTATAGGCAACGATATTGCCTTCCTTATCGCTTACTGTAAGGTGGGTGGTGTGCGCTGGCTCGGTATTTAAGCTGACTTTGGGGCGTAGTGGACGGGATTGATCGTCTTGGAATAAAAAGGGATCGCCAGCATTGGCCTTGCCGTGACTTTGTTTTAGATCGATCAGCTTGGCGCGCTCTGCCGCATAGGCCTTGGATAACAGGCCGGTTTTGGGTACATCGGTATATTCCCCGTCGGCCACATAAGCGTTGCGATCGGCAAAGGCGAGCTTGGCGGCTTCCATATATAGATGCTCGACTTGCTCTCGTGGCATGGTTTTAAGATCAAAGCCTTCCAGTATATTCAACGCTTCTGCAATGGCAATCCCGCCGGATGAAGGCATGGCCATGCCGTAGAGATCAAGTCCTCGGTAAGTGGAATGAATCGGCTGGCGTAGGCGTGCTTCGTAATCTTTTAAATCGGCGAGTGTCATTTTGCCAGTCAGCACAGCAACGCCTGCCGCTACCGGGGGCGCGTTGACAGTGTCTACAATCCGTTTGGCCAGTTGCCCTTCGTAAAAGGCTTTTACACCGCCCTTGCTGATTACACGATAAGTGGCGGCCAAATCAGGGTTGCGAAAGCTCGTGCCAAGGGGTAGGGCTTTGCCGTCTTTTAAATACAATGCGGATGTTGAGCTAAAGCGGGCGAATTTGGCTTCGTTAATTTGATTGATGCGGTAGAAATTGGGGCTGATTTTAAAGCCAGTTTCAGCGACTTGAATGGCAGGTTGCAATACCCGCGCCATGTCCATGGTGCCATAACGTGCCAATGCCTCATGCCAGCCGCGTACTGTGCCGGGCACGCCGACCGAGATGCCAGTGGGCACTACATCATCCCATTCCATTTCCTTGCCCTCTTTTTGATAGATTTGCGGGCTAAAGTAGGCAGGAGCGGTTTCGCGGGAATCGATGTTGATGATTTTTTTATCTTTGGCCGAATAAATCAGCATAAAGCCGCCGCCGCCAATGCCGCAGCTAAAAGGATCGGTTACGCCAAGTGTGGCTGCGGCGGCAATGGCCGCATCTACGGCATTGCCTCCCGCATTTAAAATGCGCATGGCGGCCTGGCTGGCAGGTTCAGAAATGGTGGCTACTGCGCCACCATAGCCCGTGGCTACGGGCTGTTTGGCCCATGCGGGGGTGATCAGTAAGATGATGAGTGTGGCGATGAATGGCTTATTCATTGAGTCAACTCCAGCTTTAGGAGTCCCCATGCTACACAAGCCGCAATGAGTGGCGTAGTGGGGTGTTGTCGCAAGGGGAGCGTTGCTCGCGGTGCACTAAATTAGCCGTAGGTGTCACGCATCACCGTGCGCAACAATGTGCACACCCTATAAAACCAAGCTTTGCCCTATTAAGTTAATAGGGCTCCGTATCCTTGTTATAACGCGCTAGCCTTTGCGTCAGCGTACCCGTGTGAAGCTCAAACAGGTGGTTGTCAAAGTCATAGAAGTAGAGCGATTGTCCTTCGCCCTTTACTCTGGGGCGGGGAGGTTTGATTTCTACACCGAGGGCTTCGAGTCTTGCCTGATAGCCGGCTAGTTCGTGCTCTTCTACTTTAAACGCGACATGCTGATAGCTGCGTTCAGTGGGTGGATCGCCCTGCATGGCGGCGAGCCATAGGCTTCCTAGGCTAAAAAATTTCTCATGCGAGAGCGAAAAGCGCTGCGCCTGGCTGTCGTAAATCTCCACAGCGCCCAAGCCTTCGCACAAAAAGCACGCCATACGCTCGAGGTCTTTGACGATAAAAGTGAGATGGCTGAGATGCTGGATGGGCATGGCTTAGCTGATTAATCCGGAGAGGGCGTAGGCTTCAAATTCGTGCAGCGGTAGTGGCCGGCTAAATAAATAGCCTTGGTAGGATTGACAGCCTTGGCTGGCAAGAAAATCACGCTGGGCTTGGGTTTCTACGCCTTCGGCTATCACGATGAGGCCTAAGCTGTCTGCTAGTACGATCACCATTTTGGCAATCGCTGCATCGTTGCTATCGCTTAGGATATCTTTGATAAAGCTTTGATCAATTTTAAGCTGGTCGAGTGGCAGCCGTTTTAAATAGGAGAGCGAAGAGTAGCCTGTGCCAAAGTCATCAATCGAGAAGCCCACGCCCTGCTGTTTCAGGATACTCATTTTAAGGATCACGTCTTCTACATTGGCGATGAGCACGCTTTCGGTCAGCTCCAGCTTAAGCTGATGTGCGGATGCGCCTGTGCGAGTCAGAATAGCGAGTACTTGTTCGACAAAATCGGGTTGGTGAAATTGCCGTGGGCTCACATTCACCGCCATGGTGAGATGGCTCATTTCCGGGGAAATAGCCCAACGGGCAAGTTGCTTGCACGCGGCTTCTAATACCCAGTGACCCAGAGCCAAGATAAGCCCGCACTCTTCGGCGAGCGGGATAAATTCAGCAGGAGAAACCATGCCGCGCAAGGGGTGATGCCAGCGCACCAAGGCTTCTACGCCGGTAAGCTGACCTGCTCCTTTAACCTGTGCCTGGTAGTAGAGCGTAAATTGCTGGTTTTCTAATGCTTCTCGTAAGCCTGTTTCAAGCGCCACGCGCTGGGTCACATCGGCTTGCATTTGCGGATCAAAAAACCGTAAGGTATTGCGCCCGGCAGCTTTGGCTTGATACATGGCAAGATCGGCGCGTTTTAAAGGCTCATCTAAGCTTTCTGCCTGCTCGCCAAAGAGCGTGATCCCCACGCTGGGCGTGCTGTGATGGGCATAATCGGCAAGCTGGTAAGTCTGATTAAGCGTGCTGAGTATTTTCTCGCCTACGGCCTCGGCTTCGGTGGCCGCTTCCAGCGAGTTGACACTCAGGTCTTCCAGCATCACCACAAATTCGTCACCACCCAGTCTGGCCACGGTGTCTCCCTGTCGGGTGCTGGCAGAGAGCCGCTTGGCAACTTCGATCAGTAAAAGATCGCCTTTATCGTGGCCTAACGTGTCGTTCAGAATTTTAAAATTGTCTAAGTCGATAAATAGCAGTGCGCCTTTACTGTCGTGCCGGGCACCAAGGGTCATGGCTTGGGCCAGTCTATCCATTAATAGTCGGCGATTAGGCAGGGCGGTCAGCGGATCATAAAAAGCGAGGCTCTGGATTTGATCTTCAGCCGCTTTGCGTGAGGTAATGTCGGTGAGTGTGGCCACATAGTGGGTGACTTCGCCATTATCGGCTTTGACTTCGGTGAGGATGAGCCACGCAGGGAAAATCTCGCCATTTTTGCGCCTGTTCCAGATTTCGCCCTGCCACATTCCTTTGTGGCGAATGCGATCGGTCATTTCGCTATAAAAAGCGGAGTTATGCCGCAAGGAGGTGAGCATAATTGGCGTTTGCCCCAGCGCTTCTTGTGCGGTGTAGCCGGTGATGCTGCTAAAGGCCTGATTTACACGCAGGATGATCCAGTTTACATCGGTGACAAACATGGCTTCTTGCGATTGAAAGGCAATTGCGGCAATGCGCAGCTCGGCTTCTGCCTCTTTGCGCTGGGTAATATCCCTGGTAATGCCGTAATAGCCTTTGATATGGCCTTCTGCATCCCGCTCAGGGGTGGAGAGGACTTCTGTCCAGATTAAGTGATCATCTTTGCAACACTGCTGTAATTCCAGTGTGTACGATCCGGTTTGAATGCCTTGCTGTTCATCGTGGCTTCTTTGAGCGTGTTTTTGTTTAGTGACTGCGATGCTTTCGGCTGTTAAGTGCTCAAAAGCAGAGTGGCCGACCACTTCATGGGCGGGATAACCACGCAGTACTTCATCGGCCGGGCTGATATAGGTGAAATGATGGTTACTATCTTGCTTCCAAACCACATCGGATACATTTTCGGTTAGCAGCCGGTAATGCGCCTCGCTGTCCCTGAGTTTTTCAGCCACGATATTTCTTTCGATGGCAATGCTGGCCAAGTGTGCCGATTGCTCGATCATCGTGATATCCGTCGTGCTGGGGGTATGCGCTGTAGGGTGGTAGATGGCAAATGTGCCGAGCACCTGGCCTGCCATGCTGAGGATGGGGTGCGAGTAGCATGCGCCAAGGCCAGCGCTTGCCGCCAGCGCTTGGTAGGGCGGCTGCCAATAGGGGTGAGTGGCTAGATCTTCAGCAATCACTTGCTCCCCCGTAAACGCGGCAGTGCCACAGGAGCCTGCCCCGATGCCGATTGCGAGGCCGTTGATGGCGGTATTATAAAAATCAGGCAAGCTGGGAGCTGCACCGTGCTTTAGATGTTTGCCTTGCTTATCTAATAATAAAATACTGCACCGCATGCCGGGGTAAAGCTGCTCTACACCAAGCACAATCGCTTCAAGTTGTTGGGAGAGTAATTCGCCGCAGGCTAATACTTCCAGAATACGGCTGCGAAATTGCTCGTATTGATCGGCTTGTTTGCGCTGTGTGATATCTCGAATCAGCGCGTGAATCGCCGGTTGGCCATCTAGCGTGATTAAGGTGCTCTGTACTTCTGCATCAATTACGCTGCCATCCAGTTTGATGAGCTTTAGCTCAATCATGGGCTCGGCGATTCCGCTCGTCATTATGGTTTGGGTGCGATGGAGTACATTTTGATAAAAATCGGGGTGGACTAAATCAAGCAGTGACTGGCCGGTTAATTCCTGTGCTGTGCTTGCGCCTGCGAGCTTTACCGCCGCGGGGTTGACGTAAATTAATTTACCCTCGCGATGAACCGCAATGGCTTCTGGTGACCACTCGACCAGTGTGCGATGGCGCTGATTGCTTTCTTGAGCCAGCGCTTCAGCCTGTTTGCGCTCCTTAATCAGCAGTGCCAGTAAGGCGGCAAGTAAATTGAGCACCATGCAGTAGAGCCATAGCTTGATGTTAGGTGTGTTCTCTGCTGCAAAAATGCCTACGCCATGAGTGGCCCCGAGCAGTGCCTGGAGCGTGCTCATTGCGGCAATCAGTAGGCTGCCGTGAAGGCCAAAGCGAGTGGCCGCCCAAAGTACAAATAAAAAAGCCCAGTAGGAGTGGGCAAGCAAGCTTAGTGATGCTTGCCACCAGCCTAGAAAAGCAATTTGCCCTAGTAAAAAGGTGAGACCAAAGCAAAGTATGGCCTCCATTTTGCGGCTGGCAATTTGCCTGGGGTATTGCTGCCACACCAAAATCAAGGGGCAGATTGCGGCGATGCCTAGTAGGTTGCCTATCCACCAATTTAATATATGGCCGATCAGAAGGGGGCTTTCGATTACGCCACTTAGCCAAAGCGCAGTGGCTCCGCTGGCCGCACCGAATAATGCCGTGGGCGTGGTAAGCAGTAATAAAAATAAATAATCATGGGTATGGCTAAATGCGGGATTAAACGATTTGTCGTGGATACTTAGGCGGCGTAATAGCGTATAGCTGAGCAGGGTTTCTAACGCAATCGTGGTGGCAACAATGATTGAAGCAAAAGGGCTGCCTCGGTATAAATCACAGAAAAAAGCGCTTAAGAAAATAGTGGGCCAATATTTTGGCCCTTTAATTAAGAGGATAGCTAGGCCTAAGCCACTGGGAATCCAGAAGATTGAAGTATTGCCATCAGCGCTTAAATAGCTGAGGGTAAGTTGAATCGATAAGACGAGCAGCAGAGTCATCCCGGCAAGGCGAGGCAAATCTGACCAACGATAAATAAAAAATTTATTCAAAATTTGCTCGATGATTCGTGAAAGATCATTGTTTTTATTAAATTATCTAGGTTTGTCGATTAAAAAATTACAAAATTAATACGACTTAATTATAAAAAAATAGATTTTTATTACATTTTTTCGTGAGTCTTAATAAAATATTTTTTGGCAATAAGGTAACGGGTGTATTACGTTTATGATGTATCGGATGTTTTATAAAAAAATAAATAAGGCATAAAAATTAGGCGATTTCAGAGGAGGCTCATCCGGCTTGCAAGCAAAGCTTGGTGTGCTTTGTATTGGCTTAAGATAAGTTGGGGGTGATTCTATATGAATCTGGCTATTTGAGTAACATCGTGTTTCTATTGTGCACAAATAGCGGCAAAAATACGTCAGATCGTAACAAGGTATTTAAATGATTGTTTTATGAACATTAATTTTAACAATGCCTAATAAAAAACCCCGCAAATAGGCGGGGTTTGAGGGTTTATCCGAAAATCTTGGGTGGATTGAGAGGGCGGCTTTAAAATTTGTAAGTGAGCTTGGCCGAGGCAAAGCGGCCACGCGGGTCAGCTTGCGTGTGATCAAAGAAATCGGTTGAAGAATCCCACGGTGGGCGGGTATTGCTCAGATTTAATACTTTGGCCGTGAGGGTGGTGTCTTTGGCGAGCTTCCAGCTGGCGGTCAGATCAAAAGTGTTGAATGAATCAACGTATTTCACCGTATCATTTTCGCTCGGATTGGCTTGATCATAGCCGCCTATATAGTTCCACGTGAGGGTGGTTGACCATGCACCAATCTCCCAAGTTGCATCGCTCACTGCCCGCCATTTTGGAATCGAACCAAATTGATTGCTGCCTGCACCCTCGGAGAGCGGTTTGCCCGTGGCGAGCGGCTCGGCAAACCTTAAAACATGGCTGATTTGACTGCCGAGCTTTAAGTTGCCGTAGTTTTTGCTTTTGAAGCGCTGACGTAAATCCAGATCAATCCCCGATGTTTCACGATCGCCCATATTGCTGTACTGGCGGTAAAGCGTGCTGATTCGGCCTTTATCATCGCGCACAATTTTGCTTGGATCACGGCTTTCGTTGGCAATAATATCGGCACTACTTTGTGTGCCGATCAGGCCGCTTTGCCTGATATTGTAGTAATCAAGGCCAATGCTGCTGTCGCTGGTGGGCGAGAGCACAAAGCCCAAATTAAAGTTATCCGAGCGCTCTGGCTGTAGATTGCTATTGGCCGCAATAATACTGGTCACACCGCGTGATTTAGTGGGTGAGATCGGATCGCGCGGATCAGTCACCAATCCATAGCTGACTGCCGAGCTTTGAGTGATTTCAGGCAGGGAAGGCGCTCGAAAGCCTCGAGAAGCTGTACCACGCAGCAGCAGCCAATCGGCCGCTTGGTAGCGAACACTGGCTTTGGGTGAAAAAGCATTGCCAAAATCGCTGTAATGATCCGCTCGTGCGGCGAGATTCACGTTTAAATCTTTAATCACGGGGATGTTGAGTTCGGCAAAAAGCGCCGTAACCTTGCGCTCGCCTTTAATAATATTAATGGCTGGTCGCAGCTCGGTGCCAGAAAGCACCGCGTCGGAGGTGCGCGAATCCATTTTTTCCTGTCGGAACTGCGCGCCCGCTGCAAAGCCCACACTGCCTGCAGGTAGCTCAAATAGCTCGCCAGAGGATGCGTTAATATCGGCGGTGATTAAGCTTGATTTTGCCGGGCGCAGTGTGGACAGGCGCAGGCGGTTGCGGACTTCTTCGCTATTTTTAGATTGATCCGCAAAATTGTAGCTGCCGTCTTTTAGTACTTTTTCGTATTCATAGCGGTTTACAAAATTTTGCACGGTTTCTTCCAGCGTGCTTTGTGAGTAGGCAAGCGAAGCATCCCAATCCCAGCCAAAGGCAGTGCCTTTTACACCGGATAAAATACGATGCAGGGTGACTTCATCGGTTTTGAGGCGTTTACCTAAATCAAATAGCGTGGCGGTAAAATCGAGTGGCGTGGTGCCGGGGTTGTTGGGGTGGCCTACCGGCAATTTATTATCGATGGTATCTAAAGCTTGTTTTTGATTATTCCAAGCGCGTAAAGAGCTGCTGACGGTGAGCGGAGCGGCAAAGGTCAGATTGGCGCGTGAGAAGCCATATAAATACTCTGCATAGGCTTGCGTATCATCGTTAATCCGCAAATTGGCGCGTGCAAAGGCGTGGTAGCGCTCTACTTCTGGGATCAAGGTGCTATAGGGCGCGTCGTTATAGGCTAAAACCTGGCCAGCTTTGCCGTCGGTAATGCTGCCGTAATCCGTAAGCTTGAGCGGGCCTTGGGGGCCACCAATGAGTCTGGTTGGATCGCCCTCGTAGTAATTGGTGATGGTGCGATTCAGGCTGCCGCCTGATTGATTTCTGAAGTCGCCTTCTTTTAGCCAGCTCACATCGCTTTGGTCGAGCTGATCACGCTTTTGCCCGTCTAAAGAAAACACGACATTGAAATTATCTTCATTAAAATCACCAAAGCCGGTCTTGATAGAGAAATTCTTTTCAGTTTGCCCCGTGCCTTCGGTGGATGAACCGAGCTCGGCGCTGAGCTCGGTGCCTTTAAACTCTGAATATAAAATAATATTGACTACGCCCGCGACGGCATCCGAGCCGTAAACAGACGATGCGCCGTCTTTTAAGATCTCAATTCTTTGCACAGCCGCCATGGGTAAGCTATTCAGATCAACAAAGGTTTCTTGTAAGTTTTGTGCGGTGGCATAGCTGCTGATGCGTTTTCCATTAATTAGCACTAAGGTGTTTTTTTGGCCCAGCCCGCGTAAGGAAACGCCCGAGGTGCCTGCTGAAAAGCTGGCGGTAAATTGCTCGTTATAGCTATTGCCGCTATTTGCAGAAATTGAGCGGATCACTTCGGAGACGCTGGTTTTGCCGCTGTCTGCAATTTCTTTAGCGCTAATCACTTGCACGGCGGTTGCACCTGCTTTTTGGCTGACGCGAATATTGGAGCCGGTAACGGTGATGCGCTCTACTTTATTGGGAGCGGTTTCTGCTGCAATGGCGGGAAAGGCAGCGCTAATGGCCAGCGCAATGGCTAATGGTTTAAACATGACTATCCTCGGTACCTATCTGTGGTGCTGGAAAAAAGGCAAAGTGAGTCCCTGCGCCTTGTCTTGGCAAGGAGCGGTTTTATGTAGGGATATGGTTTAAAGGGAGCGGCGGCAGCAGTGGCTGTTGGGCAGGGCTATCAGAGGGAAGAGATTTGCTTGCATGGCATTGCTTTCTTGGTAAGGTTGAAACACTATAACGAGTGTTTTAAATTACCAAAAAGAATATAAAATTTAATGCATATATCTATTTGGAATATAAGGTATGGGGAATGGTGTAAGATGGGCGAAAAATAGCTAGAAAGTGGAGTGGATGGGGTGAAATATGCTTAAGCACTTGATTTTTTTGATTGGGGATCAAGAGCTTGCCTGATGGTGCTTTAGCTTAAGGCGGTGCTCGTAAGGCCTTGAATCCTTGATTCGACAGGGGGTGTCGTGTTTTACAAAGGAATTCATAGGTTCGACGGCTCTGTGATCCGTGGCCTCATTTTCTCTCGCCGGTTTTATCCTGTACATGACCGACGCCATGCAAAACGAAAGCTATATCGATGATCTGCGCACCGCACTACAAGGCAGCAAAGGCCTAGGGGATTTTAAAAACTTAATGGTGTACGCGCCTGGCGGCAAGAAGGACGGCAGGCAGATCTTGCCGATCTCAGAAGTGGCGGCTAAGGGTGACTTTTGGAATATTAAGAACGTAAGCCGCGACGACCAGCTGAGCGCCCATCGCGTACCGGCACAACTGATGGGCATCATCCCCAACAACACCAGTGGCTTGGGCGATGTAGAGAAGGCCGCCACGGTGTTTGCTTATAACGAGATTGAACCCTTGCAGGAGCGCATGAAAGAGTTAAACGACTGGCTGGGGGTGGAGGTGATCCGCTTCAAGCCTTACGTGGTGGCGTAAACAAACCCAAGCAAACAGCAAGCCTGCAAGCGCGGGCTTTTTTACGCCTGTATTTTGAGAAGAATCTGCCTCAGCCCCCATCGCGCGCCCTCGCGACCCCGCCACGCCTGCCCACTTAACACACTATTTTTTATGCACCTGCATGAGGATGGCTTAAGCCGCGCCAAATATGGCTCTAAATGGTAAAGAATGCCTCTATAAAAGCTTGCATAATTTGCGGACTTATTGCCGATTGTTGCATTGTGCGCAATACCCATTATCAGGCGGTGCTGCGTACTGAAACTTGGTAGTAAAACCTCAAAAATTGGAGCTTAATTTGTAAGTCCCATATTTTTTCATTATTCATCAGTACCAATAAATCTAGAGGTGGGCTTTCCAGTCTTTTGGATTCATCGAAAGACAGGGTGCTCTCGTTTTGCTTCGCAGAGTGCTTGCTGTGGGGAAGCATCTGGTGCTATTAGCAGCAAGCATTTCACCCTCTTTAGTGATTCCTCGTCGTAAAAATCTGGATTTACTACATAGTCGTCTTCGAGGGCCGTCTCTATCTCTGGTGGAAAAGTGTAGTTCCAAGATAGGTTAACGTAATCTATTCTCAAATCGGTTGTTGTATTCATTTCAAATTTAAGACCTGAACCTGTAAGTTAGTTGGCCCGTCCCAGTGAGCGGTTTGAATCAGTTTTTAGATGGCTATTACGCCGAACCATTTGTTTTCACAAGTGCATAATCTTGTTTTTTGTCGTTCCACTGGTAATCCCCCCACAAAACCAGCTCATTTTTAAGTAGAATTTTCTCGCAGTCTTTGAGGAGCTTCTACATGAAAGCAGTACGTTATTCTGACAGCCAGATTATGGCGATTTTAAAGCAGGCCGAAGCCGGTTCGACCGTCCCCGATCTGTGCCGCGAGCACGGCATGAGTTCGGCCTCTTTTTATAAATGGCGCGCTAAGTTTGGCGGCATGGACGTCTCGATGATGACGCGGATGAAAGAGCTGGAGGACGAAAATAAGCGCCTTAAAAAGATGTATATCGAAGCCCAAATGCAGGCGGATATCATCAAGGAGGCCATGTCAAAAAAGTGGTAAAGCCATCTCAGCGTCGCGAGATGGCTCGCTGGGCCGTTGAAACCAAGGCCGTGTCCATTCGTGCGGCTTGCGCCAGTTTTGTAATCAGCACGACATGCTATCGTTACGTGGCCAAGCTGGATGCAGAAAATGCTCAAATCGCTGATTCATTGCTCCAGCTCACGGAAACTCATCGCAACTGGGGCTTTGGCCTTTGTTTTTTACATCTGCGCAACGTCAAGAAAAAACACTGGAACCATAAACGCGTCTACAGGATTTACTGTGATTTAGAGTTAAATCTGCGGATTAAGCCTAAAAAGCGCTTAGAACGCGAAACGCCAGAGCCATTAGCAGTACCGGCAGCAAAAAATGAAACGTGGTCGATGGATTTTATGCACGATCAATTGGCCGATGGCCGCAGCATTCGCTTATTTAACGTGATTGATGATTTTAATCGGGAAGGATTAGGTATTGAAGTCGATTTCTCTTTGCCAGCAGAACGCGTAATACGCAGCCTGAATCAAATCATTGAATGGCGCGGCAAGCCTAAGCGAATTCGATCAGATAATGGGCCTGAATATATTAGCCACATATTAAAGAATTGGGCGGAACAACAATCAATTGAATTCGCCTATATTCAGCCTAGTAACCCGCAGCAGAATGCGTATATTGAGCGCTATAATATATGGACAATCTGCACGCGTAGCGCGTTTGGAATCTCTAAATATTGATAGACATCCGGCATCTCGCCCCGTAGTTTTTTCTGCCGCTTTGAAAAGATGTCAAAAATCGCCACGGATTCTTATCCTATGCATAACAAGATGTAGACACCCTAAAACGGCAGAAAAACCACGACCTTGGGTGTATAAAAACGCTGCGTCCCCTTTAAAGCCCTTGTGAGACGGGGCCTGAAGTGTTTTATGCAATTGTAATATGTTCGATTGAGCGAGAATTTCAACCTTTACCTCGCTATTGAGTCAGGTTGGCGATTGATTGCATGGAGTGCAGTGTAAGATTTTGTCTTTATATAGCATAAAAATATATATCTTAGCTGTCTTATTAATTAATTTTCCTGCGGGATTTTTGCGGGGCAGGAGGCTTATCTGTTGCGATTTGTGGTGATCCCCTGTAATGCGCCTTAATGCTAAGTGTTTGATTTTATGTGTTGTATTTTCACCCCTCACACATGGGGTGCAAGGCTGGATAACAGAACTAGTTATTATTATTTTTAATAATTAGTTATTCATATTTTGGTTTGTGTTTGTTCTTATGTTTATTTTGGTGGATTTGTTGAAGTGCATAGTGAAAAATAATAGGGGGTAGGTTTTATGCTTTATGCAAACTAATAAGACCTGACCCGCATATCTTTGGTAAATTATTTTTTCTTTGCTGTTGAGCCAACCACATGTTTTGCCCCAACATCGATAGCTATCCTCACATTAAACTCTTCATCGTCTTTAATTTCACGGATCATAGCTCCTTTTATAGTAAAGCCTGGCATATTGTTTTCAATGATTAAGTCTTTATTCATTAGGCAAGTTGATATACAAGTAGCCTCCAGTTCTTCTTTTTCATTTGTTTTATTAATAAAAATCTGCTTAATTTCAAAATCCCTAGTAGATTTTATGATTAATATCCTCCTGTTTTTTATAGTGTAATAAGATTCAACATCTGGCTCTAATTCTTCTTTTTCATAATCAAATTTTTTTTCACATCCACTAAGAAAAAAAATAGAAGATAAAAATAAAAAACGTAATGTGTCCAATTACATCACTCCTACTTGCGTGGGTAAATTAATTTTATTGGCTGGGTCGTTCAAAAAATCAACCATTCTTGAATGAAGTAATGCTTGAATGAAGTAATGGGGTCAGGTCTTACATTTCACATAAAATTTACAGTGTGTTTGCAAAGTAATAATTCCCTGCTTCTCAATTGGGGATATAAAACGAAGCATGTTTTTAAAACAAATCATGGCATTAAAAAAGCCCCGCAATATTTTTGCGGGGCTTGAAAAGAGCGCTAAGCCAAAAAAAGGGGAATCTTTAGAGTTTGTAAGTCAGCTTGGCCGAGGCAAAGCGGCCGCGTGGGTCTGCTTGCGTGTAGTTAAAAAGGCCAGTTGAAGAATTTTGCTGTGCCTGTAACTATTTTTCTAGCTGAGACGCCTATTGCAGCCTGTAACGGGAGAAGCCTTAGCTAGCTAGCTCTTCACCCAGCGCAGTGATCAGCTCAGGAATAAATTGGCGTAATTCACCGGTGGCTAGTGCAAAGCTGGATTCAAACATCGCGTCTTGCGTGTCCACATCGGCGTCTTTTAGTTCGTCTTGCAATACATCCAGCATGCTCATGCGCTTGATTTCTAGCTTTTCAGTCAGCTGAAAAGCAATCCGCTCATTCCACGCCATGCCCATTTTGCTGACTAGCTTACCGGTGGCTAAGTGCTGTTTAACTTCTTCGCTGTGCAAATCTTGGCGTACAAAGCGGGCAATCGCGCCATCGTCGCCGGGGAATTTTAATTCGCAATCGGCATCTAGCTCAAAGGGCACCGGTACTTCGTTTTCCAGCCAGCTGGTCATGGCGGTTTGTGGGGTGATTTGTGTCTGAATTAATCGCGTTGGCAAGCTACCCAGCGCGTCTCTCAGGCTAACCAGCAGATTTTCTGCTCTGGCTGCTGCGGCGCTATCCACCAGAATCAAGTTTTGTTTTAAATCGATCAGGGCGCGGTGGGTGCTGACACGGGTAAAGGCGCGCGGGCGCAATTCTTCCGCTACACGTTCACGAATATCTTTGGCTTCTTTACGGCCTACTTTGCGTGCTTCTTCTTTCTCAATATGACGGATACGCTCTTCTGCTTCTTGTTTGACTACCACAGCAGGCAGGATTTTTTCTTCAGTTTTTAAGCAAACCAAAACCATATCTTGGCGAGCAAAAATAAACTCGTCCGGTACGTGAGGCGCTGGAGGAATCCAGCCTTGCGACATCAGGTCATGGCTGCCGCAGGGGAAAAAAGGCTTTTTAATTAAGCATTCGGCAATCGATTCGGCCGAAAGGGCATGTTCGGGGCTAAGACGGTAGAGCTGAATATTACGAAACCAGAGCATGGCGGAGACTCGATTAAAGGCAGGATGGGGATGTGTTACTTGCTGAGCATACGGGCTCAGACAGAAAGTAGCTGATCTTAATTTTCGATAAATTAAGCGTTACGACCGTGATTGTCCAGCCAAAAATTTGCCCATAGCATGGCCGCTAAAATGGTGCAGCGTTTTTTGATCCGAACGCCTGTACTTAAGTGCTGTCACAGGCAGGATCAGGGTATTTTTTTGTCTGCCGGGCTTAGATCATTATTTTTTGCTGGTGAACAAACTGGGCAACGCGCAGTAAATCCGGTTGAGCCGTGCCGCTTGAAATCGCATAACCCATGTTTTTATCCACCCAGTAAAACACATTGACCGGCCCGTCCTGGCCAAACTGAAAGGCGGATGTGGTTTGGGCTTGAGGCGTGATTTCTTGGGTGACATAAAGCGTAAGCCGCTGGCCGGATACATCGTGATACATCAGCTGGGCGACCGGCCCGCGCTCGCCCGGCAGGAGTCGGCCGCCGATCAGGGTATAGCCGACTGATTGCAAGCTGGGCGGCTTGATCGGGGCGCCTAAGCGGTGCGATAGCCACTTCTCCAGCTGTTGTGCCTGATCCGCGCCAACTTCAACAGGACGGCGTTTGTCCGGGCTGTATACCACATGGGCCACGGCGGCCCGCTGGGCAAAACCGGCCAGTTTAGGGGGGGCGTAATTGGCGTAAGAAGACTGGGTAGAGGCGGTTTGGAGTGTGTTTTCATCGACCAGCCCCCTTGCAACCCATGCCGATCCGGCGCTACTGATTGCGATGACGATGCCAGCGGCAATCCTTTGTAAATGCCATGGCCTTGATGGCCTGGCTGCATATTGCAGGCGGGTGGGCAGTTTTTCATTGAGTACGGGATTATATAAATCACGCAAAGCTTGTTTTTGCGCCTGATAGCTTTGCATGCGCTGCGCTTCTTCGGGGTGGGATATCAGATAAGCTTCAACTTCCTGCTGTCTGGCCGGGGCAAGCTGGCCATCAATACTGGCGTGGAGCTCTGCTTCAGTCACCGTGTGCGTCGAATTCTTCATGGTGTGCTCATTTGACGATTTTTAAACGGACAGGTTCGGCTTGTGTTTCCAGCACAATGCGCAAGCGCTCACGACCTCTGGATAGCCGGGACATGACAGTGCTCATAGGGATATTCAATGTCGTAGCAATATCTGCGTAAGCCATTTCTTCCAGTGCCACCAGTAATAAGATTTCTCTTTGCTCATCAGGTAGTTGATTGAGTGCCGCTTGTAAATCACGCATCGCCAGCTGTTCTCCTTGCCGGGCGGCAATAGGTATTTCCGGGGTATTGTCATCCAGCTCAACCGTGTGAATGCGCGGGCGGCGTACACCATCTGCGTGCAGATTATGCATGATGCTGAACAGCCAGGCGCGCATATCGGACACCCCTCGCCACAGGCTGGATTTCAGCCATGCGCGTTCCAGCGTGTCTTGCACCAGATCATCGGCTTCCTCTTTATGCCGCACCAGCGCCCGCGCATATCTGCGCAGGCGAGGTAGCATATTCAGCAGTTCGTGTTCGTCGCACCGCATGGAACGCGCTTAGTTAAAGTTTAATTGTGGATCAATTTGCCATGTTTCATTGATGATTTTTCCTTCACGCCAGGTCAGCACATAGCGCACCTTGATCTTGGCTTTACCATCAAAGAAGACATTGGCGGTGACGGTGGCCCCTTTGGGGTTGAGTGATTCTTCCAGTTTGTCGATGCTCACCTTTTGCGTGCCCTGTGCTTGGGTGAATTTGCTCCATACCGTGTTGATGGCTGTTTTGCCGGCATAGTGGCCATCAATAGGGCCGCCTATCCAGTTGAACTGGGCTTGCTCGGCGTAGTTTTGCATCAGTTGTGCAACATTCCCTGAGGCGATGCTTTGAAAGTGAGCGCGGCTGTCTTCTGCGGGTGAGGCAAAAACATGAGCACTTAGCAAAATGAGGGCTGCGGGTAAAAGAGTGAATTTAAACATGGCTGATTAATCCTTTGTGTTGTCGGTCGGGGAAAACAGTAGGCTGGGCGGAATAAATCCCGCGTCGCTTTATCTATCTAAAGGGAGGCTGACTTTTTTAAGGGGCCGTGATTTGCTGCACAATTTTTTGGGTATCCCGGTCAACTTTGGCAATGCTTAAATCTTCATTCAGTACATAGGCCCATTTGCCGTCGCGGGTAAATGCAATGGCTTGACGGGGCTGCTTAAAGCCGGTGATGGTGGCAACCACCTGCAGAGTGCCAACATCAATCACCGAAACGGTCTGATCTGCCAGATTGCCCGTATAAATAAAACGGCCATCTGGCGATAGCGCTGCGCCGTAAGGCTCTCGGCCAACAGAGACAAGGTTTTGGATTTCCCGCTTGGCAATATCTGCCACTGCAATGGTGTGCGTGCCGCTATTGGCTGCAAACAGGGTCTTGCCGTCTGCGCTGATTGAAATTGCGCGAATCTTGCTGAAGTCTTTGATCTCGCCCTCAATTTTGTCGGTTTGGGTGTCAACAATAGTGACGTTATCGCCTAAAAAATTGGTGACATAGAGCTTGCTGCCATCGGGGCTTAGCCGTACACCCTTGGCGTGGCTGAGCAAAGCCGGTGATTACACTGCGAGCCCGCCCGCTACGGGTATCAAAGCGGGTGACTGTGTTTGAGGCTTGGTTGTTCAGATATAAATTTTGGCCATCTTTGCTGATGGCCGTGCCAAAGGCGCCGGGGCCGGTGGCAATCCGCGATTGGGTTTGAAGTGTGGCGGTATCCGTTTTTATGATCTCACCCAGGCTACTGTCGGAAACATAAAACGATTTTCCATCCGGTGCGAAAACAATATTTCTTGGCGTGATATAGCCTTGTAATGTCTGGCGAAGCTCGCCTTTTTTAAGATCATAAACAAGCAGCTCTGAGCGCTCGCTATAAGACACCACGGCAGTGCTTTCATCTGGGCTTAGGGCCAGCGAATTGTTACGGATCTGGCCGTCAAATTTTACGGGGCTCATGTCCGCTGCCCATAAACCAGTGCTGCAAGTTAGGGATAATAGTGCGGTACATAGCTGCACTGTGCTTGCACGAAAAGGGAGCGTCATATTGATCCTGTCTAATGAAAAGGGCTGTGCGGTATGCAAAGCGATCCTTATTAGGGTGGACGTACGGCCCCGAGGCTTTATTCCATTACTGAATGAATTTTTTGCTGAGCGGGTGCCAGACAGGACGGCTGCCCCCGGGCAAGCAGGGCGTGATTTATTTTTTAGGGTGCTGAGCTTCAAAAAGATAGGGCGCTATCCTTGATCCATTGCAGTGGGCGTTTTTAGGCCTCTCAGGATTAAAGCCTATGGTCGGAATGCAGAATTGCTTGGCGCGATAATGGATAGGGTTTAGGGCTCTATTTGTGGCTTTCTTTCTTGGACTGTCTGTGTCATTCTTATATGCTATTGAGAATAGTTTCCAATCTCCGTGGCGTTTGTTTAAATTAATATAAGGAATTCCTGTGAAGCGTCTTGTTCTTGCCTCTCTGCTTGCTGCCACCTCTTTTGCCCACGCTGAAAGTGTGACTTTGTATTCGGCGCGAAATGAGCAGTTGTTAAAGCCTTTGCTGGATGCGTTTACTAAAGAAACCGGCGTTGAAGTAAAGCTTCTGACTGATAAAGAAGGGCCTTTGCTTGAGCGCCTGCGTGCTGAGGCACAAAACACGTCAGCCGATGCGCTGATCACGGTGGATGCAGGTAATTTGTGGCAGGCATCGCATATGGGACTGCTGAAATCGATCAAATCAAATACTTTAAATGAAAATATCCCGGCCCATTTGCGTGATCCAAAAGGTGAATGGTATGGCCTGTCGGTGCGTGCACGGACAATGTTTTTTAATAAAAATAAAGTAAAAGCCGCCGATTTATCCAGCTATGAAGATTTGGCCAATCCAAAGTGGAAAGGCAAGCTGTGTCTGCGTACTTCCAAAAAAGTGTACAACCAGTCTTTGGTTGGCATGATGATTGCCCAGTATGGCGAGCCTAAAACTGAAAAAATCGTCCGTGGCTGGGTGGACAACCTAGCAACCGACGTATTCCAAGACGATACCGCCATGCTGAAAGCGATTGCAGCAGGGCAGTGCGAAGTGGGAATTGCGAATACTTACTACTTTGGCCGTCTGATTGAAGCGCAGCCTACCTTGCCGGTTAGTGTTTTCTGGGCGAATCAGCAGGCAGAAGGCGTGCATGTGAATGTGTCTGGCGCGGGTGTGACACGTTACGCCAAAAATCCAGAGGGTGCGGTGAAGCTGCTGGAATGGTTGTCGTCAGAAAAAGCGCAAAATCTTTATGCAGATAAAGATATGGAATTCCCTGCAAATCCTAAAATTAAGGCCTCCCCTCTGGTTACGAGCTGGGGCCCGTTTAAATCAAACGTAATTAATGTATCTAAGGCCGGTGAGTTGCAATCGACTGCAGTGCGTTTAATGGATAGAGCGGGCTATCGTTAATCAGTAGCCGTCTGTTGAACTCAAGTTGGACGTTTTTTCGTTTAGAGCTCAGGTCCAACGGGTCGCTAGTGCAAGCGTTATAATTAAATGACGCCAGACTCGCGCATAAGGGTTGCTCCTTGTAAGCGATGGTGTCTCGTTTCATAATACGGTACGGGCAAGCAGATTTTCTGTCTTGCCCGTTTCTCTTTGGCTTTGTTTGGTTGTCCCCGTGAGCGGGATTGAAAAGTACTTTGGGCTTTACGATGCAAAAATTGTTTTCTAAAGGATCGCTGTACGCGCTGCCGATTGCCTTACTGACGTTGATTCCCCTGTTGGTTGTGCTGTCTTCCTTCTTGCATCCACAGCCAGAAATCTGGCAGCACCTGTCTGAATATGTCTTACCCCGAGTGCTTAAAAACACGGCTATTTTAATGCTGGGCGTATCGGCGGGCGTGCTGCTGCTCGGTGTTTCACTCGCATGGCTGACGGCTGTTTGTGATTTCCCCTTGCGGCGATTTTTTGCCTGGAGTTTGATGCTACCGCTAGCCATGCCCGCCTATGTGCTGGCTTTTGTACAAGTGGGCTTGCTTGATTTTACTGGCCCGGTGCAAACCCTGATCCGGGAATGGACAGGCGATTCATCTTGGTTCCCGCGCATTCGCTCGACGGGCGGGGTGATTCTGGTGCTCACCTTGGCGTTTTATCCCTATGTCTATTTGCTAGCGAGAAACGCGTTTCTAACTCAGGGTAAGCGCGGCATCGAGGCCGCACAGATGCTGGGTATGTCCCGGCGCATGGCATTTTTTCGCGTTGTTTTGCCGATGGCCCGGCCTTGGCTGATGGGTGGTGTGTTGTTGGTGCTCATGGAAACGCTGGCCGATTTCGGCACGGTTTCCATTTTTAATTACGACACCTTTACTACAGCCATTTATCAGTCGTGGTTCTCCTTATTTAATTTGCCAGCCGCATCACAGCTGGCTTCAATCCTGGTGCTGTTTGTGTTGGCGCTGGCTGTGGCCGAGCAATGGGGGCGTGGCCGCAGGCATTACGCCGTACGCGGTGGATCGGCTGAGCGGATTGTTTTGCGCGGCGCTGGGCGCTATCTGGCACTGGCCTGGTGCAGTGTGGTGCTGCTTGTCGCGTTTGTGATCCCTTTTATCCAGCTCTTGGTGTGGGTGAAAAGTGTGTGGGTGCTTGATTTTGACGAGCGCTATCCGTGGTTTATTTTGCGATCAATTGCGATTGCCGGGATGGCGGCACTACTGGTGACGGGCTTGGGCTTGATTCTGGTTTATGCGCAGCGCCGCTATAAAGATACGCGCTGGCTGGTGCGCCTTGCCACATTGGGCTACGCCGTGCCGGGAACGGTGCTTGCTGTGGGGGTGTTTATCCCGATTGCTTGGCTGGATAATCTGCTGATCCCCGTTTTGGCTTACTTTGGTGTTGCTACTACGCAAGTTCTAAAAGGCACTTTGCTTGTGATGTTGCTGGCGCTGGCGGCACGCTTTATGGCCGTGGCCTTTGCACCCATTGATGCGGCTATGCAGCGAATTACCCGCAATCAGGAAGATGCCGCCAGATCGCTGGGCCTGTCATCTAGGCAAGTGCTCAGACGTGTGCATTTGCCGCTATTGCGTGGTGGGCTGCTGACTGCTCTATTGATTGCTTTTGTGGATGTCATGAAAGAAATGCCCATTACGCTGATGACCCGGCCCTTTGGCTGGGACACCTTGGCCGTACGGGTATTTGAAATGACCTCCGAAGGCATGTGGGAACGCGCAGCCCTGCCAAGTTTCTTTATCGTATTGATGGGCTTAATTCCGGTCATTCTGCTGGTCAGAAAAACCGAGGACTGATGTGTAAAAGGTCAAAAAGATCTGTAGACACAGAGAAAAACAAAGAACACAAAGCACATGAAGAAAACCAAAAGGCTGAATGCTTTTTATATAAGTCGAGGTCTTTCTCTTCGTGTCCTCTCTTTTTAAACTCTGTGTTCTCCGTGTCTACAGAACTTAGGTTTGGTTTGTTTTGAGGATATATATGCTGCAACTCTCTGATCTTGCGATTCGCCTTGGCGATCGTACTGTGGTTGAAAATTTATCACTGCATTTGCAGGAGGGCGAAATTGGCTGCCTGTTGGGGGCGTCTGGCTGTGGTAAAACCACGGTTTTGCGAGCGATTGCAGGTTTTGAAAAGCCTGCTGGCGGTGAGATTGTACTAGCAGGGAGCCAGGTCAGTAGCGCTGCCAGAATGCTGCCGCCAGAGCAGCGTCAGATTGGGATGGTGTTTCAGGATTACGCACTTTTCCCCCATCTTACCGTGGCGGGTAATATTGCTTTTGGTTTGCGTGGCGAGAGCAAAGCCGCGCAAGCCGAACGCGTGGCCGATGCTTTGCAATTGGTTGGTTTAGGCCATGTTGAGCATCGCTACCCGCATGAATTATCGGGGGGGCAGCAGCAGCGCGTTGCTTTGGCCAGAGCGCTGGCACCGCGCCCACAGCTGTTATTGATGGACGAGCCTTTTTCTAATCTGGATGTAGAGCTGCGTGAAAGGCTGGGGCAGGAAGTGCACGCCATCTTAAAGGCGGCGGGCATGACGGCGATTTTAGTCACCCACGATCAAAGAGAAGCCTTTGCCGTGGCCGATAAAGTGGGCGTGATGGCCGAAGGGCAAATCCGCCAATGGGCCACGCCTTACGATTTATATCACCAGCCGCTGGATCGTTTTGTGGCCGATTTTGTCGGCGAAGGTGTTTTGCTGCCGGGTATTGTCGCGGCATCGGGCCGGGTTGAGATGGAGCTGGGTATCGTGCACGGCAAAATCCCTGCCGATTGCAGCATGGGCTGCAACGCCGATGTATTGGTTAGGCCTGATGATGTGCTGCACGATGATGCGAGCAGTATGAAGGCCAGAGTGCTGGCTAAAGCCTTTCGCGGGGCGCAGTTTCTTTACACCTTAGCTCTGCCATCCGGTCAGAAAGTGCTATCCCTCGTGCCTAGCCACCACAATCATGCTGTGGGTGAGGATATTGGCATTCGCTTGGAAATTGATCATGTGATTGCGTTTAAGAGGGGCTGACAGAGCAAAACCAAGCCTCGGTAAGGCTGCGGCTCTCAGAGTGGTACGGCCAGAGGCGGTACAAAATTCGCTAGCTTCTTTTATGCTAAATGGTGAAGGCGAGGCAGAATCATTGAAAGTTTTTCGGTAGTTGCTGAGTGATTCACAAGGTGCCATTTGTGGCGTTTTTATGGGGCAGAGCTAATTGCGATTGCAGGATTAAGGAAAAGTTGCGCTGCAAAATTAAAGCATAAGGCGAATATATTTGGCGTTTATACCCAAGCAAGCGCCGCGAAAAAAAGGCATTGCCCGCTGCTTATTAACGCTGCTTGATGATGCTTATTCAGGTCCGCATATTGTGCAAATAACCTTGAGCGTGAATACAGAAAATAAGAGTGCAAAAGCGCTGTATTACGCTTTGGGCTTTGAGCGTTATGGTTTTGAGAAAAACGCCATGTTGGTCGAGGGCGTATTTATTCATGAAGAGCATTTAGTGCTGTATGTGCTTGATCGGATAGAACTACCTAATTAAAGAAAGGGAGGGGCAATGCAGCTACAAGCCATATCCATTGTCGACTTACACGCATGTGCTCAGGCAGATGCTGATGGCTTGCTCCCTTCCTTTGTTGCCGAACGTGCTATTCAGATGCTGCATGCTGGGGTAGCAGAGCATTGGGCAAGGCCGTTTTATATATTGCGCCGCTTTGACCAAGTGGTGCTTGGAAGTTGTGGTTTTAAGCATCCACCTATCAATGGGCGCATAGAGCTTGGCTATGGCGTTTTGCCTCTTTATCAGCGCCAAGGCTTTGCAACGGTGGCGGTGGGCGAGCTGCTTCATCGCGCATTTTTAAGTGCTGAGGTCAATGAGGTCTTGGCGCAAATCAACCCAGGTAATGCTGCTTCAATCAAGGTGGTGCAAAGATTGGGGTTTGAGCGTGGTGAGTGCCTTACTGACGAGGACGGCGAGCCACTGCAGCAGTGGGTCGCTGCCCGTAAGCACTTTAAGGCATAGTTCGGGTTGTTGGTGGTAAGTTTTTTGCAGATTACTTTGTGCTGATAAGTTGTTTTTGCATAAAAAAGCGAGCGAACCCCTTGGGGTAGTCTGCTAGCTCACCAAAGCAGCTATAGCCAAGTTGCTCATAAAAGCCTCTTGCTTGAAATTCAAATGTATCGAGCCATGCGCCGTGGCAACCCCGCAAGATCGCTTCTTGTTCGGCTTGTTGGATCAGGGCTGTGCCAATGCCTTGGCCGCGAAGTGATTCTGGTACCACTAATAACTCTGTAAACAACCAGTCAAAGTGGGTGTGGCCCCATAGGCCGCCAATCACCTGATCATCTTTATCCCTTATCGCAATCACAAGGGGCCGGTGCTTGCTGGGGGCCGCTTGGCTTTGGTTGTACGCACGTAGTGGTGCAATGATTCCTTGATGGATCAGTTTGTCGTCTTGATCGCTGAGGCTAAGTGAGTATTGCTGCATATCTATCCTTGTGAAGGGGAAGTTTAATTGCCACGCACAATGGGGTTAATACCCATTGATTTGAGCTTTGCTGCTGCCGCATCGGCGCTGGCTTTGTCTTTAAACGGGCCAATTTGCACACGGGTTTCGGTGTAAGCGGGAACGCCCGCTGCTTTGAGTTGGCTGAGTAACTTCTCTGCGTTTTGTGCTTGCAAGAAAACGCCCGCTTGTACTGTGTAGCCATTGGGGGTGTGTGCCGCCGGGTAGGCAGGTGTCTGTGCAACAGGCGTTGCTGTGGTGGCTTGCGGTGTGGCTATGCCAGGTTTAAGGGGGGCTTCAGTCATTGGCGAGTTGATGGTGGGGAGGCTTGTGGCTGGTGCCGGTTTGCTGCCGGGTATTGGCGCGATGGGCTCTAACTTCAAAGTGGGCTTGTTGATAGGGGTGTTTGTTGGCGTGGGCAGGCTTTTGTGTGCTGCGCCAGCAATCAACCCAGATGCCGAGCTCGATGCAATGGGCGTGCTAATGCTTAAGGTGCTGCTGGCTTCTATCGCTGCACTGGCTGTGGGCGGAGCGCTGGGAATGGGGAGCGCTTCGGGTGTTGGCTCTGCGGTGGGTACTGCAATGGGGGTCGGGGTGTTGATCGCGCTTGGGGCGTCTTTCTGGCGATCAAGCCAGTTGATGCCAAATAGCGCCAGCACAATTAATGTGGCAGCAATACCCAGTCGCCATGCGAGTTGAACTTTCAGTTTGCGCTGAGCTTCTTGTTGAAGAATGGGGTCTAGGGCGTCGTTCATTGGCCTGCTTCACTTAAGTTGGTTAGGAGCGCTTGCTAACGGGGTGGCTGGCGCATGAAGGGGTTGATCGTTAATTTGCCCGCTTTACTTGGATTTATTGTTATTGCCCGCTGTTGTTTTTAATTGCGCTTGTGTTGATAAGACCAGTTCATCTGCTGGTTTTACTTGAATTTTTTATGAGTGCCCGTTGCTGATGCAAATGGCGGTTTATGATAGAAGACCAGTTCATTCGCCGGTTTTACTTGAATTTGCTATGAGTGTCCGTTGCTGATGCAAATGGCGCTTTATTGATAGAAGACCAGTTCATCAGCCGGTTTCACTTGAATTTGTTATAATGTTCGGCTAATCCAATTTTTGCGGGCTAAAAAAGGGTTGTTGAAACACTATTTTTGCCTGTTGCCAATTGAATTTACGTATAAAAAATAGATCTAATCCCCGTGTAGCTTGCATGATTTGCAAGCAGGCTAGCCGAGTTTTTTATACGCTGCAAATATTTTGCTTATAAAACCACCCTCTGGAGAATTACATGACTATCGAACGCACACTTTCTATCGTTAAGCCTGATGCAGTAGCTAAAAACGTAATTGGTAAGATTTACGATCGTTTTGAATCAGCAGGCCTTAAGGTTGTTGCTGCTAAGATGAAGCAACTGTCCCGCGCTGAAGCTGAAGGCTTCTACGCTGTGCACGCTGCCCGTCCTTTCTTTAATGATCTGGTGAACTTTATGATCTCTGGCCCGGTCATGATTCAAGCATTGGAAGGCGAAGGCGCAATCTTGAAAAACCGCGACCTGATGGGCGCAACGAATCCTAAAGAAGCAGCGGCTGGCACTATCCGTGCTGATTTCGCTGATTCTATCGATGCAAATGCGGTACACGGTTCTGATTCTGCTGAAAATGCAGCGATCGAAATCGCTTACTTCTTTGCATCATCCGAAGTTTACAGCCGCTAATCATGAAGCGGGCTGGGTGCCTTGCATCTGGCCGCTTTATTGAGTTGTGAGTAATGTGCTGGGCCGTAAGCTGCATAGTAAATTGCTTGGCACATCTTGCAGCTGTAGTTGCTGAGTAGTGATTTTTATAGTGGGTAGAGTTAATGTCAGTTAATTTGTTGGATTATGATGCGGCGGGTTTGGCCGGCTTGATGGCGCAATATGGCGAGAAGCCGTTTCGCGCCAAGCAGTTGATGAAGTGGATTCATCAGCGTGGCGAGCCAGATTTTGATGCGATGACCGATATCGCCAAATCGTTTCGGCAAAAACTGGCCTTGGATGCTGCGGTTACACCGCCAGCCTTGATGGCCGAACAAATTGCCAAAGACGGCACGCGCAAGTGGCTGCTGGATGTGGGTACGGGCAATGGTGTTGAAGCGGTATTTATTCCCGAAGACGATCGCGGTACGCTTTGCGTATCCAGTCAGGTGGGTTGTGCGCTTGATTGTGGCTTTTGCTCAACGGCGCGTCAGGGTTTTAACCGGAATTTAAGCACGGCTGAAATTATTGGCCAGCTGTGGTGGGCCAATCGCCGCATGTCACTGGATGCTTCGCGTCTGGGAGATGCGGGCTTGGTGGATAATAGAAATGGCGATACCCGCATTGTGTCTAATGTGGTGATGATGGGGATGGGCGAGCCGCTGGCGAACTACGATAATGTGGTGGCTGCCATGAAGCTGATGCTCGATGACAATGCTTACGGTTTATCCCGCCGCCGAGTGACGCTGTCTACCTCGGGGATTGTTCCTGCGATTGATCGTTTGCGTGAAGATTGCCCGGTGGCATTAGCGGTGTCCTTACACGCGCCTAATGATAGAATCCGTGATGATATTGTGCCGATCAATAAAAAATATCCGCTGCACCAGTTATTAGCAGCGTGTACGCGTTATTTAGAAAAAGCGCCGCGTGATTTCATTACTTTTGAATATGTAATGCTCGATGGTATTAATGACAGCGTAGAAAACGCGCGTGAACTCGTCGCCTTGGTGCGTGATGTGCCATGTAAATTTAATTTAATTCCGTTTAATCCCTTCCCTAATTCGGGCTATAAGCGCTCGCAACGGGATGCCATTATGCGGTTTCGTGATATTTTGATTAACGCTGGCTATATCGCCACGGTGCGTAAGACCCGCGGTGATGATATTGATGCCGCCTGTGGCCAATTAGCCGGGCAAGTATTAGATAAAACCCGCCGCGTTGAGAAGCGCTTGGCGGGTGATGCACAAGCAATTATTTTTCATCCTCAGAGTGGCGATACCCAATGAAATTAAGTGCGTTCGTAATGATGGCAGTCTTATTTTCTACTCCCTTAGCAGGTGCTGCAGAAGGGGAGGAAGACAGGGCCTCTTTGCGAACGCAATTGGGTGCTGAGTATTTAAAGCGCGGGCAATATGCGGTAGCGATTGAAGAAGTGAATAAAGCCCTTGCTGTGAATTCCTCTTATGCACCCGCGCATAATATTATGGCCTTGATTCATGCTGAGTTAGGCGAGGAAGAAGCCGCCAGGCAGTCATTTTTACGTGCCGTGCAGTTGTCCCCGAATGATGCAGATATCAATCATAACTATGGCTGGTATCTGTGCCAGAAAGGGCAGTATCAGGAAGGTATTCAATTCCTATTAGCCACGCAAAAAAATGCGCTTTATAGTACGCCCGATAAATCACTATTAGCCGCAGGGCAATGCGCATTAAAAAGTGGTGATGAAGCCAGTGCCCGCACTTATTTTGAACGGGCCTTGCGTATTCGACCGGATAATTTAGCGGCAAGGGCAAAGCTGGTTGAGTACGGTATGCGTAATAAAGATACGGGCTTGGCTAAACGTTATTACGCAGAATTGCAGCGATTAGCGCCTGCGAGTGCCGAGTTACTTTGGTTAGGCATTCAGTTAGAGCACCAGATTGGCAATAAAGAGTCAGAAAACAAGCTGGCAGAGCAATTACGCAAGAAATTCCCCGATTCGCAAGAAATGGCCCGCTTATTAAGCGGTTCGTATGATTGATTAACGGATGAGTATGACCGAAATAATTGATTCCTCTTCAGAGCCGCAAAATGCTGTTTTATCTGCGGGTGCAACGTTAAAAGCGCGTCGGATAGAGCTGGGCTATACGCTCGACAAGGTGTCGGCTCAGTTGAAACTTACGCCACGCCAAATTGATGCGATCGAAAATGAGCGCTTTGATGAATTGCCCGGCAATACGTTCGTGCGCGGATTTGTTCGTAATTATGCTCGCTTCCTCGATTTGCCAATGGCTCCCTTACTGGCGCATTTGGAATCGTGCTTGCCGCAAGAGCGGCAGCAGGCTGCTCTACCCCGTGTGAATGAAGATGCTTCTGTGCTGCTGGGGTCAGGGGGGGGGAGGACAAATTCAATTTTATTGGCCTTTGTGGTACTGGTGGCTTTTGCTGCAGGTGTGGGTGGCGTGGTTTGGTATTTGCAACAACCGGCTCAGCCCGAATTAGTAGCTTCATCAACCACAACGCTTCCGCAGGTGGTGGTGCTTGAGGCGGCAAGTGAAGCGGCAGTGGCAGAGAATCATGCCAGTGCCGTGCCTGCCGAGGTCGCTAGCGTGGCAAGTGCAGCAAGTGTTGTGGCCGCAAAGCCTATTGCAGCGAGTGTGCCTGTACTTAAAGCGAGTGAAGTTGCGGCAGTGCTGCCTTCGCAGGGTGAACTGAGTATTTCTGTGCTGCAAGATTCCTGGGTGCAGGTGCAAGACGCAACCGGTGCAAAATTAGTGAGCGAATTGCTCAAGCCCGGCATGGCTAAAAGTGTGGCTGGTGTTGCGCCTTATCGCTTGAAAATTGGTAATGCCCCCCAGACCAAGCTTGTTTTCCGTAATCAAATCGTGGATTTGACCACTTACACCCGCGGCTATGTAGCCACTTTCGAGCTGAAGTAGACCATGACAACCATTTCAATTCCCCGCCGCAAAACACGCCAGGTTCAGGTTGGCAATGTATGGGTGGGCAGCGATCACCCCGTGGTGGTGCAGTCCATGACCAATACCGATACGGCGGATGCCGCCGCTACCACGCAGCAGGTGTATGAGCTGTGGAAAGCAGGCTCTGAGCTGGTTCGTATTACCGTAAATAGCCCGGAAGCGGCTGCGCAAGTGGCAACGATTCGCGCAAACTTGGATGCGATGGGTTGCGATGTACCTTTGGTGGGCGATTTTCACTTTAATGGTGATCGCTTGCTGAGAGATTACCCGGAGTGCGCGCAGGCTCTGGCTAAATATCGCATTAACCCGGGCAATGTGGGTAAGGGTAGTAAGCGTGATGAAAAATACGCGTTTATGATTGAGCAGGCGATTAAGTACAAAAAGCCAGTACGGATCGGGGTGAACTGGGGCTCACTTGATCAAGCCGTTGTAGTCAAGCTGATGGATGCGAATGCCAAGCTTGCACAGCCTTTGCCTGCTGATGCGGTCATGCGTGAAGCGTTGATTGTTTCGGCGTTGGAATCGGCTGATCAGGCTATTAGCTGGGGCTTAGACCCGAATCAAATTTTACTTTCTTGTAAAGTATCGCATGTGCAAGATCTGATCTCGGTTTACCGATCCTTGGCTGCACGTTGCGATTACCCTCTGCATTTGGGCTTGACCGAAGCGGGTATGGGATCGAAAGGAATTGTGGCTTCAACAGCGGCATTGTCCGTGCTTCTGCAAGAAGGGATTGGCGACACGATTCGTATTTCGCTGACGCCGGAGCCGGGCGGGGATCGTCGTACTGAAATTATTGTGGCGCAAGAAATTCTACAAACGATGGGTTTACGCTCATTTACGCCTTTAGTAACCGCATGCCCTGGCTGTGGCCGTACTTCTTCAACGGTGTTTCAGGAATTAGCATCCAGCATTCAATCGTTTCTGCGAGAGCAAATGCCTATTTGGCGTTTGCAATATCCGGGCGTGGCCGACATGACTGTTGCGGTCATGGGCTGTGTGGTGAATGGCCCTGGTGAATCCAAATTAGCTGATGTCGGGATTTCTCTGCCGGGTACTGGCGAGATTCCTGTTTGCCCGGTCTATGTGGACGGCGAAAAAACCGTTACCCTGAAAGGCGATCAAATCAGTGAGTCTTTCCAGGCCATTGTGCTGGATTATGTGCAGACCCGTTATGGCGAAGGCGGCATCAAGCGCCAGGAAGTGCGCCCTAAGGTGATTGCGCTGAAAGTAATCTAGATCTTGAATCTCTGTGCGTGTGGGTATCAGCCTTGCCCAACTCGCAGATCTGAATCTTTAAAATAAATGCCTGATGAGTACAAGGTATTTGCGGTATGAGCAATGCTCTGCCGGGTACGCCAGATGGCTTTGAGTCGTTTTGGCCGAGAAGATTTCAAGTAAACTAAAAACTAAGAAAAAAATAAATGTCTAATCAAATTCAAGGTATCCGCGGCATGAACGATGTTCTGCCCGATGCGTCACCTGTCTGGCTCTATTTTGAGCAGGTAACCCGCGACTGGCTGGCCGCTTACGGCTATAAAAATATTCGTATGCCGATTGTAGAATCGACCCATCTGTTTATTCGTGGTGTTGGGGAACACACCGATATTGTAGAAAAGGAAATGTATTCCTTTGAAGACAAGCTCAATGGTGAAAAGTTGACCTTGCGCCCTGAAGGCACGGCAGGCTGCGTGCGTGCCTGCATTGAGCATGGCCTGCTTTACAATCAAACCCAGCGTCTTTGGTATATGGGGCAGATGTACCGTCACGAGCGTCCGCAAAAGGGGCGCTATCGCCAGTTTCACCAAATTGGTGTTGAGGCGTTTGGTATGGCAACGCCCGATGTGGATGCGGAAATCGTCTTGATGCTGGCCGATCTATGGCAGCGTTTGGGCTTAAAAAATGTCAGCTTAGAAATTAACTCTCTAGGCGATAAGGAAGAGCGTGCCGCGCATCGTGATGCACTTATTGCCTACTTAGAGCAGTTTGTTGATATTTTGGATGAGGATGGCAAGCGTCGTCTTTATACCAATCCATTACGCGTTCTGGATACTAAAAATCCAGCCTTGCAAGAAATGGCTGAAAATGCACCTAAATTGAGCGATTTTCTGGGTGAAGAATCCAGCCAGCATTTCGAAGGCTTGAAGGCTTTACTTGATGTAGCCGGGATTACTTATAAAGTGAATTCGCGTCTGGTGCGTGGCTTGGATTATTACAACCGCACGGTGTTTGAGTGGGTGACCAGCGATCTGGGTTCGCAAGGCACGATTGCGGGCGGTGGTCGTTATGACACTCTGGTGGAGATGCTTGGCGGCAAGCCTTGCCCTGCAGTTGGTTTTGGTCTGGGCATTGAACGTATTTTACTGCTGATTGAAGCACAGGCGCTTGCTGTGCCACTTGCCGCACCTGATGCGTATATTGTTCATCTTGGCGATGCCGCTGGGCGCCTGGCTTTTGCCACGGCTCAGCAACTGCGCGCTAAGGGTCTGAAAGTGGTTTTACACTGTGGTGGTGGTAGCTTTAAATCTCAGTTTAAAAAAGCCGATGCCAGTCAGGCGCGGTTTGCGGTGGTGATTGGCGAGGCAGAAGCAGAAACGCAATCTGCAAACCTTAAAACACTCAATGGTGAAGGCGCGGGTGAACAACGCACGGTTGCCTTGGCTGAACTTGCAATGATGATTTCCAACGCTTACGAAGGGAAGTAAAGACATGGCTTTCGATCTACAAGAACAAGAACAAATTGCTGAATTCAAAGCATGGTGGGATGGTTGGGGCAAGTTGATTGCCGTGGGCTTGCTTGCTGTTCTAGTGGCTTATGCAGGGTGGAAAGGCTGGAATGCGCATTTAGAATCCCAGTCTGCTAAGGCGGGTGTGCTGTATGCAGAGCTGGATAAGCTGGCTGAGGCAAAAGATGTGGCCAAAATGAAAGTTGCGGTTGAATCTTTGAAGAAAGACTACGCCAGCTCGGCGTATGCACCCCGCGCGGCCTTACTGCTAGCTAAAGCCAGTGTTGAAGCCAATGATGTAGCGGCCGCAAGCGCTCAGTTGCAATGGGTTATCAGTCATGCCAAAGAAGCAGGCTTGCGTGATATTGCCCGTTTACGTTTGGCGGTGGTGCAATTGGATCAGAAAAAATTTGACGATGCTTTGGCTACCCTAAAATCGAATGAAGAAACCAGCTTTGCGGGTTTATTCTTTGAAGCCAAGGGCGATGTATTGCTCATCAAAGGTGATAAAACAGCTGCGCGTGAAGCCTATAAGCAAGCCGTGGCTAAACTGCCAAAAGACGCACCTAACGTGAAGTTTGTGGAAGTGAAACTGGAAGCACTGGGGAACTCTTAATGCAAGATCTTTATCGCTTAGCTATTGCAGTGTCTTTATTGGGTTTATCTGCGTGCAGTACCGTCAGCAATGCACCAGAACCATCGCCTTTGCCGCAGATATCACAAAGCTTGCCGGTTTCCAGTCAATGGCGTGCCTCGGTAGGGGATAAAACCTTATTCCGTTTTGTGCCTGCGGTGGATGGTGAGTTGGTGGTGGTGGCAGGCTCGCCTGATAAACTACAGGCTTTGGATGCGTTGAGCGGTCAAAGCCGCTGGCAAATCAAAACAGAGCAAGCAATTGCAGGCGGTGTGGGTTTGGGCGCTGATGTGATTGCGGTGGGCTCAATTAAAGGTGTGGTGCTGGCATATGACCGCGCAGGTAAGTTTCTTTGGCGTGCGCAGGCATCCAGTGAAATTATGGCACCTCCTGCAGTAAACAAAGGGGTTGTCGTGGTTAAAACCGGCGATGGCCGTGTGAGTGCCTATGCCGCTGCGGATGGTAAACAGCTGTGGCAATATCAAAAGCAATTGCCTTCTTTGATTTTACGTAATTATGCAGCGGTCACTATTTCTGGCAATGTGGTTTATGCTGGTTTGTCGGGAGGGCGTTTAGTCGCACTCTCCTTGCAAGATGGCCGTGTGCTGTGGGATAGCCCCGTGGCGATTCCTCGTGGAGCCACCGAGCTTGAGCGGGTCACTGATGTGGTTGCGCCTCCTGTGGTTGATGGGCGCTTAGTATGTGCTGTTGCTTATCAGGGCCGTATTGCCTGCTTTGATGCAAGTACAGGGTCGGCAGCTTGGACTCGTGAATTATCGAGTTGGTCTGGTTTGGCGATGGATTATCGCTATGTTTATGCGGCAGATGCAGCGGGTAATGTGAGCGCCTTTGAGCGTGAAAGTGGCCGCAGTGTTTGGCGTCAGGATAAACTGGCCGCTCGCTCGGTGACCGCTCCGGCGGTGCTGGGTAAGTATCTGGTGGTGGCTGATTTTGCAGGCTACACCCATTTTTTAAATACAGAAGACGGCAGTTTTGTCGCACAGCTGGCTACAGATGGTGCGCGCATCGCGGTGAGTCCTTTAGTGGTTGGAGAGCATTTGCTGGTGCAAACGCTATCCGGCAATGTTTTTTCAATAGGCTTAAGTAAATAAATGAAACCTACAATTGCGCTGGTCGGTCGTCCCAACGTCGGAAAGTCCACGCTATTTAACCGGCTGACCAAATCGCGCGACGCACTTGTTCACGATATCCCTGGTCTGACGCGTGACCGTCACTACGGGCACGGTCTGGTCGGCGAGAAGCCTTACCTTGTGGTTGATACGGGTGGTTTTGAACCCGTGGTTGATGAAGGCATCATGTTCGAAATGGCCAAGCAAACCTTGCAGGCCGTCGACGAAGCCGATGTTATCGTTTTTATTGTGGATGGTCGTAACGGCATTACCCCGCAAGATAAAATTATTGCCAATCGCTTGCGCCAGTCCACCCGCCCAGTCTGGGTTGCGGTGAACAAGGTTGAGGGGATGAATGCCTCGGTCGTTTGCGCGGATTTCTTTGAGTTAGGTCTTGGCCATCCTGTGGCGATCTCTGCATCGCACGGTGAGGGTGTACGGCTATTAATGAATGAAATTCTCGAAGACTTTCCTGAGCCAGAAGAAGAAGAAGAAGCAGATCACCCCATCTTCGCCATTATTGGTCGCCCAAATGTGGGGAAATCCACTTTGGTGAATGCCATTTTGGGTGAAGAGCGAGTGATTGCTTTCGATCAGCCGGGTACTACACGCGATTCGATTTATATCGAGTTTGATCGCAATGATCGTAACTACACCATTATTGATACTGCTGGTGTGCGTAAGCGAGGCAAGGTTACTGATGTGATCGAGAAATTCTCGGTGATTAAAACCATGCAAGCGGTTGAAGACGCGAATGTGGCAGTGCTGGTGCTGGATGCAACTCAGGAAGTTTCTGACCAAGATGCGCGGATTGCTAGCTTTGTACTGGAAACCGGCCGTGCTTTAGTGGTTGCAATCAATAAGTGGGAAGCGGCGGATCAGTTTCAGAAAGATATGATCAAGCGGGAAATTACTCGTAAGCTGGGCTTTTTAGAGTTCGCTAAATTCCATTATATTTCTGCCTTACAAGGGCAGGGCGTGGGTGAGTTATTTGGTTCGATCGATCAGGCTTACGCTGCTGCGATGATTAAAATTCCAACGCCTAAGCTTACTCGTGGCTTGGAAATTGCGATCGAGCGTCAGCAGCCGCCTATTGCCGGTAAGGTTCGTCCGAAAATGCGTTATTGCCATCAGGGTGGTACTAATCCGCCGGTGGTGATTGTGCACGGTAATGCTTTGGAAAAAGTGCCAGACTCTTACTGGCGTTACCTTGAACATCACTTTATGAAGATGTTCAATTTGCAAGGCACGCCTTTACGTGTTCAGTTTAAAAAGAACGTCAATCCGTTTGAACACAAAAAGCAAGTGAGTGGTGGTAAAGCAATGCCAATGGTTCACTTGAAAGGCGCGAAACCAAAAAAATACGGTAAACGCTGATAAAGCTTGAAAGTATTTCGCAATTTTCACGCTTGGCATAGAATGTGTTTTGTACTATAACAGTCCGTTGAAAAGCGTGGTGGTTAGTGAAGAGCTAGATAAAAATGGCGAAACAACTGGTTTTATGTAAAAGTAAATAAAAGTTTTTTCAAGTTTAGTCTGATTTATAAGCTAATTTGCTGGTTTTCATCGGGCTGACAAGCGTAAGACCCATCTGTCTCTATCAAGATATAACAAGAATTTGGAGAAAAAAATAATGAGCACTAAGGGGCAAATGTTGCAAGACCCATTCTTGAATGTACTGCGTAAAGAGCATGTGCCTGTTTACATTTATCTTGTGAATGGGATTAAGTTGCAGGGGCAAATTGAGTCTTTTGATCAATACGTGGTTTTACTAAGGAATAATGTGACGCAGATGGTATATAAGCACGCCATTTCAACGGTCGTTCCTTCACGTCCGGTATCTATTCCGCATGAGCACGCAGGCCAGTTGCCGCCTGTAAGTGATGTTGTGGTTGATGCCTAATCGCGTTATTGATCTTATTTCTTTGTTAGGCTTCAATCAAAGCTGTATGGTTTAAAAACCCCGATGGACAGGGTCTTTCGGGGTTTTTTGTGTAAGGCCGAAATGGCTTTATACGGTATTTGTTAATTAAAAGGTCATGCATGTTTGAACGCCATAAGGGTGGAGACAGGGCCATCTTGGTTTGCCTTGATTTTGGTGAGCTTGATTATCAGGATGGTGTTGAAGAATTCGTTCAGCTGGTAGAAAGTGCAGGTGCAAATATTCTTGCTACTGTGGAAGGTAAGCGCAGCAGGCCAGATCGCGCTTATTTTGCGGGCACAGGGAAGGTGCAGGAAATTGCTGAAATTGTTCGCGCACATGAAGCGGAATTGGTGATTTTTAATCATCAGCTTTCTCCCTCGCAAGAGCGTAATTTAGAGAAAGTATTGCAGTGTCGTGTGGTTGATCGCACGACCTTGATTTTAGATATTTTTGCCCAGCGCGCTCGTACGGCTGAGGGCAAGTTGCAGGTGGAGTTAGCGCAGCTGTCGCATATTTCCACACGGCTTATTCGTGGCTGGACTCACCTTGAAAGGCAGAAAGGCGGGATTGGTATGCGCGGGCCGGGTGAATCTCAGCTGGAAACCGACCGCCGCTTGCTGGGGACTCGGGTTAAGCGTTTAAAAGATCAACTGGCAACGGTGCAAAAGCAGCGAGCGACTCAACGCCGTTCACGTGAGCGCAATCGGCAATTTAGTGTTGCGATTGTGGGCTATACCAATGCAGGCAAATCATCCTTATTTAATGCATTAACTAAATCGAAAATTTATGTTGCAGATCAATTGTTTGCAACATTAGATACCACGTCAAGGAAACTATATCTTGATCCGGAAAACTCGATTGTATTGTCAGATACGGTGGGATTTATTCGCCAATTGCCGCATACTTTAGTGGCTGCATTTCATGCTACTTTAGAAGAAACGATTCAAGCCGATTTGCTTTTACATGTAGTGGATATCAATCACCCATTGCGTGATATGCAAATAATTGAGGTGAATAAGGTATTAAGTGAGATTGGTGCGGAACGTATTCCACAATTAATGGTCAATAATAAAATTGATCTGCGCGATATGCCTGCAAGTGTTGATCACGATGAGTATGGTAGAATTTGCGCTGTGCGTTTGAGTGCAACCCAAGGTATTGGTCTGGATGCACTTCGCGCCGCGCTGCTTGAGGCTTTAAGCCATCCACTAAAAACAGCTGAGTTAACTAATGAGTCAAAATGACCCGCAATGGGGTGGTCGCCGTAATGGCCCACCTGATCTGGATGAAATTATTCGCAATATCACAAGCAAAATATCCCGTCTCTTAGGCGGTGATGGCGCGCCCCAGTCTGGTGGCAATGGGCGCGGTGCGGGTGCTGCTGTGGTGGTCGCGGTTGCTGTCGCTGTGCTTTGGGCGGCCTCCGGATTTTACGTGGTAGACGAGCGGGAAAACGCAGTGATTATGCGCTTTGGCCGTTATGTAGAAACGGTAGAGAAGCCAGGTCTGCATTGGCATTTGCCGTGGCCGGTTGAATCACGCGAAATTGTCAATATGACAGAAATTCGCAGCTTAGAAGTAGGAACCCCAGGGGGCGAAGGCCGTGCAGGGGACGAGTCTATGATGCTGACCGGGGATCAAAATATCCTCGAAGTGCGTCTGGAAGTGCAATACAACTTGAAATCTGCTCATGATTTTGTGTTCTTTAATCGCACAACAGATCGTGATGCTAAAGATTTGGTGAAACAAATTGCACAAACTGCAATTCGTGAAGTGGTAGGTAAGAATAAAGTTGATTACGTACTGAATGAAGGCCGCGGTAAAATTGGTGAAGATACCAAGGAAATCGTGCAAAGCCTGCTTGATCGCTATGGCGTAGGTGTTGCTGTTTCTCGTGTGAACATCTCCGATGTGCAGCCGCCCGATCAGGTGCAAGCGGCATTCTCTGATGCGGTCAAAGCGCGTCAGGATAAAGCGCGGTTGATTAACGAAGGTACGGCTTATGCAAATGATGTGATTCCTAAGGCGGGCGGTATGGCTGCACGTCTTTCAGAAGAATCTGAAGGTTATCGCTCACGCGTTGTTTCTCAAGCAGAAGGTGATGCATCTCGCTTTAAGCAGGTTGCCACTGAATATGCAAAAGCACCACAAGTGACGCGGGACCGGATGTACTTCGATACCATGCAGCAGGTCTTCCAAAACACGACCAAATTGCTGATCGATCAAAAATCGAATGGCAATCTGCTCTACTTGCCTTTGGATAAATTGATGCAAATGAGCGTACCTGCTGCATCTGCCGCACCTGCTGCCACGGATGCAGTTAAAGCCGCTGAAGCAGCCGTAGCAACGGATGCCGCTGTTAATCGTAATGTTCGCGCCACCGTGCGCGACGGCCGCTAAGGGGAGAGCAGCATGAATCGAATCCTTCCTACTTTAGCCTTGGTGTTATTGGCTTTGTTTGTTTTTTCAACATCGTTTTTTACTGTAGATCAGCGCCAATACGCGGTGGTTTTCCAGTTTTCTGAAGCGGTGCGTGTGATTAAAAATCCGGGCATTAACTTTAAAGTGCCTTTGCTACAAGAAGTTCGCTACTTTGATAAGCGTATTTTAACGATTGATGAAGAAACGCCTGCGCGTATCCAAACGATTGAAAAAATGAACGTTAAGGTTGATAGCTTTATTAAGTGGAAAATCGTCGATGTAGAGAAATACTACAAGGCCGTGGGTGTGGACCAACGTAAGGCGGTAGAGCGTTTACGTAATACGGTAAACAATATGCTGCGTGATGAGTTTGGTAAGCGCACAGTGCAAGACGTGATTTCAGGCAAGCGCGATGAAGTGATGGATACGGTACGTAAAGTGGCCGATTCTGATGCGGCACGGATTGGTGTGCAAGTGATTGATGTGCGGATCAAGCGCGTTGAGCTGGAAGACGCTACGCTCAATTCTGTGTACGAGCGTATGCAGTCCGAACGTAAAGCTGTGGCCAACCAAATGCGTGCTGAAGGCTCGGCCGAAGCTGAAAAAATTAAAGCCGATGCAGATCGTCAGCGCGAAGTCACTTTGGCAAATGCTTATAATAAAGCTCAGCAAATTAAGGGTGAGGGCGATGCAAAAGCCGCTGCCATTTATGGCGAAGCGTATGGCCGCAACCCAGAGTTCTATGCTTTCTATAAGAGTATGGATGCCTATAAGCAAAGCTTTGCTAAGAAGAGCGATGTGATGGTGGTTGATCCTAGCTCGGAATTCTTTAAATACATGAAGAACCCGAAAGCGAAGTGATTGATTCATTAATTTTAGCTTTTGCATTGATGCTTATTTTTGAAGGAATCATGCCATTTGCCTTTCCTTCTGTGTGGCGTAGTACAATGCAAAAAATAGCAGACTTAGATGATTTTAAAATTCGTCTCATTGGTCTGGGGTGTTTGCTAGCAGGTTTGGTGTTTGCGCTGTTTGCTCGCTAGACTATCTCTTTAAGAAGTGTGTGCCCGCGCTGTACTGTATGTACAGGCGGGCCTTTGTTTGAAGGGCTTTATTTTTTAAAGCAAATGACTATGCGCAACTGGATCCTTCCCGAGTATATTTCCGACGTTTTGCCTTCCGAAGCGCGTCAAATTGAGGCTTTGCGGCGTAAAGTACTCGACCTCTTTGCCTGCTATGGCTATGAGCAAGTTGCGCCGCCCCTGATCGAGTACGTAGAGTCTTTATTTACCACTGATGATAGTGCTTTAGATTTAAAGACATTCAAGCTGGTTGATGAGCTAACCGGTCGGCAAATGGGTTTGCGGGCTGATATTACGCCTCAGGTGGCCAGAATTGATGCACATATTTTAAATCGTCAGGGTGTTACCCGGCTTTGCTACGCAGGCTCAGTCGTCAATACCCGGCCTGATGGTGTGTTGGCGACACGTGAGCCGCGCCAGATTGGTGCAGAGATTTATGGCTGTGCCGGTGTAGCCGCTGATGTGGAGGCGGTGGAGTTGATGTTTGAGAGCCTGGCGCTGGCAGGCTTAAAATCACCGCGCTTAGATGTTGGTCATATTGGTTTATTTCATGCGTTGGCGGATGAGGCAGGCTTAAAGGGAAATCATCGCGCTGAAGTCTTTGCAGCTTTACAGCAAAAAGATTTATCGACGATTACCGAAGTCACTGCCGCTATTGCTCCTGAACTACAAGCTGCTTTATTACTGCTGCCCTCTTTTTATGGTGGGCATGAGGTGCTTGCAAAGGCGAGGGCTAAGCTGCCACCTCTGGCCGGTGTGCTGGCTGCCCTCGATAGTCTTGATCAGCTGACCGCTGCTTTGCAATTGCGTGGCATTGTTGTGCACTTTGATTTGGCCGAATTACGCAGCAGTTACTATCATACGGGTCTGGTTTTTGCTGCCTACGCACATGGGTTTACTAATGCGGTAGCACGTGGTGGGCGTTATGATAGCGTAGGCGAAAAATTTGGCCGATCCCGCCCGGCGACTGGTTTTAGTATGGATTTACGCGAGTTTTCATCGCTGCCATTCCCGTCTTTACGCTCGGGTGTTCTGGCTCCGGGCGGAGATGATGTCGCCTTATTGGCGGCCATTCGTGCATTGCGCAGTGCAGGCGATATTGTTGTGGTCGATCTGGGTGTGCTTGCATCTGAGGTCAGTGTTGATCGTGAGCTTAAACGGGTAGATGGTCAGTGGCAGGTATTGCCGCTGGCCGCTACTTGTTAATTATTAGTTTCTCTGGTGTGTTGCCTCGATTGGGGTATGCCGCTTAGTGCATTACGCGATATGTAGATATCGCGTGTTTTGGTTACGTTGGTTTTAATAGTGAGGTTTGGCATGAGCAGAAATGTGGTCGTGATTGGTACCCAGTGGGGTGACGAAGGTAAAGGCAAGATCGTTGACTGGTTAACCGATCACGCACAAGGCGTGGTTCGTTTTCAGGGCGGTCACAATGCCGGTCATACACTGTGGGTGGGCGGTAAAAAAACCGTTCTGCGTTTAATTCCTTCAGGCATTTTGCATGCGGGTAAGGCTTGTTTTATCGGCAATGGTGTAGTGATTTCTCCTGAAGCCTTGCTGAAAGAAATTGATGAGCTGGAAGCTGCCGGGATTGATGTTGCTAGCCGATTACGTATTTCAGAAGCTTGTCCGCTGATTTTGCCGTATCACATTGCCATCGATCAGGCGCGTGAAGCTGCAAAAGGTGAGATGAAGATCGGTACCACCGGCCGTGGTATTGGCCCTGCGTACGAAGATAAAGTCGCTCGTCGCTCAATTCGTTTGCAAGATCTGTATCACCCAGAGCGTTTTGCCGCCAAGTTGAAAGAAAACCTCGACTGGTACAACTTTGCCCTGAAAAACTATTTCAAGGCTGAAGAAGTTGATTTCCAGAAGGTTTACGACGAAGCTCTGGTTTACGCTGAGCGTATCAAGCCGATGTTGGGTGACGTGTCACGTACGCTTTACGATATGAATAAAGCGGGTCAGCCGCTGTTATTTGAAGGCGCGCAAGGTACCTTGCTTGATGTCGATCACGGCACGTACCCTTACGTTACTTCTAGTAATTGTGTGGCCGGTGCGGCTTCTGCGGGGGCGGGTGTTGCGCCACAAATGTTGCAATACGTATTAGGCATTGTGAAGGCTTACACCACGCGTGTGGGCTCGGGTCCTTTCCCTACTGAATTGTTTGATGATGTAGGCGCTGGCCTTGCGTCACGGGGCCATGAGTTTGGCTCGGTAACGGGTCGTGCGCGTCGCTGTGGCTGGTTTGATGCTGCAGCCTTGAAGCGCTCTATCCAGATTAATGGTGTATCAGGATTGTGTGTCACCAAGCTGGATGTGATGGATAGCATTGAAACGATCAGCATTTGTACTGGCTACAAGCTTGATGGTGAAGTGATCGACATCTTGCCAATTGGTGCTGAGCAAATTGCGCGTTGCGAGCCTATTTACGAGCAAATGCCAGGTTGGTCTGAATCTACCTTTGGTGTTAAAAAACTAGAAGATCTGCCTGCTAATGCGCGTGCTTATCTGAAGCGCATTGAAGAGATCTGCGAAGCGCCGGTAGATATTATTTCTACAGGTCCTGAACGTACAGAAACCATCGTATTACGCCATCCATATAACGGCTAATATTTTGTTTTCTGCTTAAAAAAAACCCGCCTAGTGCGGGTTTTTTTACGGGTATTGTTTGGCGTTTTGTATGTACTAAAGTGATTAACAGGTGGTTATGGCTGAGTTTTTTCTCATGCATATATTTCTTCATCATCTTGTGCTTGTTTTTTGCTGCTAAATTTAGGGATGTTTTTGGTTTTATATGATGAGTGGTTGATGATTTTGTGGTATTTTGCACCTTGATTTTGTTTTTAATTTAGGGTTTATATTTTTTGTTGTAAAAAAGAAACATGCCATTACTTAGGGTTTTTTGGTATTTTTTGTGTCATTTTTACTGTTTTTTTAGTTTGGACTACCGACAAGTGGTAAGGCAAAGTCGCTGTTCGGTACATAAGAGGTGTTGTTTTTTTGTTTTTTGGTAAAAAACACTAAATGGTATGCAGCGTTTTTAGGGCGAAGTAAATTCGGAAAAATAACCGTGCTCTATTTTGGTGCGTCTCTTAAAAGTTAATGCATTACATCTATGATATTCGTAAGTGCTTGGTAATGTGAAAATTCCCGTTACTGCTCTGGGGGAGAGTAAGTGCCCTCTCCTTTTTAGATATTAAGAAGCCTTCCAGTTTGCACCAATATAGTGCGTATTTTCTTGTGATAGATTTATTGATCTTAAAAAGGGGAGCATTGCAATTAGTGTTTTCATTTTGAGTTGGCACGATTCTGCTCAAGCTAAAAAACACGGTATGACCCCAGTAGGCAGCTAGAAGGAAAAAAGCATATCTTCTTAGCGTAGGTAAAAGCAGGTCTTATTCGATCCTAAGGAGAACTAAATGACTTTTAAGAAAATTTTGGCAACGGCCATTGCAAGTTTATGTGTTGTTTCTTATGCGCAAGCAGATGTAACGCTTTATGGTATTGCACAGAAGTCGATTGATTTTGGTAATACCACAGGTGATGTAAACAAATTTTCTCTAGAGGATATTGGTAGCCGCGTAGGGTTTAAGGGCTCTGATAAGTTGGATAACGGTTCTAATCTGCTATGGAAAATTGAGTCCGGCTTAAGCACATTTGGTAGCCGTGAAGCGTGGATTGGCATTGAAACTAAAGATCTGGGTACTGTGCGTTTTGGTAAAAGCAAAGGTGCATACGATCTATTGGTTGAAACGTTTGATTTGTTTGAAAGCAATACGACTTTGGCAAGTACATTTCAAGATGCTACTTATAGCACTCGTCATGAAAATGCAGCGTTTTACACAACACCAACTTGGGGTGGTTTTTCGGCTACTGTGAATGCGGTTATTGATAGCACTGCAGGGAAAGGAAGTAGCCAAAAGGGTTACGATGCGACTGTAAGCTTTACTCAGCCTAAATTTGCAGTTTATGCGGGTACAAATAGCTTGAAAAATCTTGCTCGCGAAACTATTACGGGTGGTTTGGTTGAGAAGTCAGATTCAAAAGTAACTTCGTATTTGCTGGGTGCTAAAGTATTCCCGGTTGAAGGCCTTCAGATTGGTGCGCTATACCAAAATACTAAGCAAGATGCTGCATTTGCTGGTGGTGAGTTTAAGCGCGATAGCGCAATTGTCATGGCGCAATATGAAGTAGGTAAGTGGGTGCCTCGTATTGGTTATGTATACCAAGGTGAAGGTAAGCAGGGTGATAAGAAAGTAGTTGCTAAAGCTGGCCAATTTCAATTGGGCACCGATTACAACCTTACTAAATCATCTTTGTTGTATGTTGAAGGTGCTTTGATTCAGAATAAAGACGAAAACACTTTCTCTACCAGCGTAAGTAAGGGTTTGAAATCAAATGCTAAGGTAATTAGCACCGGCATGATTCTGTTGTTCTAAGTTTTAGTTTTTTATGCGGTGCTGCGTAAGCAGTGTATCGTAAGGTAAATCACTTCTTCTTGATTGAAGAAGTGATTTATTCAAACCAATCACAAACGGGTATCGCCCTTTAAGGAGACACAATGAGCTGGACTATGAAATCAGTGACATTCGCGCTTGCATTTGCATTAGGCGGAGCGGCATTTGCAGCGACAGTGCCTGCTGGTGTTAAGCTTAGCGATAAGCAAGAAATGATTCGGAATAATGGATCTGAAGTGGAAACACTGGATCCTCATTTGGCTGAATCTGTTGGGGCGAATAATATTACCCGTGATTTGTTTGAAGGCTTAACGACTTCCGATAACGAAGGTCGTTTACACCCCGGCGTGGCAACGAGCTGGAAGCAGACAGACCCAACGACTTGGGTGTTTAGTTTGCGTAAAGATGCTAAATTCTCTAATGGTGATCCTATTACGGCTGCTGATTTTGTTTACGGCTGGCAACGTTTTCTTGACCCTAAGCTCGCCTCACAGTACGGCACAGCTTATGGTATTTTTGTATTAAATGGTCTGGAAATTGCTGAAGGTAAAAAAGCACCTTCAACTCTAGGTATTAAAGCAATTGATAAATACACGCTTGAAGTAAAAACACCGAACCCTATTTCCTACTTGCCAAGTGTCTTATCTAATTCACAATTTGCGCCTGTGCATAAGGCAACCATTGATAAATTCGGTAAAGATTGGACTAAGCCAGGCAATATGGTTGGCAATGGTGCATATGCACTGAAAGACTGGAAAGTAAATAGCAAAATTGTGATTGAAAAGAATCCCCAGTATTGGGATGCAAAAAACACGGTATTAACTCGTGTGACCTATCTGCCTGTAGAGGCGGGTAACGCTGAATTAAAGCTGTATCAGTCTGGTGATAATGATTTTATCTATCAATTGCCAGCAGGGCAGTATGAGAAGCTGAAAAAAGATTTCCCGCAAGAAATCAAAAATGGCCCTATTCTTGGCCTGCGTTATTACTCATTAAATAATAAAGATCCAATGATGAAAGACGTGCGCGTGCGTAAGGCGCTGTCTATGGTATTGGATCGCGATATTCTGGCGCAAAAAGTAACCGTAGATGGTCAGATTCCTGCATATGGCGTAACGGTTAAAGGGCTAGAAGGCGCTGACGTAACGACCTACGATTGGGTTAAGTGGCCAATGGCAAAACGTGTTGAAGAAGCCAAGAAATTATTGGCTGAAGCAGGTGTTAAGCCGGGTGCAAAAATTAAATTTACCTATAACACCGATGATTACCATAAAAAAATGGCCCTGTTTGCTTCTTCTGAATGGAAAAACAAACTGGGCTTAGAAACTGAATTAGACAGCCTTGAATTTAAAGTATTATTGAAAAAACGTCACGATGGCGATTTCCAAATTGCGCGTAATGGCTGGTTGGCTGACTATAATGATGCCACCACTTTCCTGACTTTGGTTCAGTGTGGCTCATCACAAAATGATAACTTTAACTGCAATAAAAAAGCAGAAGAACTTATTAAACAAGGTAATGAACAGCAAGATGTTGCTAAGCGCAAAGCATTGCTTACGCAAGCCGCAAAATTGGTTATGGATGATTATCCAATGATTCCATTGCTGCAATACACCCTGCCACGTTTAGTTAAGTCTTATGTGGGTGGCTATTCCACTAAGAACCCGGTTGATCGTTATCTAAGCAAAGAGTTTTATATTATTAAGCATTAAGACTTAAAGTAGTAAAGTACTGCCGCTTTGGGCTTTTAGCTCAAAGCGGCGTTGTTTCGTATGCGTATGGCTACCAATAGAGTAGCGCGGGTATGAAGTATTTGTGGAAAATAATAAATAAGGAGGGGATCCCGATGTGGGCTTATACATTCCGTCGAATTTTGGCGACGATTCCTACAATGCTGGCCGTTATTACGGTCTGCTATCTATTGCTGCATTTAACGCCAGGTGGCCCGTTTGATTCAGAGCGCAAAGTATCTGAAGCGGTACTGGCCAATTTGCAAGCTAAATACCATTTGGATTTGCCGCTTTGGCAGCAATATTTATACTATTTAAAAGGTTTATTGCAGGGTGATTTAGGTGCTTCTTTTCGCTATGCAGATTGGAGTGTGAATGATCTTGTGGCCGCTGCGCTGCCGGTGTCGCTCACTATTGGTGGCGGTGCGATTTTACTTTCGGTTATTATTGGCGTAGGGCTGGGTATTACTGCTGCGTTAAAACAAAATAGTTTTATTGATTATTTTGTGATGCTGATCGGCAATATTGGCAGCACGATTCCTTCTTTTGTTTTAGGGCCAGTGTTGATTTTAGTTTTTGCGATTTGGATCCCTGTGTTGCCAGCCGGTGGCTGGGATGAATTCAATGTGCGTTTTATTATTTTGCCTCTTTCCCTGCTGACGTTTATTAATGTATCAACGATTGCCCGTGTGATGCGTGGCAGTTTAATTGAAGTTATGAGCAGTAATTTTATCCGTACAGCTCGAGCAAAAGGTCTGCCTTTAAAAACGATTGTATTTCGCCATGCTTTAAAGCCTGCCTTATTGCCGGTGGTTTCGGTATTAGGCCCACTGGCTATTTCCTCTATCACGGCTGCCGTGGTAACTGAATCGGTATTTTCTTTGCCAGGGATTGGTAAATTAATCGTGAATGGCGCAAGCAATCGGGATTACACCCTTGTATTGGGCCTGGTTGTGCTTGTTACTGTGGTTGCGGTATTACTTAATTTATTGGTCGATTTAGCCTATGCGCTACTTGATCCTAAAATTCGTTATTAATAGGCGGGGTTGTCATGCTATTTAGAAACAAAAAACTCGCCGCAACGCTGGAAAATTTGCCAGTAGAAGGACGTAGCCCTTGGGCGGATGCGCGTCGCCGCTTTTTTAAAAATAAAGCAGCAGTCATCAGCGCTATTATTTTAATGATCATTACAGTGGCCTGTATTTTAGGGCCGTATCTATTGCCAAATTCTTATGAAGATACTGATTTTGGTGCAATGGGCTTGGCTCCTACTTTAGATAACTGGCATTTGTTTGGCACAGATGAATTAGGCCGTGATCTATTAGTACGTAGCTTAATTGGTGGCCGTATTTCTCTGATGATCGGCGTGCTGGCTACCTTAACCTCAGTGGCAATCGGCGTAATATGGGGTGCAACAGCTGGCTTTTTAGGCGGTAAAGTCGACGCAGTGATGATGCGTATTGTCGATATGATGTATGCCATTCCTTATTTATTGATTGCTATTTTGATGGTGACTTTATTAGGGCGTGAATTTTATTTGGTCGTGCTAACGATTACGGTATTTGGCTGGATGGATATGGCTCGTGTTGTGCGTGGGCAGACTCTAGCGATTAAATCGAAAGAATATATTGAAGCGGCTCACGCAATTGGTGTGCCGACATGGAAAATCATTTTTCGTCATGTGGTGCCTAATTTATTGGGTATTGTGGTGATTTATACCACCGTGACCGTGCCGGGTGTGATTTTGACTGAGTCTGTCTTGTCATTCTTGGGTTTGGGTATTCAAGAGCCGATGACTAGCTGGGGAGTGTTGATTCATGATGGTGCGAGCGTCATGGAAACCACCTCGTGGCTGTTGCTATTCCCCGCGGCCATGCTGTCTGCCACCTTGTACTGTGCCAATTATATCGGTGACGGCATGCGCGATGCGCTTGACCCGAAAGATCGTTAAGCGGAGCCGAAGAATATGAGTTTATTATCTGTAAAAGATCTCGGTGTGCAATTTGCCACCAATGATGGTGCAGTTAGCGCCGTGAATGGCGTTTCTTTCGAGTTAAATCGCGGTGAAACACTGGGTATTGTGGGCGAATCAGGCTCAGGTAAAAGCCAGACTGTTTTGGCTTTAATGGGTTTGCTGGCTAAAAACGGCAAGACACAAGGTAGTGCTTTGTTTGATGGGCAAGATTTATTGTCTATGCCAGCTCATCAGCTTAATAAGATTCGTGGCAATCGAGTGGCGATGATTTTTCAGGACCCGATGACGTCCTTGAATCCTTATCTCACTGTAGAGCGTCAAATGACCGAAGTGCTGGAGCTGCACAAGGGCATGAGTCGCCGGGATGCAAAAAAGCGCTCTATCGAGCTGCTTGATGCCGTAAAAATCCCTGAAGCGGCCCGCCGCGTAATGATGTATCCGCATGAGTTTTCGGGCGGTATGCGTCAGCGTGTCATGATTGCAATGGCGCTGTTGTGTGAACCTGAATTACTGATCGCCGATGAGCCAACCACCGCGCTGGATGTCACTGTGCAGGCGCAAATTATTGCGTTGTTAAAAGATCTGCAGCGTGATTTTGGCACGGGCATTGTGATGATTACCCATGATTTGGGCGTGGTTGCCGGTCTTTGTGAAAAAGTCTTGGTGATGTATGGCGGCCGTGTGATGGAGCAGGGAAACGCCAGCGATATTTTCTATCATGCAACGCACCCTTACACGATTGGTTTGCTGGGCGCATTGCCTCGCCTCGATCACGATGATTCGACAAGCCTGATTTCTATCCCGGGTAATCCACCCAATATGGCGCATATGCCGCCGGGCTGTCCGTTTAGCGAGCGCTGCGTGCATGCGCTGCCACGCTGCCATAGCGAATTGCCTTTGCTACTGCCTGTGGGAGCGGGTGGTGTATTGCGTGCTTGCCATAAGCCGCTAGAAGAAACCAAGTTGGAGGTGGCTCATGTCTGATACACGTCAACCTATTTTGTCTATTCGTGATTTAAAAGTACATTTTGCTGTGCGTCAGGGCGTGAAATGGCCGTGGCAGGCGAGCAAGCAGCTGAAAGCCGTGGATGGCGTGTCACTGGATTTATACGCGGGCGAAACACTGGGCGTAGTGGGTGAATCGGGCTGTGGCAAATCAACGCTGGCGCGTGCGGTGCTGAATTTAATTCCGGCTACCAGTGGCAGTATCGTCTGGATGGGCAAAGAGATGCACGGCGCAAGCAGCGCTCAGTGGCTGAATGCACGTAAAGATATCCAAATGATTTTCCAAGACCCGCTGGCGTCTTTAAACCCGCGCATGACCGTCGCACAGATTATTGCCGAACCCTTAAAAACGCATTATCCGGATATCTCTGAAGCCGATGTGATGGCGCAGGTAAAAGCCATTATGGTGCGAGTGGGCTTGCGGGAGCAGCAAATTAATCGCTATCCGCATGAGTTTTCTGGCGGCCAGTGCCAGCGTATCGGTATTGCGCGGGCGCTGATTATGAAGCCTAAGCTGATTGTGTGTGATGAGCCGGTTTCGGCGCTGGATGTATCGATTCAAGCGCAGATTGTGAACTTGCTTAAAGAATTGCAGCGTGAAATGGGCATGGCGCTGATCTTTATTGCTCACGATCTGGCGGTGGTGAAGCATATCAGCGATCGTATTTTAGTGATGTATTTGGGCCATGAAATGGAGCTGGCCAAAAAAGCCGCGCTCTATTCGCACCCCAGCCATCCTTATACACAGGCGCTTTTGTCGGCGATTCCGCTTCCTGATCCGGATCGTGAAAAAAACAAGGTGATTCAAATCTTGCAAGGTGATTTGCCCAGCCCAATTAACCCGCCATCAGGCTGCGTATTCAGAACGCGTTGCCCTAAGGCAGAAGCGCAGTGCACTCAGCACATCCCCAAGCTGCGCGAGCTGAGCAAGGAAACACAAGCGGCGTGCTTGTTGGCGTAGGTTTCAAGCCTGTAGATACAGAGCGCACCGAGGTAAAAGGAGTACACCGAGAAACCCCAAGAGCGAATATCTCTTGGGATTTTCTTATGTTTTTCTCTGTGTGCTTTGTGTTTTTACCGTGCTTTGTGCCTACAGAACTTTTTACAAAGCCCCAGCAAAATCCATCTGTCGCCACGCCTCAAACACCGTGATTGCCACCGCATTGGATAAATTCAAGCTGCGATTATCCGGCATCATGGGTAAACGAATGCGGCGATCCGCCGCGAATTCATCACGAATTTCCTCAGGTAGGCCACGTGTTTCAGGGCCGAACACAAAAACGTCACCTGTCTGATAGATAATGCGGTCGTGCCTTGTTGAGCCTTTGGTGGTCATGGCAAAAAAGCGCTGTCCTGCTAAAGCGGCTTGGCAATCTGCCCACGATTCATGAATTTTCATGGTAGAAAATTCGTGATAATCAAGGCCAGCACGGCGCATGCGTTTGTCTTCTAGTTCAAAACCAAGTGGTTTGACCAAGTGCAAGCTGCAGCCGGTATTGGCAGCAAGGCGAATCACATTGCCGGTATTGGGTGGGATTTCGGGCTGGAATAATACGATATGGAACATAATGTATGCGTGCTTTGAGGGCAGGGCCCAGAGTTGGCGTGTGATGCGCAGGTTAATCGGGCGTTTGCCGTATTTTAAAAGAATATTCAAAAAAATGCCTGCTCCATTCCCTTTTTTATAGGCGGACTTTGGCAAAATTAGGCTGAGATTGCATTGCATTGCTGCTGTATGCGGGCGTTGCTGCTAGAATTGGCAACGGATTTTAGAGCTGAGTAAACGAATGAATACCGCAACACTACTGATTAGTTGTCCAGATCGAAAAGGTTTATCTGCTGCGATTGCCAATTTTCTGTATACCTATAACGCCAATATTGTTCACGCTGATCAGCACCAGGACGAGACAGAAAACCTGTTTCTGATGCGGATTGAGTGGGATGTCACCGATTTCACTTTGGATATGAGTGCATTTTCTTCGGCTTTTCAGCCGATTGCGGATCGCTTCCAAATGACATGGTCGGTGGCGCTCTCTGCCTGCCGCCCTAAGGTGGCTGTTTTTGTTTCTAAATACGATCATTGCTTGGTTGATTTATTGCATCGGCATAAAAGTGGCGAGTTGCGCTGCGATATTCCCTTGATTATTTCTAATCATGAAGATTGCCGTGGTTTAGCGGATTACTATGGTATTCCTTATCATGTTATTGCCGTCACAAAAGACAATAAGGCTGAATCAGAACAAGCCCAGCGTGCATTACTGGAAGCCAATCAGATTGATTTAATTGTGCTGGCGCGATATATGCAGGTATTAAGTCACGAATTTACGGCGTCTTATCCGCAGCGGGTGATTAATATCCATCATTCATTCCTGCCTGCCTTTGAAGGGGCCAAGCCTTATCACCGTGCTTTTGCGCGCGGAGTTAAATTAATTGGCGCAACCAGCCATTACGTTACAGAAGTATTGGACGACGGCCCTATTATCGAACAAGATGTCATGCGTATTTCACATCGTGATGATATTGATATGCTGATTCAGAAAGGCCGTGATTTAGAAAGAATGGTGCTTTCCCGTGCTGTGCGTGCTCATCTTGAACATCGTATTTTGGTTTATGCAAAAAAAACGGTGATCTTCTCTTAACAGCAAATTGAAAAACAATATGGCCGAGTTTTTCAATACGCTTAGAAAAAAATAATAAAGAATGATAACTCCCGCTTTATATGATTCAGCAATTGGGCTGTTTGGAGCCCAAGCATGACGGCTTTTCGTTATCGTGCAGTTAACGAGAGCGGCAAAGCGGCGCGTGGCGTGGTCGAGGCGGAAACGTCGCGCTTAGCCAAGGGCCTGCTGCGATCGCAGGGCTTGTGGGTTTCTGAGCTGGAAGAAATTGCCGCTACCGGGGCTAAGGGTGAGCGTGGCCTGGGCACGGCCAAGCTCTCTTTGCTGACGCGTCAGCTGGCGACTTTGCTTGATGCAGGTTTGCCGATAGAGCAGGCTTTATCGGTGCTGATTGAGCAAAGCGAAGTCGAGCGGGAAAAACAACTGGTTGCGGCATTGCGCAGTGAAATTTTAGCCGGGTCATCTTTTTCTCAAGCGCTCACGCGCCATCCTCGTGTGTTTCCAGAGCTTTATCGCACCATTGTCAGCGCGGGTGAAGAATCTGGCAAAGCTGCTGCCGTGATGCAGCGGCTGGCGGATTACTTAGAATCGCGCGCTTCTTTGGCCTCTAAAGTTGGCTTGGCCTTTATTTACCCTGCGGTGGTGATGTTTGTTTCGGCTTTGGTGATTGTTGGGCTATTGACTTGGGTTGTGCCGCAGATGGTGACGGTGTTTCAAAGCGCCAAACAAACGCTGCCGCTGCTCACCCGATTATTGCTCTGGGCCAGCCAGTTTGTGCGTGATTGGGGGCTGATTTTCTTTGTGCTGTTGGTGATTGCCTCGGCGGCAGGCTGGCATGCACTTAAAAAACAAGCGGTGAGACGGCAGTTTGATGCCTGGCGTTTAAAGCTACCTTTAATTGGTCGCTTTGAGCGCACTGCGAATACGGCGCAGCTAGCGTCTACTTTGGCGATTTTAGTAGGCAGTGGTGTGCCACTCCTGAGTGCTTTGCAGGCCGTAAGTGGGGTATTGGGCAGCTTGCCCTTGCGCGATGCGGTGGCAGAGGCTGCCAAGCAAGTGCGTGAAGGGATGACGCTGTCACGGGCATTGGCGGTGAGTAAAATGTTTCCACCGGTGCTGATTCATCTGATTGGCAGTGGCGAGGCGACAGGGCGCTTGGAGCATATGCTGGAAAAAGCCGCTGCTCAGCAAACACAAGAATTAGAAAATAGAGTCTCTACCTTTACCGGCCTGCTTGGCCCCCTGATGGTGTTATTAATGGGAGGGGTAGTGCTGGTGATTGTATTGGCGATTCTATTACCTGTTTTTGAAATGAATCAGTTAGTTAAATAAAAGGCTGATTTTACCTCTTATTTAATAATGGCTATTTAGTTAGGTTTATTGAGAACTGCGCTCTGTTTTTGAATTTGTGGGGCGGGTGAAACCAGCGGGCAATACTGACTAAAGATGCGGGTTTCACCCCCCCTTGTGATATTTATAATGAGTTTGAATAAGAGGCATAGCCCGGTAAAAGGCTGTTTACAAACGAAACATAATGGCTTTAATAAAAGGGAGTATTAAATGAAACGCAAGCAAGGCGGTTTTACGCTGATTGAAATTTTGGTGGTGATTACTATTCTGGCTATTTTGGGCGCTTTGGTCGTGCCTAAAATTATGAATCGCCCGAATGAGGCGCGCGTTGTGGCGGCCAAGCAGGATATTCGCTCTGTGGTGCAGGCATTAAAACTATATAAGCTTGATAACGGCCGCTACCCAAGCACCGAGCAGGGCTTAAAAGCACTGGTAGAAAAGCCAAGTGCAGCGCCTGTGCCTAATAACTGGAAAACGGGCGGTTACTTAGAAAAGCTGCCCAAAGACCCTTGGGGTAGTGATTATCTTTACCTTAGCCCTGGCATTAAAGGTGAAATTGACGTGATGAGCTACGGAGCAGATGGCCAGCAGGGTGGTGAAGAGACGGATGCAGATATTGGTTCTTGGGATATCTAATGCAGCATATTCAGCTCACACCTAGCGCCTGCCGATGAAAGCGATGCGCCAGTTTGGTTTTACCCTGATCGAAATCCTAGTGGTGCTCTCTATTATTGGCATCATTATGGGCTTGGCTGTGGTACGTCTGGATTTATCGGATGGGCAAAGGGTGGAGCGTGAAGCCAGCCGCTTGGCTGCATTGTTTGAATCGGCGAGAGATGAGGCCATTACGGGCGGGCAGGCGATTGCCTGGTCATCTGATGGCCTTGGTTATCAGTTTTGGTTACAAGATGCACAAAATAACTGGCAATCGATTGCCACTCACGATTTACTCAATCCCCGTGTGCTGGAAGAAGTGCGTGTTGAGGGCTTTTCTGTGAATTTGCGTGAGCGCCGTATGGGTGAGCGCTTGGTGTTTGAGCCTTCAGGGGTGAATGCGCCATTTAGCTTGCAATTACGCTTAAATAACAGTCGTTTAGAATTGGCGGGCGATGTGATGGGGCGAGTAGAAGTGCGCCAACCCAATGCATCGGCCCCGGCGGTGTTACCTCATGAGTAAAGCTAAGGGTTTTACTCTGATTGAAGTGCTGGTGGCGCTGGCTGTGATTGCCATCGCGATGGGGGCGGCGATGAAAGCCACCTTGGCGAGTACCAATAACGCCATCGAGCTTAAAAGTCGTACTGCCGCAGGCTGGGTGGCGCAAAACCGTTTGAATGAGCTGGCTGCACTTGGTGCGTGGCCCGACATTGGCACGACAAGTGGCGCTGAGTCGCAAGCGGGCATGGATTTTGTGTGGCGTGTGGAAACCGGAGGTTCGCCAAACCGCAGCTTTCGCCGTATCGAAATAAAGGTTTTTTCTGCTGGCGAGAGTCAACACGCGGCGGCTACTTTGGTTAGTTATCTTGCTCATGTTCCCCATTAAAATGCTCAGGCCCAAACAAGTAGGCTTTACCCTGCTGGAAATCTTAATTGCGCTGGCCGTGTTTAGCGTGGTCACGCTGATTTCTTATAAGGGGCTGGAGTCAGTTGCGCAAACACGCACGGCTTTGGATGCTGAAGCCAAACGTTGGCGGGATTTATCTCTCGTGTTTGATCGCATGGAAGAAGATGTAAGTCAAACAGTGGATCGGCCTTGGCGCGATCAGGGTGGGGTAGAGCAGGCCGCGATGCGTGGCACCAATAAACCTGAGCGCAGGGACGATCAGCCGCTAGAGTTGATCCGTTTGGATCGTAATCGGGATGCTTTTCATGTGGCGTATCGCTTAAATAATGGCAGCTTAGAACTCCTGCTCTGGAATGCACTCGATCTGGGGCCGCGTGAAGAGCCGCAGGTGCATGTTTTGCTTGAAAATATTCGTGGTTTTGAGGTTTCTTTCCTGGATACGGCGAGTCAGTGGCAAGCCAGCTGGCCTCCGGCTGGCAATAATAAAGTGCCACCGCGTGGCGTAAAAATAAAACTCACCCTCGCCGATGACACCACCGTACAAAGGATTTACACCCTGCCATGATGCGCAAACAAAGAGGCGTTGCGATCATTACTGCCGTGCTAACCGCTGCCTTGGTAACTACCCTTGCGGTGGCAATTAATTGGCTGCGGCAGTCGCTATGGTTGCGGCAGTTAGAAAATCAATTTAAAGCGCCACAGGATGGAAGAGTAAAACTTACACTAGCCCACTACGCCACCGTACAAAGGATTTACACCCTGCCATGATGCGCAAACAAAGAGGCGTTGCGATCATTACTGCCGTGCTAACCGCTGCCTTGGTGACTACCCTTGCGGTGGCAATTAATTGGCTGCGGCAGTCGCTATGGTTGCGACAGTTAGAAAATCAATTTAAAGCGCCACAGGATGGAAGAGTAAAACTTACACTAGCCCACGACGCCACCGTACAAAGGATTTACACCCTGCCATGATGCGCAAACAAAGAGGCGTTGCCATCATTACTGCTGTGCTAACCGCTGCCTTGGTGACTACTCTTGCGGTGGCCATTGCTTGGCGGCAGCAGCTGTGGTTTCGGCAATTAGAAAATCAATTTGATCTGGCCGAAGCACGCGGCATTGCCCGTGCCTCCATTAATCTCGCGCGGCTCACCTTGCGTGATGACGCACGCAATAATCAGATCGATCATCAGCTCGAGCCGTGGAATATTCCTATTCCGGCGATTCCTGTAGAAACAGGGCGGGTTGGCGGGCGTTTATTAGAGCAGCAAGGGCGCTTTAATTTAAATAATGTGGTGCAAAATGGCACTTTAAATGAGGCAGGGTTTGCTGCATTTCAGCGTCTATTGCAAACTTTGGGCTTGCCGCTGGATATCGCCAATGCGCTGGTCGATTGGCAAGATGCAGATAGCCTGACGCGCTATCCTGGTGGTGCAGAAGATGTAGAGTATTTAGCGATGCCTGAGGCCTATCGAGCGGCCAATCGCTCCTTGTTGGATATTCAAGGCTTATCGCGAATTCGTGGCTTTACGCCGGAAGTGATTGCAAAGTTAGAGCCGCTGGTCAGCGTATTGCCGCAATCGACGCCTGTGAATGTGAATTTTGCTGGCCCTGAAGTGCTATCAGCCATTATTCCCGGCTTGTCGGTCTCTGCAGCGCAAGGTGTGGTTGCAAAACGCGCTGGCAAGTATTTTAAAAGCGTCGAAGAATTTAAACTTGCTTTGCCTCAGCAGTTGCAAGCTAGGGTTTCTTTGGAGGCGATTTCAATTCAGAGCCGTTACTTTATCAGCGAAGTAGATGCGCATTTTGGTCGGGTGAATATGAGTTTTCAAGCGCTGCTGGAGCGTAAAAATGATCAGATTCCACGCATTGTTTGGTTGAGAAGGCGTTAGGTGTGCATTGTAGGCTGGGTGGATGAGCCGTTTGTTTATCGTTTAAAAGACTGCGTCATCCTGAAAAATTAGCCCGTTTTAATTGGCAGCATCACCCGCACAATCAGCCCATGTGGTTTGGCATCGAGTAATTGAATGCTGCCACGATGTCTTTCGGTGATTTCCTTGACGATGGCCATGCCTAGGCCGCAGCCGTTGCCGGTTTGTTCGCGGCGGTAGAAGCGCTCGAATACGCGTTCTTTATCCGAATCCGGAATCCCCGCGCCATCGTCTTCTACTTCCACTACGTAGTGCTCGCCTTCGATGCTGAGGCGGACGGTAATATTACAGCCGCGCGGGATGTATTTAATGGCGTTTTCGACCAGATTGGTAAAGAGCTCGCGCAGTAGGGCGGAATTGCCATTCATTGGCGCTTCAGAAACGTCGGTGTCGCAGCCCAGATCCATGCCCGCTGCCAGAGCACGGGGCACACATTCTGCGGTTAGCTCTCGGATGAGTTTGGCTAAATCTAAAGCAACGCGTGGCATGCCTTTGGCACTATCTGGCTCTGATCTTGCCAGTGTGAGTAATTGATTCACCAAGTGGATGCTGCGATTGGCGCTGGTATGCACCATAGAGAGCCGATTGCTCAGCCCTTCCGGTGTGGTTTCGCGCATGGCCAGCTCGGTTTGCGATTTTAATCCGGCTAGCGGGGTTCTGAGCTGATGCGCGGCATCGGCAATAAAGCGGCGCTGTCTGGCGACACTTTCATTGGTGCTACTTAATAAATGATTAAGCGCCGAGGTGAGCGCGCCGACTTCTTCTGGCTCGTTATCGAGTTGCAGCGGGGAAGGGTCTTGGCCGGAGTGTTCTTCTACCCGGCGTTGCAAGCGGGCTAAGGGCAGCAGGCCGCGGTTGATCCCCCACCAAACCAGAAAGCTCATGGCAAAAATTAGTAGGGCTAAAGGCGCGGCGATAGCAATTAAAATTTCTTTGGATAATTGGCTGCGTGCTTCGGTGCTTTTACCAACCTGTACATGCATCCATTTCTTTTGCTGGGTAATTTCAACTGGGAAATACAGCGAAACAATGCGCAGTGATTCGTTCTGAACCATTGCATCATAAAAAACAATGCGGCTGTCGGGCTGTAAATGTGAGGGAAGCGAGGGCAGCTCGCTATTACTAAAAATAACGCCGCCTGAATTGAGCGACACCATATAAAACAGGCGCTCGTCGTAATCGTCTTCAAGTAAAAGCTGGAGTGCGCGTGGAAAATCAATAATCAGTCCGTTGTCCTGCGGCTTGATTTGTCGCCCGATGGCGCGTGCGGTTTGTAGCAGGCTATTATCAATAGCAGTGTTGGTGTAGTGCTTGGCTACGTTGTAGCTTAAGAACGCACCGGCAAGCCAAAGCACCCCCTGCGGTATAAGTAACCACAGGAGGAGCTGTCGCTTTATTGAGAATTTACCCCTCAACATCCTGCGCTTGAGCTGGTTGCTTCTCGAGTAAATAGCCAAGACCACGGATAGTACGGATCACTACGCCGCAAGGATCAAGCTTCTTGCGTAAGCGGTGTACGTAGACTTCGATTGCGTTCAGGCCCACTTCGGCATTTTCTGAACCTAATTCGCCCACGATCTGCTCTTTGGTCACCACACGATCAATATTGGACATTAAAATTTCCAATACGGTGAGCTCACGGGCAGAAAGATCCAGTGGCGTGTCATTACACCAAGCGCGTTGACCAGCGCGATCTAAACGCAGATTGCCCAATTGCTGTACGGACTGCGGCAAGATTTTGCTGCGACGGAGCAAGGCACGCAACCGCGCTTCAAGTTCTGTGAACTCAAATGGCTTGGCAAGGTAATCATCGGCACCTGCATCTAAACCGGCTACGCGATCTTCCAAACCATCAAGAGCCGTCAGGATCAGGATAGGTAAAGAAGGTTTGTGCTGACGAACGTTTTTTAAAACTTGCAAGCCATCCATGTTTGGCAGGCCAACGTCCAACACCACAACTTCGTAGTCGTTGTGCAGTAAAATTTGTAAGGCAAGAGCGCCATCGTTAACACAATCAACTTGAAAGTCAGCCTGAGACAGGCTGGTTTTCAGAGCATCAGCGAGAATTAGGTCGTCTTCAGCGAGAAAGAGCTTTGTGCTCATGTTCTGAACCTCGTTTTGTAAGAATAAGCTTACCGGCAGTTTAACTGTAATTTCTTTAATACCCAAGTTAATTTTGCGCACCTAAAGCCTGGGCCCTGCTTAATGTGCATTGTTGTGTATTGTCTATAGCAGTGTTGTCAGTAAGTAGCCAGCCAGAAAGCTCTTTTTTTGTCAGCGCGGTTAAAGCATCTATCCAAAGAGGTGAATCATTAAGGCAGGGAATGAAGTGGTAGTCCTTACCACCTGCCTGTAAATAGTCTTGCTTTCCTTCGATAGCAATTTCTTCCAGTGTTTCTAAGCAGTCAGCAATAAAGCCAGGACAGACCACATCCAGCCGACCCGTAGCTGCCTTGCCTAGTTTTTTTAGAGTGGCGGTCACATAAGGTTGCAGCCATTCGGCACGGCCAAAGCGGGATTGAAACGCCACGGTGTATTCAGATTCGGCTAAGTCTAGCTCTTCAGCTAATAAGCGGCCGGTTTTACGGCAGTAGCAGTGATAAGGATCGCCCTTATCCAAGGTGTAGCGCGGTACGCCGTGAAAACTCATTAATAAATGATCTCCCCTGCCTTTGGCTTGCCAGTATTCACGAACGCGGCCTGCCAGCGCTTTGATATAGCCTTCATCATCATGAAAGCTGCGCACAGTACGGATGGCGGGCTGATTGCGATAGGTGGCGAGCACCCGTCCTACTTCATCAATCACGGTGGCACTGGTGCTGGCCGAATATTGTGGGTAGAGAGGCAGGATGAGTAATTTTTCACAGCCTGCAGCTTTCAGCTTATCCATCTGCGCTGCAATCGAAGGCTGGCCATAGCGCATGGCATATTCAACTAAAACCTCGCTGTGGCCTTGCTCACCCAGCCAGCCTTTTAAAAGCTTACTCTGCTTTATTGTCCAGACTTTTAACGGGGAACCTTCGCTCATCCATACACTTGCATACTTAGCTGCGGTTTTATTCGGGCGAAAGGGCAGAATAAAAGCGTTGAGAATCACCCACCAAACGGCTCTTGGGATTTCTACCACACGTGGGTCAGATAAAAACTGGCGCAGATAAGGACGAATGGCTGCGGGATTAGGCGCGGCAGGCGTGCCTAGATTAACCAGTAAAACGCCGATACGGCTGGCTTGATCGTGACGAAAAGGCGGTTCAGGTAAAAAAGTGGGCATGGTGGCGGGCTCAAATGGATTGTCCAGGGTCTGTTGACGATTCATTCACAATTGCGCCGAGCCGTGAATGAAACGTCAACAGACCCTCGATCATAACAGGCAAAGCACGGTTAAATTACATGTGAAAATGACGCACTGCTTTCTGCAGCTTTAAAAGCGCAGTGTCATCCTTTCCATAACGGCTAGCGATGTAGAGCTGGGTAATGTAATAAATGGCGTCATTGTACTGAGGTAATTGCAAGCCAGCACGCTGGCCAAACGTAAGCGGGCCTTCATTGGGCTGCAGGGTGCATCCTTTGCGGGCCAGTCTGCGAGCAAAGCGTTGCCAAGCTCGGTGGGCGGGATCGGGTTTGGGGGCGTTGTTTCGGGTGGCGAGTAAAAACAGGGCGGCAAGAATAAGGCTGCTGGTCAGCAGCATACGCAGTATAAATTCGCTGGATAGAACATCCGGAATGCCTAGTTTTTTGAAGAGCTGGCTTTGCTTGCGTGAATCGTAGCCCATTACCCATTGATTCCAGCCGTTAATCAAATTGTCCCAGTTTAAGCGCAGCTCATGGATCCATGCGGGCGGTGCGCCATCCATAAAGGGCAGTGCGTCGGTCTGATTAAGCCCGATGTTTAAGCCATCATTGATCCGGGAAGGGGCGATCACGGCGGTGGGGTCGACCCTTTGCCAGCCGCTTTGAGCCAGCCAGACTTCGGTCCAGGCATGGGCATTGGCCTGGCGCACGATCAGGTATTTGCCGCTGCGATTCCATTCTCCTCCCTGATAGCCACCTACCACGCGGCTGGGTATGCCTGCGGCCCGCATTAAAAAGGTGAAGCTGCTGGCGTAGTGTTCGCAAAAGCCCTGTTTATGGATAAATAGAAAATCGTCGATGCCATTAGCCCCTTGATTAAGAGGGGGCTGCAGGGTGTAGCTAAAGCCACCCTGACGTAAAAATTGCAGCCCTTTATTAATGCGCTCCATGGGTGGAAGTGCTTGCCAGCTGCGGGCGAGCTGTCTGGCCTTTGGGTTGCCTGATTTGGGTAGTTGTAATGCGCTAGTGAGCGTGTCATCGCTATGGGTGCGCCAAACCAAGGCGCTGCTTAAACGATAGCGCTGCCGTTGGGTGATCGGGTTGCTATTGACGGCTTGCAAGCGGTTGCTGATGAGCGCGGTGTCTGGTAGCTCGGTTGGCATATCCAGTGCGAGCAACCAGTTTCGGTTATGCGGCTCCATGGTGATGGTGTAGCTGATGATGGGGCCTCGTTTTTCGATAGCTGGGCCGCCTGCCTGGCTGATTGGGGCTTGCAACCAGGCTTCCCCGTCAAAAATATCGAACACCGGCCCGCGCCAATACCTTGTGGCGGCTTTAGGTATGCTGCCTTCAAACTCTACCCTGAAGGCAACCGACTCATCGCGCGCTAATTTACTGAAATTGCCGGGGCGCATTTCATCGCCTAGGCCAGTGCGTGCGCCGGGTTGTTCGTCGGGCATGCTCCAAAGAGGCGGCAGGCGCGGGAAAAAAACAAATAAGAACACCGCAAACGGTAGCGCTTCACACAGCATATAAAACACCTGCTTTCCAAGTGCCTGCCAGGATTGCGCACTTTGCCATTGCATCAGTTGCCCCGTGATGGCCAGCATAGAGAGCGTGGCCCAAGGGAAAATCCATACCGAGGACACACTAAGAAAACCGGCCCCCAGTAAAAAATAAGCGAGCAAGCTGATGACTTTAACGTCACGCTGGGTACGGGTTTCAAACAGCTTAATGGTTGCAAGGCTGGCCAGCGAGGCCACGCCCCCTTGCCTGCCGATTAAGGTGCGGTATTCCAGCCAAATCAGCAAAAATAATCCGACGGCCAGTAAGAGGCTGAACAATGTGGGTGGCAGTGCTTTCCCGCTATAGGCAATCCAGCTTCGCCAGAGCAGAAGCAGGGCAAGACTGAGGGTGTGCCAAGCGCTAAATTGCAGGCAAAGCGGCGCGAGTACCAGTGCAAATGTGGCGATCAGATATTGCAGCGGCATTCGGGCGAGTGGCGTGTGCATAAATAAAGATTAAGTGTCCAGATTGTTGGGCTTGGGAATACTCAAAAACGAAAAAAATGGCTTTATATAAAGTTTGTTTTTTTTGGGTGAAACACCGTGTTCTCTGTGCCACCGTGTCTCAAGATTTGGGTTTTGCTGCGTAATTATCAGTGATTAAATAAGGCCAATGCATTGAGGCAGTTTATTTGATGGGCCTCGCCCAGAGCGGGCTCGATAGATTGAGTAGGAAGCGATAAACCATAGGGCGTGCCGAGCTGTTGCGCTGCTAAAATCCATGCCGCCAATCTGGATAAACGCGCTTCGCTATCTAACCCGGAGAGTTGATTCCAGCTAAACACCTGAGCAGATGCGCCTTGTGAGTCAAAAAACTTAACGGGCAGAGATTCACTATGTGCTGCATGTTTCCATGCGATTCTGCGTAATGAATCGCCCTGCTGATAGGGGCGGATGCCGGCGAAGTCTTCCTCCCCCCGCCCGATGGTATTGCCCTGATCGTGATCAATTTGCCAAGGGGGAGGATCGTTTTCTGGGCAAGGCCAGATTAAGCAACGTGCTGGGCTGTTTAAATAGCTCCAGGCATGACACCAGCCCACGGGGTAACGGCTTGATAAATGCAAGGTGGGTGCATTTAGCCAGCCGCGCTGCTGGCTGAGCAAAGGAACGGCAAGCTCAACCTCGTGTTCAATCAGGTTGGCACTCACGGTGGGCTGGTTTTTAAACTGAAATAAAATAGCGTGCCGGATCAGCTTGCTGCCATGGCTGATATGGAGCGGAAAAGAAGCGATTTCTCCGGCAAATACGGCAGGCGCATCAAAAAGCTGCAAGCGAAGTTTTAATAAATTTCTAAAAGTGCGCAGCAGCACAGCATGGCCTAAGCCCAGCAGACTAAAGGCAAATAAATAAGCCAAGCTGAGCTGGTAATTAATCGCACCAATTAAAATCAGCAGGGCGGTAAAGCAGAAGGCATAGCCAAAGCCGCTAGGTAAGATATAAATGCGATCGTATTTGAGCGTCATCACGCTGCTCTGGGTGGGGTGCCGCTTAGCAAACCAGTGTTGGAGCCAGCGTTGCTTGAGTTGATTGAGCATTGCAGCCCCAAACTTAAGGAATCGGTGTTTCTAAAATCAGCGCCTTTACCATCTCGACAGCGGCTTTACCGCTGCTGGGCATCACTAGCCGGTGCTGGGTGACAGGCACAAACACCGCTTGAATATCTTCAGGTAGAACTAACTCTCTGCCATCCAGCCATGCCCATGCTTGTGCGGCATGCAGTAAGCCTAAGGCTGCGCGCGGTGATAAGCCGCACATAAACCGCCCTGGCTGGCGTGATGCGGCAATCAGTGCTTGCACATAATCGAGTAAGGCGGGGGCAATATGTACATTGCGGACGGCTTTCTGGCTTGCTTGTAAGTCACTGCTGTCAATAGCTTCTGCCAGTGTTTCAATTAAATGGCGTCTATCTGTTCCTGCCAGCATGGCTCGCTCAGCATGCGTATCCGGGTAGCCCAGCTCAATGCGCATTAAAAAACGATCAAGTTGCGATTCGGGTAGCAGAAAGGTGCCTATCTGATGCGATGGATTCTGCGTGGCAATCACAAAGAAAGGCTCGGGTAACGGCCAAGTGGTGCCATCTGCCGTGACCTGACCCTCTTCCATGGCTTCAAGCAGGGCGGATTGGGTTTTGGGCGAGGCACGGTTAATTTCATCGGCTAGCAAAAGTTGCGTGAATAGCGGGCCATGATGAAATTGAAAGCGCTGATTGTCCCGGTCAAAAATCGATACCCCCGTGAGGTCTGCAGGGAGCAGGTCGCTGGTGAATTGAACGCGTTGGAACTTTAGCCCCAGCGTGCGGGCTAAAGCATGGGCCAGCGTGGTTTTGCCTACACCGGGCAAGTCTTCGATCAGCAAATGGCCTTGTGCAAGCAGGCAAGAGAGGGCCTGACGAATTTGCACTGGCTTGCCGAGAATGATGGCTTCAAGTTGCTTAAGAACCGCAGGCAGGCGTGGTGCCATGGTATGGCTTCCTGTTTATTTATCACTTCAGTGTTGACCATGAAAGGCAAACTGTCTATTCGCTTTCGTTGCCAGTGCATTTGCCAAGGGCGTAAACTAGTCGTCAGAATAGCTTGTGCTTAGGGCTGAGGCAGCCTATTGCTGGCTGAATAAAAATGGATTTAAACAGGCGGCGATGGCGGCTTGTCTTCAGAGGGGTAGTGCCGGTGAGTAGTGGTCCAAGCGCTTATATTAGTCACCCCGCCTGTGCCATGCACAATATGGGCAAGGGGCATCCTGAGTGCGCGGAGCGCTTGGAGGCGATTAAAGATCGCTTGATGGCGGCAGGGATTTGGGATTTTTTGCTGCATATGGATGCACCCGCGGCGACGCGGGAGCAACTGGCGCGCGTGCACGGTATGGCGTATTTAGACAGGCTGGCCATGATTTCACCCACGCATGGCTTTGTGCATGCTGATCCTGATACCGCCATGAACCCGTTTACTTTGCGGGCGGCGTATCACGCTGCAGGGGCGGGGATTGCTGCGGTGGATGCGGTGATGCAGGGCAAAGCCGCTAATGCTTTTTGCGGGGTGCGCCCGCCGGGCCACCATGCAGAAAAAAACAATGCTATGGGTTTTTGTTTTTTTAATAATGTGGCCGTCGCAGCGCGGCATGCGATCGAGCAATACGGATTGGAAAGAGTGGTGATTGTTGATTTTGATGTTCACCACGGTAATGGCACCGAAGATATTTTTTGCGAAGACCCTCGTGTGATGATGGTGAGTTTTTTTCAGCATCCTTTTTTTCCTTATTCGGGCGATATCCCACGCGGCGCGAATATGCGTAATTTTCCTATGCCGCGCGGTACTACTGGCGCGCAGTTCCGTGACCTGGTGATTGAGCAGTGGTTGCCGGTATTAAATGAATTTGCGCCGCAGTTTGTTTTTATCTCGGCGGGATTTGATGCTCATTTAGAAGACGAAATGTCGACGATGGGTTTGGTCGAGGCTGATTATGCATGGGTGACTAAACAGCTGATGCAGATCGCCGATCAGTATGCCGAGGGCCGGATTGTATCGTTTTTAGAAGGCGGCTACGATCTTTCGGCCTTGGGGCGGAGTGTGGCGGCGCATATCAAGGCCTTGTCTGATTAGGCAGGCATCTGACATTTATTAAATCTTGCGACCATCTGACAAGCTTCTGTGCCTTACCTTTGCTATAAATGCCACTGGGATGACAATAAGTGAGCAGGGCGATGCGGGGCATTTTTTTACTTCTGCTGTTTAGTGTGCTTGCTGCCTGCGGTGGTGGTGCAAGTGATGTAACAAGTGGTGCGGCAAGCGCCGTTGCGGTGGCCAGCGGTGCGGCCCAGCTTTCGCTTACTTTGCAGAATGAGGCTGGGCAGGTTTCTACTACGGTTTATGCCAACTCGATTGCTCCGCTTATTGTGCATTTAAGTGATGCAAAAGGTTTGCCGCTGAGTAATCGAGTGGTCAAGCTGGGCGTTACCACTTCTTCCCTCGGTAAAATTAGCCCTGATACAGTGCTGACCGACGCCTCCGGGCGGGCGCAGTCGCAGCTGATCACTAATGACAGCACAGGGGCTGATGCCATCAATGCCAGTATTGAGATTGAGGGTAAATCGTATAGCACCGCTTTTAATTACAGCGTCAGATCGCTTAATTTTGCCCTGAGTGCCTTAAAGCTGGATTTAACGACGTTGTCTGCGGGAGGAAGCGCGGGGGTGTCGCTTACGCTGAGTAATAGCGAAACAGGGCAGGCATTAGAAATGCCGGTGAGTGTGAGCTTTAGCTCGCCCTGCGCTGAGGCGGGCAAAGCACTGCTGTCTTCCCCTGTTCTGGCGATTATTAATACGGTCAATGGAGTCAAAACCGCTACGGCGTCAACGACTTATCAGGATAAATCTTGCGCTGGATCTGATGAAATTACCGCCACGGCCACCTTGGGCGGGGTGAGCCGTTCAACAAAAGCCAGCTTAAGCGTGCTTGCCGCAGCAGCAGGCAATATTGAATTTGTAAGTGCGGTTCCTGATCTGATTTCTTTGCCCGGCATAGGCGGCAATACCAGTGCGGTGCTGCTGTTTAAAGTGAAAGATCTGCAAGGCGCAGCGCTGGGCGGGCAGTGGGTTGATTTTGCTTTGAATACCAATGTTGGTGGGATTTCTTTGGTGCAAAGTGCGGGCCAGAGCCAGCCCGGCACAGGGCTCGTGCAGGCGGTGGTGAATGCGGGCTCAGTCAGCACGGTGGTACGGGTAACCGCAACGCTACGCGGCACATCGCCCCTGATTAGTAGCCAGTCTAATGCGTTAACGATTTCTACGGGTTTGCCGCATCAAAATGGCTTTAGCCTATCGGCAGATGTGTCTAATCCCGAGTTTTATAGTGTGGATGGCAATAGCATTGTATTAACTGCTCGGGCATCAGATCGCTTTGGTAATCCGGTGCCCGATGGCTCTGCTGTCAGTTTTATGACCGAGAGCGGTATCGGAACCATCACACCACGTTGCACGATGGTGAGCGGGGCTTGCAGTGTGACGCTGCTGAGCTCAGGCAATCGGCAGAAGCTGGTCGGAGCAGGGCGGATGACGGTGCTGGCGCAAATGGTGGGTGAGGAAAGTTTTAATGATCTCAATGGCAATGGTGTATTTGATACAGGAGAGAGCTGGTCGGATCAGGGAGAGGCCTTTTTAAATGCCGATGAAACCGCCCATGCCGCGCCGCTGGCCTTGCTGGCGGTGGATGGCAGTGCGTATGTTGAGCCCTTTGTCGATTTTAACGGTGATGGGGTATACAACGCGCCGGATGGGCAATACAACGGTGTGCTGCGTGCTGCAAGCATCCCTGCTTCTGTGGCCAAAACAATCAATGTATCGAGCCGTGGTCTGATCGTCTGGTCGGGCAGTTCCCTAGGTAGCAATGTGCTGACTTACCCCATGAGCCCCAGCAAATTATGTGCGGCGGGTAGCCTGATCAGCCAGTTTGCCTTTGCAACAAGAGATGGCAATGGCAATGTGCTGCCGGCTAAAACGCAGGTTGACTTAGAAATCACACAAACTGTGCTGGTGGATATCTTGGGCAATGCCATTAATAATCCCGCGCAATTATCCGGGCTGACAAGCTTTGCAATCCCAAGCACGATAGTCGCTTCACAGTTTAATGGCACGGTATCTGCCGTGGCCTGCCCGATTCCGGCTGATGCGCAGCTGGTAGTAAAAGTGAAGTTTCCAAGCGGGGTGGAAACCTCACAAAGCGTGCCGTTGAACTGAGTGCCCCAATAAAAAAGGCCATGTCGATCAACATGGCCTTTAAGTGTTTACTCTTTATTTAATCCAATAGCTGGCGGCAATAAATAAGCCGCCGGACAGTGCCATTGATACCGGCAGTGTCAGTACCCACGCCAGCAAGATATTTTTCACTGTCTGGCTTTGCAGGCCGCTGCGATTGGCCACCATGGTTCCTGCTACAGCAGAGGATAAGACATGGGTAGTGGAAACCGGCATGCCGGTGAGGCTGGCAATGCCGATGGCCGACGCTGCGGTAATTTGAGCGGCCATCCCCTGGCTGTATGTCATGCCCTTATTGCCAATTTTCTCGCCAACCGTTAGTACAATCCGCTTCCAGCCAATCATGGTGCCAAGGCCCAGCGCAAGGGCTATTGCCACAATCACCCACTGTGGAGCGTATTCGGTGGTGGCGGATAGATCTTTACGCAGGCGATCTAAATCGGCTTTTTCTGCTGAAGTAATGCTTGGTAATTTGCTGACTTTTTTGGCGGTATCGTCAAGGCAAAGCAGCAAGCGACGTACACGGATGCGCTCTACTTCAGGCAGCTGATCATAATTATGAATACCCGCTAGCTTAGTGACCAACTCATTGCTTGCTGGCATGGTTTGCTGTGTGTCACATTTGAATTGTGGTGGCAAAGGCGTGTGCGCATCCGGGTCGATATAGCTATTGAGCCGGTAGCTGTTACGGCTGTAAAACTGCTGCAAATGCAGGGCCGCATCGTGAGTGCGCTCAATTTGATAAGTGGTGCTGGCCATATCTACTACAAACTTCCCCGGCACAATGCCGATCAATACCAGCATCAGTAAGCCAATACCTTTTTGCCCGTCATTGGAGCCATGCGCAAAGCTGATCCCCATTGCTGACAGAATCAGCGCAACACGCGTCCAGAAAGGGGGATGTTTTTTGCCATCTAAGGCTTTGCGCTCATCCGGGGTGTTGTGCATGCGGGAATCGGCTTTGAATTTTTTTAGTAGCAGCAGCAATCCTCCGGCAACAAGAAAACCGACGGTGGGCGAAATAAGCAGTGACAGCATAATATCGATGGCTTTTTGGGTATTGATCCCTTCAAGCAGGGGGATGTTTGTCATCCATGCATTGGCAATGCCTACGCCCAGAATGGAGCCAATCAGGGTATGCGAGCTAGAAGCCGGTAAACCCAGGTACCAGGTGCCTAGGTTCCAGATAATCGCGGCAGCCAGCAGGGCAAAGACCATAACCAGCCCTTGCCCTGAGCCTACATTGAGCAGCAGTTCAACGGGCAGTAAATGAACGATGGCATAAGCCACACCCAGCCCGCTCAGCAGTACACCAAAGAAATTACAGATGCCAGATGCAACCACAGCAAGGTGGGGTGGCATGGCTTTGGTGTAGATGACGGTGGCAACGGCATTGGCCGTATCGTGAAAGCCGTTAATAAATTCGTAGGTAAGTACAAAGCCAAGGGCCAGGACCAGGCTGATGGCAACGCCGTAGTCAAGGCCACTAAAAATATCGGGCATGGTAGGGGAAGGTGAGTGATAACGGCGCGATTATGCCCCAAAACCGCCATACCCTGTTTTGATTTCAGCCGTATTGCAGAAAATAATCTCTAGAAATTATTTACTGTTTTTAGGACGAGCAAGAAACGCCAATTTGTGCCGCCCACTCTGGAGGGAGCGCAGCATAATGATCAAAGTGGGGCTGCTCATCAAAGGGATGCATCAGGCATTGCTGTAAGGCTTTGATTTCTTTGAAATCACCCTCGTCTCTTGCTTTGCGAATGGCGATTTCTGCCAGATGATTGCGTAAGATATATTTAGGGTTAACGCGATTCATTGCCACTTGTCGCTCAGTAGGATCATGTATTTCAGAGCCTAGCCGGATCTGATAATCGGCAAACCAAATATCAAAAGCGCCTCGGTCTTGGAAGTGATCACGTAGCTTTGCACCTAGCTGGGGTAGATTGCGCCAGAAGTAGGTCCAATCGCAATGGCTGGCGTGCAGTAGCTCAAAAAGTGTGGTGATTAAGCGCCAGTCGCTATCTTGCCAGTGGAGTAGTCCCAGTTTTTGACGGAGTAAATCGGCAAAGTGGTTTTCAAATTGCCCCTGGTACTGCTGCAAGGCATGCAGGGCGGATGCTTTATCCATGAGGGGCAGCAGGGCTTGCGCCAGGATGTGTAGATTCCACAGGCCGATCTCTGGCTGCTGCTGGTAAGCGTAGCGGCCGCTGTCGTCAGAGTGGTTGCAGATATGCCCCGCATCAAAACCGTCCATAAAACCAAAGGGGCCATAATCAAGCGTGAGGCCCAATATACTCATATTGTCAGAATTCATGACGCCATGACAAAAGCCGACAGCCTGCCATTGGGCAATCATCAGTGCGGTGCGCTCTACCACGTTTGCAAGTAAGGCTACATAAGGATTGCTGGCGGCAGCACAATCCGGGTAATGATATTGAATCACCCAATCGGCGAGCGTGCGTAGTGAATCAAGATCATGGCGATAATGCTCAAAATGACCAAAGCGTACAAAGCTGGGGGCCGTACGTAAAACCACTGCAGCGGTTTCCAGGCTTTCTCGCCACACCCCTTGTGCTGATCCGGCCATGCCGAGTGCCCGCGTGGTGGCAATGCCAAGGCCGTGCATGGCTTCAGAACATAAGTATTCACGAATCGATGATCTGAGTACCGCACGGCCATCGGCACGGCGGGAGTAAGGCGTGGGCCCTGCGCCTTTGAGCTGCATTTCCCAGTGCTGCCCATTGGGGGCGAGATACTCGGCAACCAGAATGGCCCGCCCATCGCCAAGCTGGCCTGCGTTGACGCCGAACTGATGCCCGGAATACACACTGGCAATGGGCTCGCTGCCCTGTGGTAAGCGATTGCCGCAGAGGTAATCGGCGAGCAAAGGGTGCTGCTCTGCTTCGCTGGCTAGCCCCATCTCACTGGCTAATTCCGTATTCCACGCAATCAGGTAGGGCGAGGGAAGCGAGCTGGGCTGGATACGCGAGTAAAAATGTCCGGGTAGACGGCCAAAGCGTGGTGTGAGTAAGATCTGATCAAAAGTAGGCTTCATTGCGATATAAACCAGAGTGATTTAGTCGGGTATTGTAACCCTGTCAGCGTCATTGTGAGGTAGTAAATGAGTGAAAAAACACCCGTGACTCAAGCGATTCGTACCCTGCGCCAGCATGACGTGGCTTATGTGGAGTGCTTGTATGCTTATGAAGAAAAAGGCGGCACGGCGGTCTCTGCTCAAGCGTTAGGCGTGAGCGAGCATCAGGTGATTAAAACCCTGATTATGGAAGACGAAAAAAAACAGCCGATGATTGTGCTGATGCACGGGGATTGTGAGGTGTCGACCAAGAATCTGGCTCGCCACCTTAAAGTAAAACATATTGTGCCTTGCCAGCCGGAGGTGGCTAACCGGCATTCAGGCTATATGGTTGGGGGCACATCACCCTTTGGCACCAAGCGGGCCATGCCCGTATATATGCAGGAAAGCATTGCACATCTGGGGCTGATTTATATCAATGGAGGTAAACGGGGGTTTTTAGTGCGTCTGGAGGCCAAAGAAGCCGTTCGGGTGCTTCAACCTGTTCTGCTGGATATGGCTAATCCGCATGAGATGGCTAAAAGCACGGGCAGCGATTAGGCCACCCGGTTTGCTTATAGATTAAATTTGGCAACAACCGCTTTTAAGCTAAACGCCTGATTGTCTAGCTGCTGAGCCGTATCCGTGTTGGCTTGTACTGCTTGGTTGTTTTCTTCGCTTGCCTGCGCGATCCGTTCGATATTTTGGCTGATCAAATTACAAACTTGGCGCTGTTCGCGTAGTGAATCCACAATGGCATGGATTGCTGTGTGCACAGATTGTGCGGCATTGTGGCTGCTCTGGACGGAATCTGCAGCTGCGCCAGCATGCTGCACGCCTTGTTGCACCTCGCTCAGCGCTTGATTCATGATGGTGGCCGCTTCGGTGGTGCTGGTTTGAATCGCGTTGATTGTTTCGTTGATTTCAAGTGTGGATTGAGTGGTGCGTTCAGCCAGTTTTCTGACTTCGTCAGCGACCACGGCAAAGCCTCGGCCCATATCGCCCGCGCGCGCAGCTTCGATCGCCGCATTGAGTGCCAGTAAATTGGTCTGATCGGCAATATCACGAATGACTCTGGCGATTTGCCCAACAGCATTCGAGCGATCTTGCAATTGCAAAATATGTTGGGTGGCTGATCCGATAGTGCCGCTCATTTGTGAAAGCGATGCCTGGGTGGCTTGGATGACTTGGCTGCTGGTATGCGTTGCAGCCAGAGCGAGATCGGTTGAGGTGCTGACATCTTCTGAGTTGTCGGTAATGATCGAAACGCTGACGGTCATTTCTTCTACTGAGGAAGCAAGTGAAGCAGAGGCTTGGTTTTGTAAATCGATGGCTGCTGATGTTTGCTGGCTTCCCTTACTGAGCTCATTAGATGCACTGCCAATGGCGTGCGAGCTGTTTGCGATTTCCTGCACTGCGCTTCGCAGGCTGGTTTGCATATCGCCCAGTGTGTCAATCAGTGTGCCTAATTCATCTTTTCCAGAAACGGGCTTGGCTTTGCTTAAATCGCCCGAGGCGATAATGCTGGCAAATTGAGTGGTGCTGAGTACCGCGCGGCTAATGTCTCTGATTAGCCAGGTGGAGAAGGCAATTAATATCAGCGCAATAAAAATAAGCAACCCAAGATTATAGGAGCGGGTTGCGATATAGGCTTGCTCAGAAGCACTGTGTTCTTGCTTGGCTACATCAAGTTGCAGGGTGATCAGCTCTGAGATTTTGTCAGCAACCGGCTCAATGGCAGGGTACATTTCATTGATAACCAGTTGATCAAGCGCTGCGCTATCGTTATTTTGCATGGCTTGTTTTAATTTGGCGCTCATTTGGTTAGCCAGCTTCATGCGTTGTTCGTTTTCTTTTGCCAGCGAGCTTTCTTTATCGTCCATTTTGCTGGCCATATAGTTGCCCCAATCACGGGTAATACCTTCTTCTGCTGATTTAATCGAGGCAATGCCTTTTTCTGCGCTCAGGCTGCCGTTGCGCACTTTATGGCTGGTGTCGACAATGTTGACCGCATAGAGATCGGCTACATTTTTCAGGTCACGCAAGGGAACGACACGATCTTGGTAAATACTGTTCATGGTCTGGTTGGCGTTATAGATGCCATTTAGCCCAATTAAGCTCGTTATCAAAACAGCAATAATGCCCAGGGCACTCATGATAATTAAACGTAAACGTAATGACATATTCGTCCCCGGTTGTGTGATCAATAAATGATAGGTTTATTCTTGAATAGATCCAGCATTCATGCCATTGTTTTTTTGATGGCATGAAAAATTCATAATACATATATGCTGTTTTAACAATTCATGTTTTTTTATTTGCAGATAGAGCGGAGTGGGGGAATAGGGAGCTAGAAAGCTTGCAAGTAAGGAACGGTGCTCTATATGGGGTGGTTCTTTGAAGTTTTTTTATTTGTTGTTGCCTAATATGCTTTAAAAATTATGTATATTGTTTTTTTATTGCCGTATTGGTGGTCTGTTTGTTGTTTTATTGTGTAAAAGTAGTAAGAATGGTTTTCTTCCGGTTTTTTTGGATTGTGCGTTTTAAATGAGATTAAATGATTGTTTTATTTTGTTTTGTAAGTTTTTTGTTTCAGATGAAAGTAGTGTCGGGCGAGATGCTTATGATTGATTTTTTTCATTTGCCTGATGTATTTATACAAATAGCTGTTCTGGTTTTAGTTGGTTTTTAAAATAGTCGCTTTTCAAATGAGCATGGCGGCTCAGATTGAGTACGCTATTGGGCTATGGCAGATCGTTAAATGGCTCAATCCACGGCTTGATTCCCGTGGATTGAGCTGCTATGGCGCTTTAATAACGCTTATTTACACAAGCCAATTTGAGTCCAGACATTGCTATAGATATCAGGGCGTGCGGCAATCGACCACCAGCTCGCTTGATACTTAATATTCTGGTAGCTCACGATATCGCGGATTGCATACTGAGTGGCCGCGCTCCATGGGGTGATGCCACTGCATGTGTTATCTACATTGCCAACCTTAATGAGTTGTGAAGTAGAGTTGCTTTGTTGTGCGCTATCACTCACGGTCAGTGTGACGGTATAGCTGCCTGCATTGGCGTAGCTATGGTTTGGAGATTTTTGCGATGAAGTCTTGCCATTACCAAAATCCCATTGCCATTTGCTAATGCCTTTGTCGTCAGTTGATGCATCGCTAAAGTTAGCGCTAAGGCCTGTCACGCTGGCGGTGAATCGTGCGACAGGAATTTGATCGCTAGGCAGGTTGCCATCAGGTGTGAGGCCTGTTTTTTGCTTGATCCAGTCAAGGTAGCTGCTGGTGCGGGTAAAGGCGGTGGCTCCTGAGCAGCTATTGCCCCAGCTGACGGTACCAATGCTGTAAAACTTGCCATTCGTGCTGGCTACAAATGGGCCGCCGCTATCGCCATTGCAAGCCGAAACACCGCCTGCGCCACCGCCGCAAATCACAGAACCCGGCAAGCTAAATTGCAGCTCGCTGCTACATGCCTGATTGCTGATTACAGGCAAGCTGACTTCACGTAGTACATCGCTGGCGCTGCCGTTATAGCGTGTATTGCCCCAACCAGAAACAACCACGCCTTGCCCTACACCGGCAATCTGGCTCTCTAAAGCCGGAGTAACCAACTTTGCTGGCTGAATGGATAGGCTGGCAGGCGTGGCTAATTTTAAAACAGCTATATCCCAGCCTGATCGGACACCCTGTGCGCCACGCCAGTTTTCATGTGTGATGATCTGGCTGACACGGATATTCTGTCCGTCACGGCGGCTCATGCTATGCGCGCCGACTTGAACCGTTAATGAGCTGGTGGATGCACCATCTAAGCAGTGTGCGGCGGTTAAAACCCAGTCAGGGCTAATTAATGTGCCGCCGCAACCCTGGCGGCCATTCATTAATAAGGCCACTTGATAAGGTCTTGAATTGGGGCTGGTTTCAAAGCCGCCAACAATTTGTGGTGAAACAGGTGTTTTTAAATTGCTATTGAGATGGCTGCTTGCAGCCATACTGACTAATGGTGCTGCTAGCATTAATAGTGCAAAGGCTTTTATCTTTGCAGGTACGCCACTTACCGTAAGGTGTGTTTGCTTTTTCAATTGAAGTCTCCTATCCATTTTTATGGGATTTAATTTCTTTATCATGATTTACTTCTATTACACGCGATACTCGCGTAATACAGGTGAATGCCTTTAAAACTTGGCAATTTATCCTGCATTGATTTGAGTATTACATGCTGGAAAAACAAAAAAAATAGCGCATTGTCATTTGTTTCATTCTAATAAATTTTATTTTTTTATTTATTCTGGCAATTTTTGAATATTTGCTGGGTGATGGTGTTTTTTTAAAAAATGCCGAGGGTGGCTAAGTGTTTTTTTTGATAAAAATAGTATTTTTGGCAGGATCTGCTTTTCGTCTAAAAGGGCGGTTTTTGTTGTTTGTTGTTAAATGACTACATGAGTTCTTGTCAGTGTGCGTCAGTTTTTTATTGGAAACTGTTTTTTGCTGTGTAAGGATAAGGGCTTGTTTAAAACAGTTAGAGTTAGCCGCCGCGAGAGAATCTGCGGATAAGAGCGCGCTAAGCGACGCTTAGGGTGAGGGGCTGGATACATTCATAGGGGCTGATGTATTTCGTAACATGAATGGCGCAAACCTAGCTTGTTAAAGCCGTTCTCTGCCCTTGTATTTAAGCGGGTAAAGAGGAGGGGGGACTGGGTGTTACGCTTGGCGGAGCGATGAGCTCATCCAGGTCATTTTTTAGACTAAGTAAAATACTTTCGTCGATATTTCCGTGCAGGCGACTAATCAGATCACTTGCTGTATTAAGCAGCGATAAGCGAGTTGGATTGTCTTCAATACCGGCTTTTAAATATTTGATGCTGGCATGGGCAGCAGAAAGGGTGAGCCTTGAGTTGCGTGTGCTTTGTGCCTCGGGCACCAAAAGAGCTACGGCTTCTTCGAGGCGGGATTTCAGCATAAGCTGCACGCCGTTATTATTAATATCGGTTATTTCTTGTCCTGTTTGTTGAATAAACTGCCGCCAGACAGGGCGTTGGTTGGCGGTGCTTTCTAAAATACCCGACATATTTTTTGTGGTGACAAAACGCTTTGCCAGAATGGCCAACCAGCGATAAGGCGCGGCGGATGGATTAGGGGTTTCTTGATCGTTGCAGGGAGGGGAAATTAAATTAGCGGTCATAATAAAGCTGATGCCCAGCTCCATCGTAAAATCATCATGCGTCATGGCTTCTTCGATATGGGCTAGCTCATCGCTTTTACCACTATAAATGGCTGCGGCTAATTGGGCGGATATTCTGTTCTGGATGATGTCATCTTTGCGCGCCAGCTCTTGCACCATTTTCAAGTATTTTTCGGCATCACCTAAATCGCCTTCTTGCTTGGCTGCTAAAGCGAGCTGTAATACGGTATTGCTTGATAAGAGCGATGAGTTTCCGCCGCAGTTAACTGCTCTGCTTAATAATTGTTTGGCTTTGGCGCTATCCCCTAGCATGTTGGCCAAATTGCCTGCTTTTTGCAGACGATTAATATTATTGGGCGTAATGGTCAGGCATTTATCAAAAACCACCATCGCTTCATCTAAACGTCCTTCATTCATATACATATTGGCCAATTCTTCGTAGGCATCTACATATTGGCTGTGCTGCACAATGGATGATTGCAGAAGCTGGTCGGCCTTGGTCTTATTGCCTTGCTTGTTGTAAACCTTGGCAAGGCCAAGCTTGGCCCAGGGCACTAAACGGCTGGCCAGGATTTCTTCAAAGAGCGCTCGTGCTTCTTCAAGCTGGTTGCTCTCTAATAATAGTGTGGAGAGGAGCCGTAAAAGATCAGATTTATAAGGCACATCTGGCTTTGCAAGTAAGCCACGCGCGGCTTCAATGGCACCCTGTGCATTGTCTTGTGCAATGCAATCGTAAATGACCTGTAGTGCTTTCTTTTTTTTCCACGCTACGCTGAGTCTGTCGATCAGTTGGGAGCCAGAAAAAGGTTTGATCAGGTAATCATCCGGGCCCACTTCAGCAACAGCAACGACTTTTTCGTAGGATGCTTCGGCGGTAATCATAAACCACACCGTGCTGAGCGGTAATTCGCCGTTTCTGCGAATTTCCTCAAGCAGCTCTTGTCCGTTCATGCCTTCACCAAAATCGTAATCGCATAGAATAACGTCGTACTCCGCATTGCGAAGCCTGCGGCGGGTTTCGCCAATGCTGCTCGAGGTATCTACTCGGGTGATGCCAACCTGAGCGAGAGTCATGCGCAAGGATTGGCGAACTGTTGGCGCATCATCGGCAATGAGTGCGCGGGCATTGTTTATCAGATCGGTCATTGTGCTTGGGCGCTAGGAAGTTGACAGGTGTATTAACTATCAACTGATTATGGAGAAAGCGTAGCGCTAATTGCTGTAAAGAAATGATTTTGAGCGCTGTTTGGTCGGTTTGCCTGGCGCGCGGGTGGGTAGGCATAAGTTACAGACGTAAAAAAACCCAGTGTATGCTGGGTTGTTTTTTCTGGATATGTGATATTTTTTGATTAAATCTACGGGTGCCGGAAGAAGTCTCGAACTTTTTTTCCTGAAATGCCAGAGCTTTTGGCAATTATAAGCACATCTAATTATTTTTTGCTGGTGCCCAGAAGAGGACTCGAACCTCCACACCCGAAGGCACATGGACCTGAACCATGCGCGTCTACCAATTCCGCCATCTGGGCAATACGTCTAGCATTTAAAATCTATTGCAAACTTACTTTTTTGTAGCAACTTTTTTGAAGTCAAGCTTCATCTACTATGGTACCCAGAAGAGGACTCGAACCTCCACACCCGAAGGCACATGGACCTGAACCATGCGCGTCTACCAATTCCGCCATCTGGGCAATACGCCAACCATTTAAAATCTATTGCAAACTTACTTTTTTGTAGCTGACTTTTTGAGGTCAAGCTTCATTTACTATGGTACCCAGAAGAGGACTCGAACCTCCACACCCGAAGGCACATGGACCTGAACCATGCGCGTCTACCAATTCCGCCATCTGGGCAATGCAATTACATATTTCAAAAGTGGCTAATTCAAACTTCGTTTACTGCTTTTGCTGCAAATCATTAAAGCAACTTTTAGAACGTGGTGCCCAGGAGAGGACTCGAACCTCCACACCCGAAGGCACATGGACCTGAACCATGCGCGTCTACCAATTCCGCCACCTGGGCGCTCTAAAAGCGTTAGAATGTTGCTGCGCCTCACTTAAGAGGAGGCGATTATTGTTAAAAGCAGACACCATGTCAAGAAATATACCGAAGAAATCTTTAAGAATTTCCACTATTCCAAATCAGGAGGCCTCGACAATGAGCGGCCGTTCCAAAAAAATCAAAGGCATACGCGCGTCAGACCCATTTCTTGAGCGCGAACGCGAACGTTACGAATTTCCACTTCCTTCCCGAGAATTTGTGCTGCAAGTGCTGAGTGAGCACGGCGCACCGATTTTTGTTGATGAATTAATGAGCACCCTGGCCATTTTGCCCGAGGAAGAAACACAGTTTCATCGCCGCATGGCCGCGATGGAGCGTGAAGGGCAGGTGATGATTAATCGCAAAGGCGCATTATGCCTGCCTGATAAGCTCGATCTTTTACCTGGACGGGTGCAAGGCCATACCGATGGATTTGGCTTTTTGGTGCCGGATGATGGCAGTAGCGATCTCTACCTTGGCCCTAAGGAAATGAATAAAGTTTTGCATGGCGATCGTGTGCTGGTGCGCCCGATGGGACTGGATCGCCGTGGTCGTCGTGAAGGCAGCATTGTTGAAGTGTTGGTGAGGGCGACGAGTAAGTTAGTGGGCCGCTTGCATGGTGAGCACGGTGTTTACACCGTTACCGCAGAAGATAAACGGATTAGTCACGAAATCCTGCTGGAGCCAAACGGCACTATGGGGGCGGAATCAGGGCAGGTGGTGATGGTTGAACTGGTCAGCCAGCCTTCACGTTATTCACAGCCTGTAGGCAGGGTGATTCAGGTGCTGGGTAATTATGCCGATCCGGGCATGGAAATTGAGATTGCCCTGCGTAAGCACAATTTACCCCATGAATTTTCTGAAGCAGCGATTTTGCAAGGGGAAGAAACCCCCTCTAAAGTGCGCAAAAAAGATTGGAAGAAAGTGCTGGGCACGGTAGAGCGTGAAGATTTACGCGATTTGCCGCTAGTGACCATCGACGGTGAAACGGCTAAAGATTTTGATGATGCCGTTTATGCAGAGAAAAAAGGCAAAGGCTGGCGCTTAATCGTGGCGATTGCCGATGTAAGCCATTATGTCTTGCCGGGTGATGCGCTGGATGTGGGGGCGATTGAGCGTGGTAATTCGGTTTATTTTCCGCGCCGGGTGATCCCGATGTTGCCAGAAGCATTATCTAATGGCATTTGCTCTTTAATGCCGGATGTAGAGCGCCTGTGTATGGTGTGCGATATGCAAATTACGGCCAAGGGCGAGATTAAAAAATATCGTTTCTATCCGGCTGTGATGCATTCAAAAGCGCGCCTGACTTACACCAAAGTATGGGATATGGTGCAGCATCCTGAGGGTGAAATCGCTCAGCAATATCAGCATGTATTGCCGCAGATCGACACGCTTTATGCTTTGTTTAAAGCATTTTCTGCTGCCCGTGCGCTGCGCGGTGCGATTGATTTTGAAACCATTGAAACTGAAATGCGTTTTGACGGAAAAGGCAAAATCAGCGAAATCGTGCCGGTTGTTCGTAATGATGCGCATAAGCTGATTGAAGAATGCATGCTGGCCGCCAATGTGTGTGCTGCAGATATTCTACTGAAAAAAGAACATGAGTGTGTTTACCGGGTACATGAAGGCCCTACACCAGAAAAACTAGAGAATTTGCGTACTTATATTAAGAGCGTGGGTTTATCTCTCGATGGAGATGATGAGCCAACGGCGGGCGATTATGCGGTTCTGCTGGAGAAAATCAAGCTGCGGGACGATGCGCCACTCTTGCAAACCATGCTGCTCAGATCGCTTTCGCAAGCCGTTTATAGTCCCGATAATAAAGGGCATTTCGGTTTGTCTTACGATGCTTATACCCACTTTACTTCGCCTATTCGCCGCTACCCGGATTTATTGGTGCATCGCGCCATTAAGGCGATTCTGGCTGGGCAAAAGTATACGCCAGAAATGAAATGGGAAGCCTTGGGCACGCAGTGTTCAATGACGGAACGCCGTGCGGACGATGCCAGCCGTGATGTGCAAAACTGGCTGAAGTGTTATTACATGCAAGATAAGGTGGGTGAAGAATTCGAAGGCGTTATTTCTGCAGTCACTGGTTTTGGTATTTTTGTATTGCTGGATAATGTGTTTGTAGAAGGCTTGGTGCATATTTCTGAGTTGGGAGCGGATTACTTCCACTTTGATGAGGTGCGTAAAGAGCTGAAAGGCGAGCGTACAGGTCAGGTTTATCGGATGACTGGCCGGGTTAAAATCAAAGTGGCACGCGTTTCTTTAGAAACCAGCAAAATTGATTTTATGCTGGTTGAAGAAAAAGCCACTTGGGGCGATCAAGTGGCAACGCCGCCGGGCCGTCGTAATGCGCCTCCGCGCAGCCCTGCGCCGCGTGGTGGCCAAGCCAAGACACATGCCAAGCCACGTGTGACTGAAGTTGCTCCGGTTGCGCCTGCCAAACCTAAGCCGCCTAGCCCAAGAAAGCGCACTGCTGCTGTTAAAAAACCAGATGCAGTACTTCCTCAGTCAGCTGCCGAGAGTGTAAAGAAAGCCGTGCTTCCCAAGGTGGCTAAGCCTAAGGCTGTAGTGGCTGATCAGCCCCGGGTCGTTGATGCTGTGGCAAAGCGCACGGTAAAAAAACCGCGTGCACCTGCCGTTAAGCCTGTTGCAGCAGCCAATGCTGCTAAACCAGTGGTGAATAAGCCAGCGGCTAAACCGCGTGTTGCAGCGGCCAAGCCAATTGCGGAGCAAGCGGCTTCTGCCACAGCAAGCCCTGCTGCAAGAAAACCGCGTGCAGCCAAGGTTAAACCCACGGCTGCCGTGGTTAAGGTGATAACCCCTACAGGGCTTGATGTTGTGGATCGCAAGAAGAGCGGCAAAAAGCCGCTATAAGGTAGACAGATCAAGCTGCGATGAGCAGCTTGATCGTTTTCCGGGGTGCGCCCAAGTGCTGGCCGTATTTGTTTAGTTGGTTTTGAGTGCTTTCATCAGGTTTTCACGCTGCGTTGCGTTTATTTCTTTAATTTGCACAATATGGCGGAACATGCTGATTTGGCCGATAAGGGAAGTGCAACTGATATTGCCTGTAAAATCAACGTATTGCTTGACTAAAGAGCCGGGGATATCGAGGTAGATATGGCAAGTCATGCCCGCTTTGACTTCTTTGTCTGCCAGTATAATCAGCTTGTTTTCCGCTACTTCAATGGCAATGCCATAGATGGGCGAGGCGCTTGGGGATGCCACAATCGCGGCACGCCAGCTTACTTTCTTACGGGGACGGGGATCAGATGTTTGATTCATGATACTTATCAAAATGGGCAGAATATTTGCCGTTGAAAATACAGCGTAGCACTCGCCGTGCTAACCTTGTGCCTAAATGCCGCACTGCGGTAAAGATATACTTTTAACCAAGGAGTTCTGCATGTTTATCGTCGATCGCTCGGTTGCTATTATTAAGCCACGGCAACCTTTTCTCGATTGGCTCAATAAGTTGCCAGGAAATGACATCCAGCTGACTTTGGATGAAGTTCGTTGTGACTGTACCTCTATTCTGATTCCAGAGGCGAATGAAACTGAGGATGGCATCGCTTTTATTGATGAAATTGCTGAAAAATTATTCGAAATGGAGCTTGCCTCTTGGGTGGCTGAAGAGCAGCACTGGCCAGAAAAACGCAATCTCAAAACATTTTGGGAATGGTTTGATGTTGAAGTGCATTTAGGCGTCATGGACGCGGTTGCGGAAGATATCCACAACACACCTACTGATCATGGCTATCACTAGTATCTAGGTACTTTAACGTACTCGGTTCAATAAAGGGGCGGATTATCGCCCTTTTATTTTGCAATTGTATTTAAAATGACAATAATTTCTGCTGATCTAGCCAGAAATAGCGCACTGCGAGTAGATCAGATGATGAAAAATGAAAGAAGTTCGTGGATTTTTTGTAATTTAGTGTGCTTAACTCGCTAGAAATATCATCATGAAAAGTTTGATTTTGCGCTGTGGCAGGCATGAACAAGTGGTACTTTTTACTTATAGCTTTCGTGTTTATTTTAATTAAACTATTGTCAAAAGATTATTTTCGTAAGCCGTGATTATAAGGATGTGTGATGAAATATCTTCTTTCAGCGGTCATGATGACTGCCATGACGTCAGCAATGGCAGCCAGCGATACCCCGATGTTTAATGTGGTGAATCTGGAAGCCAGCGCTTCACGTGAAGTGGCGAATGATCTAGCGAGTGCTGTTTTGTTTGTTGAGCTGACCGATACCGATCCTGCGCGTCTGAGCGATAAAATCAATCAAACGCTTGCTGCCGCGATTAAGCTAGTGAAAGCCCAAGCTGCAGTACAAAATGGCGGCACGGGTTATGCAACCTATCCGCTGTATGGCAAAACGAATAAGCAAGAAGGCTGGCGCAGCCGGGGCGAATTGCGTGTGTCCTCGCGCGATTTTGCGGTACTGTCTAAATTGCTGGCTCAGCTGCAACAGCCAATTGCGGGTGGCTTACCAATGCAATTGGCAAATGTCAGCTATGGTGTTTCAGAAGGCGCGCGCTCTAAAGCTGAAGAGGTTTTGATTGAAGAAGGCTTACAAGACTTTAAACGCCGTGCCGCGCTGATCCAAAAAGGCTTTGCGGGCAAGGGTTGGAAAATGATTAATGTGAATGTCAATACGGCAGGTGGTTATCGTCCGCAACCTATCATGATGATGAAAAGTAGTGGTGCAATGGAGATGGGCAGGGCTGCTGATGCGCCGATTGAATCAGGCGAAAGCCGTTTAACGGTTAATGTATCAGGCAGTATTCAAATCACCGAATGAGCCCCGCGCCGCTGGTGCTTGCACCCTCTTTATGGGAGAGGCGCTGGCTGTATTTAAGCCATGCCTGCGCGGCGTTTGCTTGTCTGTTTAGCCCTTGGCTTTGGGTCATCACACTTGTGGTGGCCTTTTCTTTGTACCGTAGCGTATACCTGAAACCGCCTGTGCCATCTTATGTGATGGCCTTGGCGGATGGATCAATCAGGTTGACGTTTGCTGATGGCAAAGAAATTGATCTGGCTTTATTGCCCTCTAGTAGGGTGATAGGCGGCTTGATTGTGCTGCATCTGATCGGCGATGCCCGGCCCATTGATTTAGTGATCTGGCCAGATAGCGCACCTGCCGAAAGCTTGCGCCAGTGGCGGGGTTGGCTGCTTTGGCAATGGCCGGCACTGCAGTCGCGACAGACGCAAGATTAGTTGGGGCGCAATACGCTGCTTGTATTTTGGGCTTATCCGTAGATTAAAAAAGAGCAAGGCATCGTTGGATGGCTTGCTCTTTTTTATTGGTTTTTTCATATTTGTTAGCGTGTTTTTACTTGATTAATTAAATGGCATTGACAATAAATACAGATGAGTATGATAATGATTATCATTAATACATTCCCATGTAATGGACGCCGTGTCTTACTCTTCGCTTGTTACCCAGCCGCCTTATCACATTAAAAAAACGGCACTATTATTGCTGCTGACCTCCTCGTTTGCTATGGCCGATGTCACGCTGGATACCGTTGTGGTGACCGCAACGCGCAGCGAAAGGCGGGTGGACGATACGCCGGTGCGCACCGAGGTGATCAGCCGTGCAGAAATAGAAAAAACCCACGCCCGCACTTTAAAAGATGCGATCGAAAATATCCCCGGCTTGCAGCTCAGAGAAGTGCACGGTAAATCGGGCTATGAGCTGTCTTTACAAGGCTTAAGCAGCGATCAGGTTCTGGTGTTGATTGATGGTCTGCCAATTGCCGCCAGCACTAGCTCTACGGTGAATTTAAGCCAGTATTTGCTTTCAGAAGTCGACCATATCGAAGTGATTAAGGGAGCGGCATCGGCGCAATACGGCAGCTCGGCGATGGGTGGAGTGATTAATGTGATTACGCGCCGGGTAAAGCCCGGTTTTTCTGGCAGCGCTGACGCCAGCTTGGGTAGCTATGGTGCGCAAAATGATTCTGGAAAATTCTGGGATGCGGGCCTCAAGCACGGTCAGTTTCAGCTAGAAGGCGGCAGCGAGCACTGGCGGGCGCGTTTGAGTGGCGATGTGCTGGATGATGCCGGCTTTGGGGCTAAACCAGAAAACTGGTCTCGTCAGGGCGATGCCTCTAAACGCCAGCAATATGGGGCAAAACTAAGCTGGCTGCCTCAGGCGGGTGATGAGCTATGGGTAGAAGGAAGCCACTATCGTGAAGACGATGTGCAGCGCTATCAGCGCTATGTGCCACCCAGATTGCTCGCACAAGAAAAAACCGAAGGCATTGCCCGTGATCGCTTTGTGGCCGGGGCTAAAACAAGCTTCGCTAATGGCATGCGGGTGCAGGCGCAGCTGCTTGATGAAGTTTATGACAGCGAAGGAAAAGAATATTCTCTGGGTGATTTGATGTCGGTGCGCCGTTTCGAGCAGCATTTAAATCATCTGACGGCACAGGTCGATTTGCCTGCCTGGTATAGCCAGCTTTGGCAGTTTGGGGTGGATTGGCGCAAAGAGAATGTTAGCCAAAGCGTGAATGGCGTATCTGAGTTTTTAGGCTCAAAAAAGGTAAGTAAAGAAAGCCGCGAGCTGTTTGTGCAGAACGATATTTTTTTCGGAGATGATTGGGAAGTTGTGCTGGGCTTACGCGTGCAAGATGATTCTGATTTTGGCATGCATGCCGCGCCTAAAATTGCGCTACGCGGCAATGTATGGGAAAGCGGCGATTGGAAGGGAGTGCTGCGTGGCAGCTTTGGTCAAGGCTATCGCGTTCCTAATTTAAAAGAGCGACATTTCCTATTTGATCATAGCTCGCTGGGCTATATGGTATTGGGCAATCCGAATTTAAAACCAGAATCCTCCAATAGCTGGCAATTGGGTGGCAATCTTGCTTTATCCAGAAAAGTTTCACTGGATATCAATGCCTATTTCAATCAGGTTAAAGACTTAATCCAGGTTGATGAAATAAATGCAGTAACAAGTAATGGTGTTTCGAAGTTTACTTATAAGAATATAGCGCGTACTGAAACACGCGGTATAGAAACAGCATTGGATTGGCGTGTATCAGATCAATTAAATATAAATACTTCTTATACCTATAGTCTGAGCAAAGATCTGGATAGTGGCAAAGCGCTTACTCGTCGCCCGGAAAACATGGCGCGCTTTGGTTTGGATTGGGAAGTGTTAGCAGGAAGCACCTTTACTTTACGCAGCCGTTATCAAAGCGCTGAATTAATCGACTCTGCAAAGAATGCTCATTCTGATGCATGGATGACGACCGATATTAAATTTAATCAAAAAATTAATAAAAACATAACAGCATATATCGGTATTGATAATGTGCAAGATACGCAGCGTGATTTCAGTAATCCAAATGATTTTGGTCCCATTTCAGGGCGTTTTATTTATATGGGCAGCCGTTTTGCCTGGGGCAGTTAATAGAGGAGTTTAAAAAATGATGATGAAGCCATCTTTAGTATTAAGCGGTAGTTTATTTGCCATGACTTTATTGCTGAGCGCATGCGGGGGCAGTGATGATGCAACCGTTGCGCCAACGCCGGCTCCAACACCCACTCCAGCGCCAACTCCTGTTTCTGGATTTACTAAAACCGCAACATGGGATGTGGCATTTGAGGCTAAAGCAGGCGGAGAGTTGTGTTTTGATATCGATACTCAAAAAGCGGCAGATTGTACAAGCGATACTTGGGACGTTAAAGCAAAAGATGATGGGCGTATTCCCAGTTTCTTTACTAATAGCGGCACTAGTGGTGCAGGTAAAGGTGGCGCTGTGGCTAGCCCTCTTGACGCCAAATGGGTCGATTTAAAAAAATGGCTGAATGGAATGGCTGATCCTGTCAGCGGCGCTCTGGATGCAAATTCCTATATCAAAGACTTTGCCGAAGGGGTATTTACCGGCACAAACCCGATTAAATCGGCTGCTTTTGAATATGATTTAGCCGGGGATCATAAGCTGAGCCCTAACTTTAAAGTGTTCCTGATTTCTGAAGACACCACCAACCCGGCGGCTAAACAGTTTGCTTTGCAAGTGACAGGCTATTACGGCGGCACAGGCGGTGCGGTTTCTGGTTTTCCTTCGATTCGCTGGGTAGATCGCACAAGCAATAATGAATTAAGCGCAACGCTAGATGCATCTAAAGGCTGGGTGTATTTTGATTTAGCAAAAAATGCAGTGTCAACAGAAACCGGTACATGGCATATCGCATTTAATCGCAATAGCATGAAGCTAAATAGCAGCGTAGCAGGCAAACCGCTGGGCGGCTTATTGGCTAAAACACCGGACGGCTTTTATACCGCAGAGGGCAAAGCCATTGCTGCTAAATTTGCCGATACAAATAATCTGGCACAAACCCGTGCACTATTAACGGCAACAGATTTATTACCAGCAAAGCCAAAATGGCTGAGCGATAAAAATGCATCCCCCCTTAGTCCGTCCGCTAAAGGCAATTACCCTGTTTTAGATTATGGTTGGTATACCTATTACGGCAATGATGCTGAGGCCACTAAAGCCGGCTTGGCAGCGGCACATATGTTAAAAGCCAACTCGGATGCAGCAACCATGATTCGCTCCGCAGAAGGCAACAGCTTTGCTCGTATGCATTTAAAAGAGGTTCAATACGCCGATCCAAAAAATGCCAGCAGCAAGAAAACACTGAAATTTGAATTTGATATTCAACCAAAGTCTTAAGTTTGCTGAGTATTGGATGAAAAAAACCCCGCTAATGCGGGGTTTTTTAGTTTAAGGCTGGGGTAATTAGGTATGTCAAAAAATATAAAGGTGTTTTTTATATTTATATTGGTGTTTTTTATATTTATATTGGTGTTGTTTCATAAACTTTCTTATAGTCTTTTGTCTGAGAGATGGTTATTTATAATTAATTATTACAGGATTACCATGTATGGAGGTTACCCTCATGATTCTGTTTTTGGTTTTCATGAAAAACGTCTCTTTTGAGGTGGTGCCCGATGGGAAATTAGGGCTGATTTATCAGGTTAAAATTACATTAAAAGTATAAACTGAATATTGACAGTAAATCGTTAAAGCTGCCGCTGGGCATGGCGATCACTGTGTGAATTAAAACAGGGTAGTGCAAGATTATTGAATACATTTTGGTACGGTTAATGGATAATGTTTCGTAAAATTAGTGGGAAAGGTGAAGGTTGTATTTTCAATGATATGTGGAAGTATGAAAATTTGATGGTATATATTATGTGGGTTTGTATATGATTAAAACTAAAATATCAGTTGTATTACTATTTGTTTTTTTTGTTGGTAAGCTATAAACATTTTGATGAATAAAAAGAATAATTTATGCAAAGTTTTAAAAGAGACTCTGCGCTCCGCTGACGGCTGTGCATGGCTGTTAACTTGTGTTTTTTCTTTCTTATGTTTTATTGATGTTTGGAGCTCTACCAACATATTTCCACTGAGAGAGTCGTTAGATGTAGGTAAGTCTATGGTGTTGTTGCTGTTTTCTCCTTTGTTGGTTTTTTTAGTTATGGTTAGATTGCGTCAACTGCCATTTTCTAGATATTTAATCTCTAGCTGGCTTAGGGCTTTATTTTGTATTTTTATATTTTTAATAATTAATTTTTAATTTGGAGCTTGTTGTGAGTATTCTTGTGTTGTTAAGTGGACTGGACATATTGAGGGAATGGCTGGTGCTCATGGGGCAATAACAAACTTATAGATGCAGATGATTTTGTGTGTGAGGTGGCGGGATGCGCATCGGATTGTGGCGATGGATAGAGGGCAGATTGTAGAGGAGGGGCCGCATCACGAGTTATTGCAAAAACCGGATGGTTATTATGCGCGATTGCATGCGATGCAGGCTGGGTGATGGGCTAGAGTGGAGCGCTTAAAAAGTAGTTGTTTGTCGTTTACTTAAGGTCAATAGATCATCTACTCGCTAGGAGCCCAAAACCCCGCAGCTTGCGGGGTTTTGAGTTCTTTAAATCAGTACATTTAATCGGGGCTAAGGATGGTGCTTTTGGCTTCGCTTAACATGCCAGGGTAATCTCGGCTGTAGTGCAGGCCGCGGCTTTCTTTTCTATCCATGGCGCAGCGCACGATGAGCTCGGCAGATTGCACTAGATTACGCAGCTCAATTAAGTCGTTAGAGACGCGGAAGTTGCTGTAGTAATCGTCGATTTCATGTTGCAGCAATTCGATGCGGTGCAGGGCGCGCTCCAGGCGTTTGTTGGTGCGCACAATGCCGACGTAATCCCACATAAAGCGGCGTAATTCATCCCAGTTGTGCGAGATCACTACTTCTTCGTCGGGGTCGGTGACTTGGCTTTCGTCCCATTCGGGGATGTTGGGGCGATCGCTTGCGGGGGTTTGTAAGATGTCAGTGGCGGCGGCTTTGCCGAGCACCATGCATTCCAGTAAGGAGTTGGATGCCAGCCGATTGGCACCGTGCAGGCCGGTGCAGGCGACTTCGCCTACGGCATAGAGGCTGGCAACGTCGGTGCGGCCCGCCATATCGCTGACTACGCCGCCGCAGGTGTAGTGCGCAGCCGGTACAACGGGGATGGGTTCTTTGGTGATGTCGATGCCTAGCTCCAGGCAGCGCAGGTAGATATTGGGGAAGTGTTCTTTAATAAAGGCGGCGGGTTTATAGGAGATATCCAGATAAACGCAGTCAAAGCCACCTTTTTTCATTTCAAAGTCGATGGCGCGGGCCACGATATCGCGCGGGGCCAGCTCGGCACGTTCGTCGTGCTGGGGCATAAAGCGGGTGCCGTCAGGCAATCTTAATATGCCGCCTTCGCCGCGCACGGCTTCGGTAATTAAAAATGATTTAGCGTGCGGATGGTAAAGGCAGGTGGGGTGAAATTGGATGAATTCCATATTGGCTACGCGGCAACCTGCACGCCAGCCCATAGCAATGCCGTCGCCAGTCGCTACATCGGGGTTGGTGGTGTAAAGATAGACCTTGCCTGCGCCGCCACTGGCGAGCACGGTGGATTTGGCCACGATGGTTTCTACGCGGTCGGTTTCTTTATCATAAACATAGGCGCCGTAGCAGTGTTTCCCTTCGCGGCCTAGCTTTTGGTCGGTGATTAAATCAACGGCAATATGCGATTCAAGCACGGTGATATTGGGGTGGGCTGCTACTTTATGCGCCAGCGTGTCGATTACCGCTGCGCCGGTGGCATCGGCAGCATGGATAATGCGCCGGTGGCTGTGTCCGCCTTCGCGGGTGAGATGGTAGCCCTGATAAGCGCTGTCGCCTTCGGTGTCTTTAGTGAAAGGCACGCCCATTTGAATCAGCCAGTCGATCGCTTCTTTGGAGTGCTCTACAATAAAGCGCGTGCTGTCGTGATCGCACAGGCCAGCACCTGCAACATGGGTGTCACGAATATGCAGCTCTACACTATCGGTGCCATCCAGTACTGCGGCAATGCCGCCCTGTGCCCAGCCGCTGCCGCCGTCCCGCAGCTCGCGTTTGGTAATGAGGCCCACTTGGATATGGTCAGCTAAGTGCAAGGCCATGGTCATTCCGCCAAGGCCACTGCCAATGATTAGTGCATCAAATTCCCGCATCGCCGGTGTTCCATTGCCATAAAAATGGAATATTAACAGACGCCAGAGCGTCTTCGCCGTGTATAAAGCCAAATCTGTCAGCTTTTGTATGGGCTGACTTGATAAAAATCATGGGCAACCCCATGTAAGGGTAAATATCTTTTGGAGACATCTTTGATTCAGCGAAGCGATCGTGATATCGATCAGGAGCTTGTTCTACGGGCTCAGGCGGGAGATAAGCGAGCCTTTGAACTGTTGGTGGTAAAATACCAGCGGCGTGTCGCACGTCTTTTGTCGCGGCTGATTCGCGATCAGTCCGAGATCGAGGACGTGTCTCAAGAGTCGTTTATCAAGGCTTATCGTGCCTTGCCATCTTTTCGTGGCGAAAGTGCTTTTTATACTTGGCTTTATCGCATTGCGATTAATACGGCTAAAAACCACCTGGCGACTTTGGGTCGCCGTCCTCAGCTTGCCAGCATTTATGAAGATGAAGAAGGTGAGTCGCTGGATGCGGCTGCACAAATACCGGATTACCACACGCCTGAAACTGAACTCTCTAACCGCCAGATTGTCTCTACAGTGAATGCAGTGGTTGATGAGCTGCCCTCCGAATTACGGACCGCGATTACGCTGCGTGAAATGGATGGTTTAAGTTATGAAGATATTGCCGCAGTGATGAATTGCCCAATAGGTACGGTGCGTTCTCGGATTTTCCGCGCTCGTGAGGCCATTGCAAACAAGCTCAGGCCCATATTAGATGTCGTTGGAAAAGATAAGCGCTGGTAAGCTTCAAAGGATATGAGAGGGTAATGTGATGAAAGAAAAACTTTCCGCCTTCATGGATGGCGAGCTTGATGTGGCTGATGTTGATGCCTTGCTTGCTGAAATGAAACGAGTGCCTGCACTCAATAATGATTGGTATGATTGGCATCAGGTGAGTGATCACTTGCAAGAGCATCCCCTGTTGTCCCCTCAGTTTATGCAGCGTTTTTCTGCGCGGCTGGCGGCTGAGCCTACGGTGGTGGCCCCACAGCGTCTTAAACGTAGCTCAGTCATGAAAAAACTGCTGATTCCTTTGACTGCAGCCGCATCAATTGCCTTTGTGGGCGTGGCAGCATGGCAATCTAATACAACGTTTAATACTGCACCGGCTATGGTTGCGGTGCAAAACGTGAAGTCGCTTGATAAGCCGCCAGCTGTGCGTGCTTATCTGGCTGCGCATAGCCAGGAATCTGGCAATGTTCTGGCTGAGCGCGATATTGTCTATGCAGATTTTGCCACGGAGAATACGCGCTAAATGGGCGACTTGCGGGATAGATTAAAGCCTTTTGTGCTGTGCATGAGTTTGTTTTTGCCGGTAGGCGCTTTGGCGGCTTCAGAGATGAACAACGCCGATGCCGCTATTGTGTTAAACCGGATGTCGGCAGCGGCAAAACAGAATGATTTTCAGGGTTTATTTACTCACCAGCATGGCGATTCAACGGAAACATTCCGGATTGTGCATGTGGGGAGTGAAAACGTAGAAATTGAGCGACGAGAATCGCTGGACGGCCCTCGTCGTGAGTATTTTCGCAAGGGCGCTCAAGTTAGTATTTACCTGCCTTCTAAGCGTCCCATTTCTTTAGACCGGCGCTTTAGCTCTAAATTATTTCCGCAGCATTTGCCAGAAAACGCGGATTCGGTACTCCTTAATTACAAGCTTAAAAAAGTAGGAATGGAGCGGGTTGCAGGTTTAAACGCACAGATGTACGAGCTTGAGCCCAGAGACGTTTATCGCTTTCCCTTGCGCTTATGGATGCATACAGACAGTGGCTTAATATTGAAGTCTGAGCGCCTTGGGCCTTCTTCATTGCCGGGCGAGCTGTTTGTGTTTTCTGCGCTGGTCTTTGGCAAGGTTGATCGGGCTTTATTAACGCCGGTTAATCCGCTGCGTGCTGTGGTGATTGAATCTAATCAGGGAGTGGCAAGCGCGCCGATTGAGCCTGCATGGAAAATTGAGCATTTGCCTCGTGGTTTTCGCTTTATGAAGAGCGTGCAACGCACTTTGATTGGCAAAGAAATGCCGGTGGTGCAGCATCTTTATAGTGATGGCTTAGTGACGGTATCGGTCTTTTTAGAGCCCTCTGTCGCCGAGTCCAGAGAGGGTGCGTCTCATCAAGGCGCGATGCATATGTATGTGCGACAAGTTCAAGGCAAAATGGTGACGGTTTTAGGTGAAGTGCCTGCCGAAACAGTTAAAACATTTGCCCATGCTTTTAATCCCCGTTCGTGACCCCAAATGATTGAAACTCAAGCTCAGGTTGTGCAGCTGGATGGTAAACACGCATGGGTAAAAATCAAACCCCATACGCCTTGTGGCCAGTGTGATCCTGAAACAGGTTGCAAGGCGGCAGCAGTCAGCCGCTTATTTGCACAGGCGCAAGAAGGGTTTCGGGTTCAAAGCCCTTTGTCCTCTCAGGTTGGGGACTGGGTTACCGTATCGGTGGAAGAACATATGCTGTTAAAAAGTGCGGTATGGGCTTATGGTGTGCCGCTCCTTTTGCTGATTGCAGGGGCCGCTTTAGGCCAGTGGTTTGCACCACAAAATGCTGAGTATTCCGTATTGGGCGGTTTTTTAGGCTTTGTAATGGGTTTTGTGCTGCTGAAACAGCAGCACCAGCTGGCGGCATCTGCCGAACCAGTCATTGTGGCGAGTCAGGCTTCTGCTTCTAAAGACTCGCCGTTTCTTAGTCCTTGTCAGATGAAACGTAAACCATGATGAAAAAATTACTGATATGTTTAACTTTGGGCTTTGTTTCCGCCTCTGTTTCGGCCGCTTCAAATTTGCCTGATTTTACCCAGCTGGTCGAAAAAGAAGGCCGGGCGGTAGTGAATATTTCTACCACCTCCACCATCAAAGAGCAGCCGCAGCAAATGGGCGACGAAGATGGCATGGATATTTTTCGCCGCTTTGGTTTCCCTGTGCCGCGGATGTTGCCGCGTAACGGCCAGCAGCCGCGAGAGCGCCAGGCGCAGTCGCTCGGTTCAGGCTTTATCATGGCATCGGATGGCTATATTCTGACCAATGCGCATGTGATTGCTCAGGCCGATGAAATTACCGTTAAGTTAACGGATAAGCGCACTTTTAAAGCCAAGGTGATTGGTGTAGATGCCCGCACTGATGTGGCCTTACTCAAAATTGAAGCCACTGGCCTGCCTAAAGTTGCGCTAGGGGATGCGAATAAGCTGAAAGTGGGTGAGTGGGTGGTGGCGATTGGTTCACCTTTTGGCTTTGAAAATACGGTGACTGCCGGGATTGTTTCAGCGAAGGGTCGCAGTCTGCCCGATGAAACCTTTGTGCCCTTTATTCAAACTGATGTAGCGATTAACCCCGGTAATTCAGGCGGTCCATTGTTTAATATGGCTGGTGAAGTGGTAGGGATTAACTCGCAAATTTATAGCCGCTCGGGTGGCTTTATGGGCTTATCGTTCTCGATACCGGTTGATGTGGTGATGAAGGTTGCAGATGAGCTGAAAGCCACTGGCAAAGTCACACGGGGCCGTATTGGTGTGGCGATTCAAGAGTTGAATGACGATCTGGCCAAGAGCTTTGGCCTGAGCAAAATTAATGGCACCTTGCTGGCTAGTGTAGAGAAAGACGGCCCCGCAGATAAGGCGGGTCTGAAGCCGGGGGATGTGATTCTTAAATTTAATGGTCAGGCTATTAGCACTGCTAGCGATTTGCCTAAGTTTGTGGCATCAGTGCGCCCGGGCACTAAAGTCCCCGTGCAAATCTGGCGTGATAAAACTTTGCGTGATGTGAGTGTAACAATCGGCGTGCTTGAGCAATCTGATCGCACTACAGCAGAGCGCGAGTATCGTGGTAATCAAAATGATGAAGGGGGCCGCTTCGGTTTGTCCTTGCAGGCGGTCGATGCCGCACAGCTGAAAGCGATGGGCTTGAAGTTTGCTGTGCTGGTGCAGGCAGCGCGTGGCTCGGCTGCTAAAGCAGGTTTACAAGGCGGTGATTTGATTGTGGGCGTCGCCAATCAGGAACTAGCCAGCTTAAATCAGCTCAAGCAAGCGCTGACCTCATTAAAGCCCAATGAAGCAACGGCTTTGCGCGTGATTCGAGGGGATGCCTCAATGTTCCTTACTTTGCGTGCACCTGCTAAATGATTCAGCTTAAGCTATACGGTAGGGAATATTGCGGTTTGTGCCTGGTGATGCGAGATCTTCTGCAGCAGCAGGCGCAGGCTGCGGGTTTTGAGTTGGAGTGGATTGATATCGAAGATATCGACCATTTAGAAGAAAAATATGGTGAGTGGGTGCCCGTTTTAGCTGGCTCGGACGGGGTAGAAATTTGCCATTACCACCTCGATCAAGCGGCTCTTGATGCCTATATTGCTAATTTCCGTTAAAATCAGTCAAAATTAATATTTGGGGTACGATCGCGTACCCCTTTTTCGTGAAATATCTGGCAGGCCAATGGATCATATTCGTAATTTCTCGATCATCGCTCACATCGATCACGGCAAAAGCACGCTGGCTGATCGCTTTATCCAATTCTGCGGCGGCTTAGAGCTGCGCGAGATGAGCGCGCAAGTGCTCGACTCGATGGATATCGAAAAAGAGCGTGGTATCACGATTAAGGCGCAGACTGCTGCGCTAAGCTACAAAGCCCGTAATGGTGAGATTTATAATCTTAATCTGATCGACACCCCCGGACACGTTGACTTCTCGTATGAAGTCAGCCGTTCCTTGGCTGCCTGCGAAGGTGCGCTGCTGGTGGTTGATGCCTCGCAAGGTGTTGAAGCGCAAACGGTGGCTAACTGCTATACCGCGCTGGAGCAAGGTGTGGAGGTGGTGGCGGTTTTAAATAAAATCGACTTGCCTGCGGCCGATCCTGAGCGTGTAATTCAAGAAATTGAAGACATCATCGGGATTGAAGCGACAGATGCAGTGCATGCTTCTGCCAAAAGCGGCATTGGTATTGAAGATATTCTGGAATCGCTGATTGTTAAGGTGCCGCCGCCTAAAGGTAATCCAACGGGGCCGCTAAAAGCCCTGATCATTGACTCGTGGTTTGATAACTACGTTGGCGTGGTGATGTTGGTGCGTGTGGTCGATGGCCAGATTAGCCCGAAAGAAAAAATCATGTTTATGTCGAATAAGTCGCAGCATCTTTGCGAACAAGTCGGTGTATTCACGCCTAAAACAGTGCAAAGAACCGTGCTGAAAGCGGGTGAAGTGGGCTTTATTATTGCGGGGATTAAAGAAATCTCCAATGCAAAGGTTGGGGATACCATTACCACGGCCAAAGAGCCTGCTACTGAGCCTTTGCCTGGTTTTAAAGAAGTAAAATCACAGGTGTTCGCGGGTTTATACCCGATCGAAGGCCATGATTACGAAAAGCTGCGTGATGCTTTAGAAAAACTGAAGCTAAACGATGCGTCTTTGCATTACGAGCCTGAAGTTTCGCAAGCGCTAGGTTTTGGTTTTCGTTGTGGCTTCTTAGGCTTATTGCACTTAGAAATCGTGCAAGAGCGCTTAGAGCGCGAATTTGATATGGATCTGATTACCACTGCGCCGACGGTGGTGTATGAGTTGCTACTCAAATCGGGCGAAGTGGTGCATGTAGAAAATCCGTCTAAACTGCCGGATCCTTCAAAGTACGAAGAAATTCGTGAGCCGATTATTACCGCCACCATCTTAGTGCCGCATGATTATGTGGGCGCGGTGATGACGCTGTGTAATCAAAAGCGCGGTAATCAACGCAATATGCAATATATGGGCCGTCAGGTGATGCTGAGCTACGATCTGCCGATGGCAGAAGTGGTGATGGATTTCTTTGATCGTTTGAAGTCAGTTAGCCGTGGCTATGCGTCCTTGGATTACGATTTTAAAGAATTCCAAGTGGCCGATTTGATTAAGCTCGATGTCTTGGTCAATAGCGAGCGAGTAGATGCTTTAAGCTTGATTATTCACCGCAGCAGTAGCCAGTATCGCGGCCGTGAGCTGGTCGCTAAAATGCGCGAGCTGATTCCGCGTCAAATGTATGACGTGGCGATTCAAGCTGCGATTGGTAGCCAGATTGTGGCGCGTGAAACGGTCAAAGCCACGCGTAAAGATGTATTGGCAAAATGTTATGGTGGCGACGTTTCGCGTAAGCGTAAACTGCTCGACAAGCAAAAAGCGGGTAAGAAGCGCATGAAGCAAGTCGGCAACGTTGAAATCCCACAAGAAGCCTTCCTTGCGATCTTGCAAGTGAGCGATAAGTAATACGTATTTTAAAAAGGAAAACGGATGAACTGGTTGTTTCTCGGAATTGTTTTCGTCATTTTAGGGCCGGTGCTGGTGGCAATAGGTGCCAAGCATGAACGTAAAGGCAGTGAGCCACCTTCTTTAGTGCAGTACGGCTATCTTTGTGTGGTGATGGGGCTATTTATTGTCTTGGTGCAATATTGTTCTATCTCTGCGGCAATGCTGATTTTTGTATTGGTGACGGGAGTGATCTGGGGTCTGGATCGGTTTGTCTGGGGAAAGAAGCGCGGCGAAAAGCCAGTGGCGGATTGGGTTGAATATGGCCGTGGTTTCTTTCCTGTTCTGTTGGCTGTTTTTGTATTGCGCTCATTCCTTGTAGAGCCATTTCAAATCCCATCTAGCTCAATGCGCCCTGGTCTAGTGGTTGGCGATTTTATTCTGGTGAATAAATTCGCTTATGGTTTGCGCACGCCCGTTATTAATAATGTGATGATTCCCGTGGGCAAGCCAGAGCACGGCGATGTGATGGTATTTAATTACCCGGAAAACCCATCGCTTAATTATATTAAGCGAGTGATTGGTTTGCCGGGGGACACCGTTGAATATCGTAATAAGAAATTAACTGTGAATGGCCAGGCTGTACCCACGACTGATATGCCGGATCATGAATACGTTGAGCAGGGCACTTACCTGATTAACAATAAGCAATACAATGAAAAGTTGGGCAAGCACGATTATTCAACTTTAGCGATGGCCGATGTGCCTTCGGTTAATTTGGGTGAAGTACGCGATTTTCCATATAGAGAAAATTGCCGCTATGATGAAGAAGGCTTTAGCTGCAAAGTGCCAGAAGGCAATTTCTTTATGATGGGTGATAATCGCGATCATAGTGCTGATGGGCGTTATTGGGGCTTTGTTCCGGATAAATATGTAGTGGGTAAAGCTTTTCTTGTATGGCTTAATTTTAAGGATTTGGGGCGCGTTGGCACCTCAATTCGCTAAAGGAAATCAATAATGCTTAATCGCCAGCGTGGTTTGTCTTTCGGTACGTTTTTAATGCTCTCTATTGTTTTAGTGGTTGCTGCAATTACAGTGCTTAAAGTCGTTCCTACTTATGTGGAATATTTTACAGTTAAAAAAGCAATTGAGCGCACTGTGAAAGAGTATGGCGCGCAGCCACCTGCTGCAATTAAAGAAGGTTTTATGCGGCAGGCGTCGGTTGATAATATTCGTGATATCAGTGCTTCTGAATTGCAAGTGACTCAAGTAAGCAGTGGTACGACGATCAGTTTAAGCTACGAGCGGGTTGTTCCGGTTGTGGGAAATATGAGTCTGTTGTTCGCTTTTGAAATCCAAAAATCGAATACGCAGCAAGCTGCGGGTAATTAGTCGTGAGTGTTGTTCTTCCCCCAGAGCGCCTTTTAAGGGTGCTCTCTTATTCTTTTAAAGAGCCCAAACTCTTTAAGCAGGCTTTAACGCATCGTAGTTTTTCATCTACACATAATGAGCGTTTAGAGTTTATTGGCGATGGCATTTTAAATTCGCTGATTGCACGTGCTTTGTATCAAACTTTCCCTAAATTACCCGAGGGCGACTTATCACGCTTAAGGGCCAGCTTAGTGCGGCAAGAGGCTTTGGCCAGCATTGCCACTGAGCTTAATTTAGGTGATTTTATCTGGCTGGGTGAGGGTGAGCTTAAAAGCGGGGGGCATCGCCGCCCCTCTATTTTAGCCGACGCACTAGAGGCTATTTTGGGTGCTATCTGGTTAGATGGTGGTTTTGATGCAGTGGCTGCTGTGGTTGAAGCTCTATTTGCCTCCAGAATCGCTGCCATTGATCCGCTGCTTGGTGCAAAAGATGCCAAGACCAGCTTGCAAGAGTGGTTGCAAGCCCGCCGCTATACGCTGCCGGCGTACACTATTCTTAGGCAGGATGGCGAATCACCCGATCAAATTTTTGAAGTGAGCTGTTGCATTGTAGAAGTTAAATTACTCACCAAAGGCGTTGGCACAAGTCGCCGCGCTGCTGAGCAACTAGCTGCTGAATCAGCTCTCACCATTTTGCAGGATAAATTCCCGCTAAAAAGTAAACACGCTGCACTATTAGCAGCTAAAGGTAAACGCTCATGAGCGAGATAGAACTTCAAAACGAAGCAAACGATTTTCGTTGTGGCTTTGTGGCCATTGTGGGCCGCCCGAATGTGGGTAAATCAACGCTGCTGAATCAATTGATTGGGCAAAAGATCAGCATTACATCGCGTAAAGCACAGACGACGCGTCACCGCATTACCGGTGTGCATAGTTCTGAAACTGCGCAATTTGTATTTGTAGATACGCCCGGCTTTCAAACCAAGTATCAGAATGCTTTAAATCAAGCCATGAACCGTAGCGTGACCAGCACGCTGGCTGATGTGGATGTGATTTTATACGTGATTGAAGCAGGTTATTTTAGCGCGGCAGACGAGGAAGTCTTAAAGCTGCTGCCGGATAATCGCCCTGTGCTTTTAGTGCTCAATAAAATTGACGAGCTAAAAGATAAAAATGAAATGTTCCCCTTTATCGAAGCGATGAATGAGCGTTTTAAATTTCACGCTATCGTGCCGATTTCTGCACAAAAAAACCTCAGCGTTGATGTTCTGCTGAAAGTGGTAGAGCCACTTTTGCCAAAATCTGTACCTTTATACGATGTAGATCAAGTGACCGATCGCAATGAGCGTTTTTTGGCTGCAGAAATCATTCGTGAAAAGATTTTCCGCCTGATGGGTGAAGAGTTGCCTTATTCGATGACGGTAGAAATCGAGAAGTTCGAAGATGGCGAAACCAGAGATGGCCGCGAGTTGCGCCGCATTCATGCCGCTGTATTGGTGGATAGGGATGGGCAAAAAGCCATGCTGATCGGCCAGAATGGTGAAAAGCTAAAACGTATCGCCACCGAAGCACGGCAGGATATGGAAAAACTCTTTGACGCCAAAGTGTTTTTAGAAGTTTGGGTTAAAGTAAAAAGCGGCTGGGCGGATGATACTCGTCTCGTTCGCCAGTACGGCTACGAATAAAATCCGTGGCAAGACCTAAGCAACGCATTGATATTCAGGCGGCCTTTGTACTGCATCAGTACCCTTACAAAGAAACCAGCCGCCTGCTTGATGTGTTTAGCCGGGATCATGGCCGAGTCATGATGGTGGCCCGGGGTGCTCAACGCCCCGGCTCGCAGCTTCGTAGTATTTTACTGAGCTTTCAGCCTGTGCTTTTATCCTGGTTCGGTGTGGGGGAGCTCAAAACTCTGCACTCTGCAGATTGGCAGGGAGGAATTCCACAGCTCACTGGTTTGCCTCTGCTCTGCGGCTTTTATCTTAATGAGCTTCTCCTGCGTCTTTTACCCCGTGATGAACCGCATGCCATGCTTTTTGCCAGTTATTTTGAGGCAATCAGAGCGTTATCGCACTTGCCTGCCGATGGTGCAGGTGTAGAGCCTGTCTTGCGTGAGTTTGAGCGTATTTTGCTGGATGAAATGGGCTATGGCGCAGATTGGCGGTATTGTGCGGATCGGCCTGTAGAAGCAGCGCAGCGCTATAGTTTTGACCCGACGATGGGCGTTATCCCTGTGCAGGCGCATTTGCCTCAATACGATGGCAAAGCCTTACTTGCGTTTGCAGAAGGGGATTATGCCAGTGTGGCTGTGCAAGGAAAGCTACTGATGAGACAAGCGTTTGCTGCTATTTTAGGCGATAGCCCTTTACATACCCGTCAGTTACTGATTGATTTGCAAAAGCTATAAATAGGATGATGGCTTAAAGCGCATTATTTTTACTTGTATTATCGAATTCTGATAATGAATATTATAAATTGCCTATACTAAAATCAGCCTAATTTGGCGTGTAACTATTTAATAGCGTGTTCGAGAAAAACACAGTGCGTTTGTGTATAAAATAAATGTGAAGCGCAAGCATGTATGCGAATAGATGGTATAAATTATTAAAATAGATGTAATCCTTGTCGGGGTAGGTGAAAGCTCAGTAAACTAAGAGGAAGAAATTGTTTTAGGTTTGCTCTGTATTCGTAAGTTTACCTATAAGGGAGTTCGTGATGATTAGCATTTCACATGAAAATGATTATATCCAGACTGCAGTTTTTGGTGAATTTACCTTGCAGGATTATCGCGAATTTGAACAGGCTGTTCTTTATCAGTCTGAATTTCATGGTCCTGTGGCATTGCTATTTGATTTACACGAAATGCTGAGCTATACGCTTGACATGGCTTTAGAAGAAATTAAGTTTGTCCGTGCACACGGGAAAATATTCCAGCGTGTGGCCGTCGTGAGTTCTGATCAATGGGTGACTTGGTCTGCATGGATTAGTCGTCTATTTACAGATGCAGAAATTGGCATGTTTACGGATGCTGATGATGCTAAAACCTGGCTTGCTCAAGAATCTGCCCCTGATGGGTCGAACTAATGCCTGATAGGCGATTTTATGCGTAATTTTCTGACTGCCATTTTTTCTAAGGATAAATCGCCATTTGTAAATGCGAAAGCGGCTACAGCATGGTGCAAACGTCTGCAAGAAATTGATATGCAATCCCAGCATTTAAAAATTCATGCTGCCGTAACTGCTTTTGTGAGCGAGGAAAGGCCGACTACTTTGGATAGCCTTTCTGCTCTGCTATTGATTGATGATGCAGCTCAGCCATCGTATGAAGCCGTGTGTTATCAATATATTGCTAATCCACGCATGTCTAAAGATATTGAAAGCCGCTTGTGGAAGCAAATTACTAGTTTTGCTGTGGATATGGCTGGAATTTATCAGCGGTTTGTGCAGTCTGAAACGGAAAGTGGCAAAAAAGCTGAATTTGCATTGCTTATGCCAAAAGTATTGGCACGCAGCCTGCACTATTTATCAATTCAAGCTAAATGGCATTATTTTCGCTTTGAAAAGGTGCCGTCTAAATTATGGACATTATCTCATCAGCTCTATCGCCTTTCCGAAATAGAAGGCTGTGACAGTAATCCTTTCCCTCTTTATACCTCTCATGCTCAAGAGGTGACGTCTTGCGCAGATGAATATATTCAAATGCTGATGCTGGGGTCTTTATCCAATAATAATTTATCTGTACGGCAAATTGATTGGGTCGATCAATGGCTGAATCAATGGTCTAAATTAATTCAAATGTCACGCAAGTTTCAGGAAGGCCGCTACCACTTATGTGTGAATTTGCAAGCGCCTGAGGGCGTGCAAAAAATTCAGGCTGAAAGTGAAGGCGAGCCGTTCCGGTATTGGGGCTTGCATGATTTGATGCATGAATTAGAAGAGACTTTACGTCGTTTAGAAAATGGCGCGACGCCGCGCGATTTAGGTATGGGCAAAGAATGCCCAGCACCCTTGGCTGTTGAGCTATTAAAGCATCTTGATATTTTTTGGTTAATGAGTATTCGTAATAGCGTCGTGCAAAGAAGTGAACGCAAGAAAGTCGCTAAAATTGCCGATATTATCAGCGGCTTAGATTCGATTATTGGCCACGTGCGCCTAGATAATGATAAAAATGTCAGAAAAGCTTCGGCAGATGGGCGCGGGCAGGTTGATTATGATGAAATCATGGATATGCGCCTCTATGGTTTTGTTTCAACACGAACCAAAGAAAAAACCACGCCTAATAAAATAGTTGAAAATAAACAAAACGATTGGCATGTTTGGAATATTGAGAATGAAAGCGTGGGTGGCTATGGCGCTGTTGTTCATCTTTCTGAAAATGAATGGGTCAGGCCCGGGCTTTTAGTGGCAAACCGGCTTGGTCGGCAGGAAAACTGGCATTTAGGCGTGATCCGGCGTTTAAATCGCCTTGGCGATGACGAAGTTTATGTCGGGATTCAGTCGCTGGCGCTCTCTCCCATTGCTGTTAGTTTATATATGGAAAAAGAAGAGCGTAAAGAGCAAATTTCTCTCGCGGAAGATTCTACTTTAGGTGTGGCGGATTTACCCAATATCCGCACGGCGCTCTATTTGCCGCATCAAATTGATGGCAAAAATGTAAATACCCTGATTTTGCATTCTGCTGATTACGGCACGGATAAAATATACCGGGTGCAGGCGCGTGAGCGTGTATTTATGGTGCGATTAGGGTCGGTGATAGAAAAGGGCGTAGATTGGATTTGGGTCACTGTATTTGTAATTAGCCAGGAATAGGGCTTATCTCTTTAAAGCAAAAACCAGCCAGAGCATTGCTCTGGCTGGTTTTTTTATTGCCGGTCGGCTCGCAATATTCTCACTTGCTGCTCCAGATATTGGCGGTTTGCCAATTCAGCCGGAACAGGCTCGCCCACAATAAAGCCAATTTTTGCCCAGATACTACTCGGCATCTTCATCATGGCTGCGCCGTCTTTACGGCTAAAGAAACTACCCCACAAGCCTTGCAAGGCAATGGGAATAACCGGTACAGGCGTGCGTTTAATAATCTCATCAATGCCGGGTTTAAATGTATTAATTTCACCGGTATGCGTGATTTTTCCTTCAGGAAAAATACAAATGATTTCGCCGTCATTTAAATATTGAGCCACTTTATCAAAGGCCTGCTCCTTCATATTCGGGTCTTCGCGCATTGGGGCAATCGGGATCGTGCCTGCCGTGCGGAAAATGAAATTGAGGATTGGGATTTTAAAAATGCGGTGATCCATCACAAAGCGTACAGGGCGTCGCACTGCACCTGCAATAATCATGGCATCCATAAAGCTCACATGATTGCAAACCAGCACGCAAGGGCCTTCATCGGGGATATTATCTAGGCCTTGATGGCGCACCCGATAGAGTGTGTGGGTCATAATCCACACTAAAAAGCGCATCATAAATTCTGGAATTAAAGTGTAGATATAAATAGACACGCCAATATTCATCAGCGCCACAATCAGTAACAGACCACGGATAGATACACCGCTGCTTAATAGCGCAATACTCATCCCCGCCGCTATGACCATAAACAGCGAATTCATAATGTTATTGGCCGCAATTGCGCGTGAGGTAAATTCTTTTTCTGTACGAATTTGCACGAGTGCATAAAGTGGCACAATAAATAAACCACCAAACACACCCATCAGGCCAATATCAGCCATGATGCGCCAATGGGATGCCAGGCTAATAAATTCGGTTAGTGTGTAATGAGTATTTGTTGGTTGGCCAATGGCAAAAAAGAGATCAATGCCAAAGAAAGAGAGGCCTAAAGAGCCAAAGGGGACTAAACCTAGTTCAATTTTGCGGCCAGAGAGTTGCTCGCAAAGCACCGAGCCCAGGCCTACGCCAATTGAAAAAAGCGCAACCAGCAGGGTATAGACTGAAGCATCGCCTCCAAGAATATTCTTAGATAAGCTGGGTAGTTGGGTTAAATACACCGCACCAAAAAACCAGAACCATGAAATCCCTAATAGGCTGTTAAATACGGTTTTATTTTGTTTTACATGTTTAATAATTTGCCATGTTTCAACAAATACATTCCAGTTTATTTTAAGGTCTTTAACGGGGGCAGGAGCAGCGGGCATGCTGCGGCTGCTCAGCCAGCCTAAAACAGCCACACCTAGGCAGGCCCAGATAATTAAAGATTCCCCATGCGGTTGATGTTGGATAATCATGGTGCCGGCAATTTGCCCTAAAAGAATGGCGACAAAAGTGCCCATTTCAATCAGGCCATTGCCGCCCAGTAGTTCTTTGTCTTTTAAATATTGCGGCAAAATGGAGTATTTTAATGGGCCAAAAAGGGCTGAGTGCACGCCCATCATAAATAAGCAGCTCATTAAAATGGTTGCGTCTTTTAGCCAGAAGCCAATGCCTGCAGCCAGCATAATACCGATTTCCATCATTTTCACCCATTGGGCGACGCGGGCTTTATCGTATTTCTCCGCTAATTGCCCCGCAAAAGATGAAAACAGGAAAAAAGGCAGAATAAAAATACCCGCTGCGGCATTCACGAGTGCGCTGGCGCTGAGCCCCGCAGTAGACAGGCCGTGAAAGGTGATCATTACCAATAAGGCATTTTTAAATAAATTATCATTAAATGCCCCGAGCGACTGCGTAATAAACAGGGGCAAGAAACGACGGGATTTAAGGAGGTCGAACTGGTTTGTTTGGTGCATAAAATCTTATCCGCAGGGAACTGCGCCCAAGTCTAACTGAGAAGGGGGTGTTATAGAACGGCTTTTTGCGCGCTTTGTTTGAATATTATGTTTCGTTGGGGTTCTTGGGCTAGTGCCGTGCGGGTATTTATTTAGAGAGATGGTTGTTTTGCTTGGCGAGGAATGGCAGGGCTTGTTTTTCTATTTCTGTAAGTCTTTTTGGGAGCTTCTTATTGAAGCTGCCCCCTTGGTTTTTATGCGGGCCAAATTGCCCCAAGGATACGTTGCCCCTCTGCTCCCGTTACTTCCGGCAGATTGGCGGGGCTGCGATCAATGCAGCATTTTGCTAGCCAGGCAAAGGCGTAGGTTTCCATCCAGTCTGGCGCAACACCCAGAGCCTCGGTGGTGGTGATTTTGGTTTGCGGTAACTCTAGTGCGAGCATGCGCATTAAGCGTTGGTTGTGCGCGCCACCGCCACAAACATAAAGCGTATCGATCTGTTGATCCCGTAGTGTATCGGCAATGCTGCGGGCGCTCAGGGCGCAGAGTGTGGCTTGCACATCGGCGGGCGTGTCGCTGCGATGGGCCAGCTGGGTACTCAGCCAGTCTTGATGAAACAAATCGCGGCCGGTGCTTTTAGGGGCTTTAAGAGCGAAGTAGGGGGCTTGTAAACATTGGGCTAATAAATCAGGCAAGACATGCCCGGTTGCGGCCCATGCACCGTCTTTATCGTAACGTAGCCCCTGATGCTGGCTAATCCATAAATCCATCAGCACATTGCCCGGCCCCGTATCAAAGCCGCAGGTAGGTTGATGAGGAATAAGCAGCGAGATATTGGCAATACCCCCGATATTGACCAGAGCGCGTCTTTGCTCAGGGCTAGCAAACAGCGCCTGATGAAACGCAGGCACCAGCGGCGCGCCTTGCCCGCCAGCGGCTACATCGCGTGATCTGAAATCACCCACCACACTGATACCCGTTTTTTCGGCAAGGCGGGCGTGATTGCCTATTTGCAGGGTATAGCCGCATTCTGGCCGGTGGCGGATAGTTTGGCCGTGATTGCCGATGGCTTCAATATCGCTGGCAGCATAGCCTGCCTCTGCCAGCAGGGCATGGATGGCATCGGCGCAGGCATCAGAGTGCGCGTTGGCGGCCAATTGGGCCAGATGCAGCTCGTTGGGCTGAGGGGACTGCAAGGCGAGCAACTGGCCGCGCAGATCATCGCTTAATGGGGTGCCTTGGGCCGCAATCAAGCGGGGTGGCGTGCTGGAAAAATCCACCAGGGCGGCGTCAATGCCATCCAAGCTGGTGCCCGTCATTAAACCTAAAAACAGCCGTTGCCCGTTCAATTGATGATCTCTCTGTGGGTGTATCTCAAATCCATACTGAATCTGCTTATTGCGCGCGTGCCTGCTCGATTCCTTGCAAGAATGCCAGCTGGTTTTTAGTCTGCTCGGCAAACGGTTTGAAGTGTGCCAGATAGCGGCTTTCAATCGGCTTGGCTGTTGGCAGATTGAGTGCGATTGGATCGACCTGCTGGCCGTTTACTTTAAATTCGTAATGTAAATGCGGGCCCGTGACGCGTCCCGTTGCGCCAACAAGGCCAATGACATCGCCTTGCTTTACTCTGGAGCCTTGTTTTAAGCCTGTAGTAAAGGCTGACATATGTGCGTAGAGCGTACTGTATTTGCCATCATGGCTGATTTCAATATGCTTGCCGTAGCCGCTATTGTCTTCGGTGATTTTGCTGATTATGCCATCGGCGGTGGACATAATCTTGGTGCCGGTGGAGGCCGCAAAGTCGATGCCCTTATGTTGCCGCCATGATTTTAGCACGGGATGAAAGCGCATCTGAAAGCCTGAGCTCACGCGGGAGAATTCAACAGGGTTTTTCAAGAAAGATTGTTTTAAGCTGTCGCCATTGGGGGTGTAATAAGCGCCTTCATCACTGCCGGGCGGGGTATACCACATGGCTTGTAGTGTTTTATCTTTATCGCTGAACTCGGCGGCAAGCACTTTGCCGGTTTTAATTTCCAACCCTTCGTGAGTAAAGCTTTCGTAAACCACACTAAAGCGATCGCCTTTTTTTAAGCCACGGTGAAAATCGATCTGGCCAGAAAAAATCTCGATCAGTTGTTTTGTTACATCGTCAGGAATATCCAGCTGATCGGTGCTGGCGTAAAACGAGCTATTAATCGTGCCTGATTTCACAACTGTATGTTGCTGGGTCGTGGCTTCTTCGATAGAAGAAACAAACTCATTGCCTTCACGGATAAGCTTTAGCTCTTGGTTTTTGTTATTTAGATAGTGCAGCTCCAGCAGCATGCCGGAGCGATCTGTTTTTGCCCTCAGGCTGCGGCCGGGGTGCAGCTCAAACAGCATTTTAGCTTTAGGATCGCTGCGAATAAATTGACTGGCTTGCTTGTCATCGACATTCAGTCGGCTTAGCACGGCAGAGAGCGTGTCCCCTGCTCGGATGATGTTTTCATGCCAGATTGGGCTGTTATCCGTGGCAAATATTAAGGGTGGCGTGGCGATAGATTCGGTTTGAGTATTGAGAGTGAGCTCTTCCTTTGGTCCGAATTCGGCTACACCATAGGCGGTGAGGGTGAAAAAAGAGGGCAGCAGCACAATCAGCCAACTGCGGGAAATAAAATGCGGAGGGATACTAACAGAATGATTGCTCATTCTTTTTATCAATTTTTGAAAAATACGTGGCATAAGGATAACCGAGTGGAGTGAGCTGGCCGCCTGTGGGGCCTAAGCTTCCGTTTGCAGGGAGAATGTCGGTTTAATCCCGATTTCATGCGTTTATTAAGGCGAATCGCTGTTTTGACGAAAAAGCAGGCCATGCAGGCCTCATCTGATTTTTACGACGGAACAGTCTGAAGTTCGAGCGAGAGCTAGAGTAACAGATAGTTTTTTTTCGTCAAACTCCCTTATTTAACATTGGCTTAGCGAAATAGTTACGCTGTAGCGGCGGAACTCCGCGGTATTGCTGAATCCAGGGGCTTAATCGCCTTATGTCGGTGCGGTTAAAATTATTTATGAAGAATGATTTTTTTAGGCTGTGGCCTGAGCTTGTTTCATCTGGCTAAGCAAGCAATGCAGCATTTCGGTGGATAGCCCATGCAACACCAGCCGATGACCTGCATGCAGGGTAGAGAGCGGGACCAGCGGGTGTTTATTATTGAGAAGAAGCAGATGTTGCGGTGTATTGAGCAAGGTAGCCACATAAACACCCATGGTTTCATCCATTTGCAGCGAGTTAGCCGCACGCCAGAAATCATTATCAGTGAGAAAAAGCTGGTAAACCGGCGTAAATATTTCAATCGCGGTTTGCACATCAATCCAGTTTAAGCGCCCTTGCGGCATGGATGTGAGCGCCAGTGGTGGCTCGCTCATCATGCTGAAGTCAACGTTTTCAACTGCGGTAAGCATTTTGCCTTCGTTACGCAAACCCTGCCCCAGCCGGATGATAAAGTTAAACAGATTTAAATCATGTTTCAGAAACAACTCGTCGGCCAGGTCATCAATGGTCAGCGGGCGTAGCGATGAAAGCGGCACGCTGATGGGGGCGTTGCGCTCGATAAATTCGATAATCTGTGCGCCTAAATGAAAGTGCCGCAAGATGAGCCAGTTGGCTTCTGGCGACACAAAGCCCTTTAGCCCCCACACCAGAATACGGTGCAGCATTTTCGAGGCAGACCAGCGTTTGGGAAGAAGGACTTTTAAAATTTGAATCAGAATCATGCAAAGCCGAGCAATAGGCCGCACAAATGGCAGCAGATACTGGCGCGAAGGCGAGGCCAGCTCGCTTAGCCAAGCGCGTTTTACATGATCGGGCAGCGGGGTGCTTTGATCTAGATACATGGCAAGCCAAGGATTGGGATCGCGCGGGTCGTGTGTTTCTTGTAAGAAATCGTCTTTAGGCATGGGGTGCTCAATATGTTGATGAAACTACGATTTTTAGTGCCTTCGGCACGTTGATTTTGGTGCGGGATCCCCGCGAAGTATTTGATTTCTGAACGGCCAGAAAATCCTAGTACGCAAAGAAGGCCGCCCTAGCCAGCACGAACCCCCTTACTGCGGACAATCGAGCAGCGGCGGCGGAACTCGCTTCGCTCAGACAGGCATCAAAGAAATCCCGCCCGCTTGTTCCTCGTTTCGGCGTGCTTCAAGGGGAGATTTAAGCCCCATGCTACTAGCCGTGATTAAAGTCTAGCTGAGCTTCAAAAGTCCTTAAAACCCAATGGAAAACGCCTTAATTCAAAGTCTGTTTTTCTCCGTGAAACTCTGTGTCCTCCGTGGTTCAAGACTTGGGTTTGGCGGCATAACATCATTTTTTAAATATGCTCAAACTGCATTAAATAAAGCTGCGCGCAGCGTTTGGCGGTGTTGAGTATGGCTGTAGCTGCCTTGGGATCGATAGCGAGGGTGATTTCTACTGCGGCCAGCCAGCGGGCCAGATGGTGTTCGTCGTTGGCTCCGTGGTATTCCAAGAATTTAAAGGCTTGCGGCGGGAGGGCCACTTGCTGGCGCAGCATGGGCAAAAGGGCAGGTACGATACGCTGACCTGTACCTTCGATAATATAAATTGCGCCCAATAGACCGATCGGGTTGGGGGTTGCGGCGAGTGCATGCAGATAACTATTGAGCGCTTCGCCACCGGGGTTACGCTTAAGTGCGGTCAGCGGCAGCTCGCCGCCAGCGGCTTTGTAGTCTTGATATAAGATTTCAAAATCGTGTTGTTCGTCATTAGCGTGCAGCTCGATCAGGCTGGCGAGCGGAGCAAAATCGCCACTTAGCGATGCGGCCGCTTCTCTCATCCACAAGCTGCCTTCGCGAACTTGCGGTACCCAAGCTGCAGTCCAGTTGCGGTAGCTTGCCACATCAAAACGCTGGCTCACCAGTTGCGAGATCACAGGGCTGCGCCAGACTTGCGAGCGATAATCTTGCCATAGGCTGGCTAGCTGAGTCAGCAGCGGTTGCAGCGCAAGTGGGGCATTCTCAGGCTGATGCGGCGCTGGGATATTGGGCTCGAAGGCGTCAGTGGGGGCGGCGGCGATGACTGGAGCGATAGGCGGGCTGCTGGTGTCCCCATCGACTACTTCAAACAACATATACGCTGCGCTAATCCGCCCTGATTCTGGAATAAAACAGAAAATCTTTTCACCAGCCTTAAGCGGCTTGGTCTGTAAAAAATCGGCCAGCATAATAAAGATAGATGCAGCACCGGTGTTGCCGCGCGTTTCCAGATTGCTATACCAGCGCTCTGGCGGGATGCTCAGCCCCGCTTTGGCGAGCAGCTCTTCCACCACCGGCATAAATTTAGCCGATGAATAATGGCAAAGAAAATGGTCGATGTCGGTCGATTTAATCCAGCCTTTATTAACCAGCTTTACGTATTCATGAATGCACACATCAAACAGCTGCGGCAACATGCGGATATCCTGGCGCAGCGACATTGCGCCAGCCGCTTCGGCCTCGCTAGAAGAAGCAAAATCTAGGAAAGATTGGTTACGATCTGTCGTCAGCCCCAGCTGCATACACACTGGATAATCGCCAGAAAAGCTCTTTTGATGAATCCATTTAAGCTTGATATTCAGCCCTGTCTTGGGCTGGCGGCTGAGTAGCAGCGCACCGGCACCATCGGATAGCATCCAGCGCAAAAAGTGCGCGTCAAAATCACTTTGATAGCCGCGCGGGGCAAAGCGGCTTTTTTTGAACATGCGTGATGGCATTTCGGCGGCCACAGCCAGCGCTTGTTGGTGCGAACCAAGCTCAATGGCTTGCGCGGCAAATTCAATGGCGCTGACGCCTGCTGCACATACGCCTTGGCAGGAAACAGTTTGCATGGGCGGCGCTGCGAGCTCGCCCTGAATCATATTGGCAAAGCCCGGCATGAGCGCGTCGCCCCCTGATGAGCCAACGGCTAATAAAGTCACGTCGCTGAGAGAGGTCTGTGCTCGATCTAAACACTGATGGACTGCGGCAGCGGCTATCTGGGCATGGTTTTCAATGGTTTGGCCCTGTGCATCAATGCCGTAATGCCGTGTTTGGATACCATTTTCAGCCAAAATCCGGCTTTTTATTCGCATAGAAATGCGGTTGATGGGAGCAATAAAGGCATCCATCTCTTCATTGTTGATAGCTGGCCCGGGTAGATGGAGGCCCGCTGCGTTAAGGTAAACGTGTTCAAACTGAATAGGCATCAGGATTCCTTGGTATGGCTCATCAAGCTCTGACTGCGCCAGCGTGGCCAGATCAGGCTTAGAAAATAGCTGCGGCACATATACCAGAGCAAAGGGCCAGCGTTGAGGCGCGGATCGATTTGTTCGCGGTATTGTGGGTGGAGGTGGCTTAGCTCTGACCAGTGCGCGCGCGGGTGGAGATGGTGCGCGGTATGCAGGCCGATATTAAATAGCAGCGGGTTGACCCAGCCTTCAAAGTTGCGGGCAAAATTAATGTTTGAGTTGCCATCGGCATGGGCATGTTGCAGGTAATTGGTGGCCAGTAGCCAGTGCAGGCCATGGAGCTGGGGTAGTAAGACAAAGATAAGAAATTTTTGCCAGTTCAGCCAGGCCAGAACGCCCCATAGCAAGAGCACGGTGGCGTATTGACACAGGCAGTAATAAAACACGCCAGCATGCCACCGCTTTAAGCTCAGTAGCCAGTTTACAAAGAGCGGATAGAGTACGACTGTGGCTTGCAGGGGGTGCAAAAGATAGCCGGTCAGATCGTTACTGTCGCGACCAAAGCGATAAGTGCGTGCTACATCTTTAGGGCCGTGGCGGTGGCGGTGATGATTGCGGATATGCGCCGGATAAAACACAAAAGTGGGGTGGCCTTGCAAGAGCGTGATCCAAAAATCGCTGATTCGATTGAGCGATTTACTGCGCCACATTCGTAAATGGGCGTGATTGTGGTGAATTACGCCAATGCCGAGGGTAAGAAACAGCATGATGGCAAAGAGAATCTGATTGATCAGGGAGGCTAGCCCAGTGCGCCATAGCCAAATGACCAGCAGCGGCTGCAGGATGAGATAGAGCAGGCTTTGCCAATCGCGTTTACTCCTAAGCATTGCGCTCGATCTGCTTATTGGCGGCATCTGCGGGTAGAGCGGTGTTTAACAGGCGATCCATAAACGGAAACATAAAGCCGTAATTGCCGTGATAACAGGCGTGGTGTAGATGATGGCGGCGCGCGCCATTGAGCCACCAGCGATCATGATTGGCATCGGGTAAAAAATCGTAATTGGAATGACCGATATTATTAAAAATAATACTAAAAACGGGAACGGCAGCGAGCGAGTAAATCGAGAAATCATGCATTAGCATCGGTAGCATAATCACATTGCCTAGCATGATGGCTTCAACAGGGTGAAAGCTATAAGTAGACCAAGGTGTGGTCACTATCGAGCGATGGTGAGGCAAATGAAAGCGCTTTAGCCAGCGGGTGTGCAGTAAGCGGTGGTTGAGATAAAAATGGATTTCATTCCAGATCACTAAGACGAAGATCTCGGTGGCTATCTGCATGCCTGAAGCATGAAGGGCGAGCTGCGCCCAGCCTAGCTGCAGCATGCCCCAAGGGAAAATCATCCCTGTGCCAAATAAAATAATGGTGAGTATTGATTGGCTTAGCTCGCGAGTGAGCTGCTGTGGGCCTTGTGGCCGGGGGTCTAGTGCATGGCCATAGGCAATTCTAGGCAAAAGCTGATGGCTTAAAAACCAGGTGAGTGCGCCAAAGCCAAAATACAGGGCGGCAAAAAATAGCACGCCAACGCCCATAATTTCATGCCACTGAGTATTGAGAATAAATTCGCGCACAGAGCTTGGTCCAAAGACAATGGCCAATTGTATGACATTTAATAGCCTGTTTGCATAGTTTGTCGGCGAGCAAGGAGAATGTGTAATGGCTTAGTCAGGTGGTGGCAAAAAAATAGCCCGCGGTGCAGGCGGGCTATGGGGTGATGCCTACAAAGTAGGGGTGAGCGCCAGGGCTTCGGCATCGCTAATGGTCCATTCGGCTTTTAAGCGCCAATGCTTTTGCGTATCCGCCAGCTCTACTTGCCAGCGCGGCTGGGTGAGGGCATTTTCTAGCTTGCCCACATAAAACTGCGGCGCTTCTTTGCTCAGGATAATGGTTTGATCTTTTCCTGCACGGGTGGGGTGCATCAGTTTGAGCACCAGATTGTCGTTGACCGCTTTATTCAGATGAATACGGATCGATTTACCATCAGCGCCCAGCATCAGCTGGCCGCTTAGGCCCAGCGCGGCTGCCTTACTATCCCGATGAATCTGGCTGTTGATTTCCTGGCCTTCTTTGTAGTAATCATCGCTGACTAAGCCGTCGTCACTTTGTACCGCCTGAAAAAACAAGTTGATCCCGCCGATGACGGCCACCGCAGGAAAAAGAATCAGCAGCCATACATGACGGTGCTTATACCAAGGTTCAATTGTTTCTACTTGCATTTTATCTTCCTATAAAACTGGATTTTTCTCGTGCCGTGATCGCTGGGTTATCCGTTGCGGTAATAATGAAGTGCATTTCATGCCCGCCGGGGCCTGCTTTGCCTGGCTCTACTTGTACGCGCACGCCAATATCCTGGCTGGCTGTGGCTTCAACAAAGATCTGACCGCTGCCTTCCACAATGGTTCTTGAGTTGGGTAAGCCATCGGTGGTGATGATATAGCTATGGGCTTTTTCATCGGCATTTTGAATTTGTAAGCGATAGCTATTTTCCAGCCAGCCATCGTCAGCTTCTCGCACCATGGCGACCCGGTCACGAGAGATATTCACTTTGATCGGCTTACGCATGGCTAAAGAGCCAACGGTAATGCCCAGAATGATAATCAGCACCAGCACATACATCATCACCCGTGGACGAGTGATTTTTTTGATGATGTCGCGTTCCGGGTATTTATGCTCTAGTGCGTTTTCGGTGGTGTAGCGTATCAGCCCGCGTGGATATTGCATTTTATCCATAATTTCATCACAGGCATCAATACAGGCGGCACAGCCGATGCACTCGTATTGTAAGCCATCGCGGATATCAATCCCCACAGGGCAAACCTGTACGCACACCGTGCAATCGATGCAGTCGCCAAGGCCGGCGGCTTTGTAATCGGTCCCTTTCTTACGGCTGCCGCGAGGGTCGCCGCGTTCGGCATCGTAAGAAATAATCAGGGTATCTGCATCAAACATCGTGCTTTGAAAGCGCGCATAGGGGCACATATATTTACAGACTTGCTCACGCATCCAACCGGCATTGCCATAAGTGGCGAAGCCATAAAAGCAAACCCAGAAGGTTTCCCACGCGCTGAGATTAAACCGGCTTGCTTCTGCCCACAGATCCACAATCGGCGTGAAATAACCAACAAAAGTGAAACCTGTCCAGAGCGATAGCAAAATCCAGATGCTGTGTTTGCTTACTTTTAAACGGATTTTCCTTGCGCTGAGTGGTGCGGTATCAAGTTTGATGCGGGCCATTCGATCGCCTTCCACCCATTTTTCTATCCAGAGAAAAATCTCGGTGTAGACGGTTTGCGGACAGGCGTAGCCACACCAAAGCCGTCCGCCTGCGGTGGTCCAGGCAAAAAGACCAATGGCACTGGCTAAGAGCAGGGCGGTGAGGTAGATGAAGTCTTGTGGCAGAAATACAAAGCCATAGATGTAAAAAATGTGTTCGTTCAAATTAAATAGCAGCGCCTGACGGCCATTCATTTGAATCCAGGGCATGCCATAAAAGAACAGTTGAGTGATGACAACAAATAGAATACGCCAGCGATTAAACAAACCGTTTACCCAGCGGGGGTAGATTTTTTTATGCTTGCTGTAGAGGTGGATTTCTTCGTATTCACCATCGTCCTGGATCACGGTGACGGGAATATCTCGTAATTTTTTACTCATTTTCACTACTCCAAGCAAAATGGCTTGCGGCAGCGTAACGCTCGCGCAAAGCATTTCGATCAAGGAAAACGGGCGGGATAAGCCCGCCCGTTTAAAGCACTAGGGGGGCACACCTGCCCACCCTATATGTTTTCCTACTTCGCTTTTTCCTTGTTGGAAAGACCGTAAACATAGCCAGCCAGTAAATGCACTTTGGCATCGCCCAGGAATTCTTTCCAGGCAGGCATCACATTGCTGCGACCATTGGTGATGGTCTCAATAATGACCGCTTCAGAGCCACCATACAGCCAGTTGTTGTCAGTCAGATTAGGCGCCCCTAAATCCTGATTGCCTTTGCCTTCCACGCCATGACATGCCACACAGACTTGTTTGAACGTCTCTGCGCCACGGCTGGCACGCAATTCATTACGTGGCTTGCCTGCCAGCTGTAATACATAGTTGGCCGCGTCTTTTACTTTTTCTTCACCAAAAACGGCACCAAACGCAGGCATTTGTCCGTGACGGCCATTGGCAATGGTTTCCAGGATTTTTTCTGGTGTGCCACCGTGCAGCCATTCGCCATCGGTCAGGTTAGGAAAACCTTTTGCACCTCGCGCATCTGCACCATGACACTGGATACAGTATGTAAGGTACAGGCGTTTACCCATATCCATTGCATCCTGATTTTTTGAAATGCTAGCAATCGGCATTTTGGAGTACTTATCGTACAAGAGCTGATATTTAGAATCGGCTTGTACAACCTCTTTACCGTACTGATTGCTAGAAGTCCATTTCCAGACGCCACCCCAGATACCCGGGTAGAGTACAAGGTAAACCACGCTAAAAACAATGGTCATATAGAACATCATGACCCACCAGCCTGGTAGCGGATTGTTGTATTCCTCTAGATCGCCATCCCATTTGTGGCCGGTTACATCGGCGTTTTCACCTTTTTTAAGCTTAACAACGCCTTGGCTCATCAGGAGCAAAGTCATCGCTACAATACCGCCGATCACAATGATCGCGATCCAATAATTCCAAAAGATACTTTGAAAATCTGTCATTTTTTATATCCTCTAGAAATCAGGAGGTCTTGTTTGATGAGGGCAGATCATCATCAAGGAACGGCTGATTGGCCGCTTCATCAAAGGATGCTTTGCTATTTTTGCTGCAGGCCCAAATGATGATGCCAACAAAGCAGATAAAACTGGCTACGGTAGAAAGCACGCGCAGATCGTTTAGTATTTCCATGATGAATTACCTCTTGTTCTTGAGTGCAAGACCCAAGCCTTGTAGGTAGAAAATCACTGCTTCCATTTCTGTTTTGCCTTCCGTTGCGGCGATCGAACCTTTGATATCCGCGTCGGTGTAAGGATCGCCCAGCTTACGCAGTGCAGCCATTTTGGCGGGGAGAGCTGCCGAATCCACTTTGTTTGCAGCCAGCCATGGGAAGGCAGGCATATTGGATTCGGGCACTACATCACGCGGGTTCATCAAGTGTGCACGATGCCATTCATCAGAGTAGCGAGCGCCAACACGTGCCAGATCCGGCCCGGTGCGTTTCGAACCCCATTGGAACGGACGATCGTAAACCGATTCACCTGCTACCGAGTAATGGCCATAGCGTTCTGTTTCTGCACGGAAAGGGCGAATCATTTGTGAGTGGCAGTTGTAACAGCCTTCACGCACATAGATATCGCGCCCAGCCAGAGCCAGTGCGGTGTAAGGCTTTACCCCGGCAATCGGTTTGGTGGTGGAGTTGCTAAACATCAGCGGTAAAATTTCTACCAGCATGGCAACGCTGAGCGTCAGCAACGTTAGAATAATCAAATAAGCAACGTTTTGTTCAACCCGCGATTGCAGCTGGTTCATAAAGTTTTTCATGGTTTTCTCTCCCCTCGATCAGGCGTGTTGGGCGATGGCCGGAATTTTGGCATCGACGGCTTGGCCCGAAAAAGCGGTACGCAGCACGTTGTAAAGCATTAAGAACATGCCCGACAAGAAGCACAGGCCACCTAAGAAACGGATAAAGTAATACGGGTACGATGCTTTAACTGAATCAATAAACGCATAAGTTAAAGTGCCGTCTGTATTGACTGCGCGCCACATCAGGCCTTGTGTTACACCGGCAATCCACATGGAAGAGATGTAGAGCACCACACCGATGGTTGCAATCCAGAAGTGGGTATCGATCAGCTTCACCGAATACATTTCTTCTTTATTAAATAAGCGCGGAATCAGGTAGTAAATCGAGCCGATGGTAATCATCGCTACCCAGCCTAAAGCGCCGGAATGAACGTGACCAATGGTCCAATCTGTGTAGTGCGAGAGTGCATTGACTGTTTTGATGGCCATCATTGGGCCTTCAAAAGTAGACATACCGTAGAACGACAACGCAGTAACGAGGAATTTCAGGATTGGATCGGTACGCAGCTTATGCCATGCACCTGATAGCGTCATAATCCCGTTGATCATCCCGCCCCAGCTTGGTGCCAGCAGAATCAAAGAGAACACCATACCCAGTGATTGAGTCCAGTCAGGCAGTGCGGTGTAGTGCAGATGGTGAGGGCCAGCCCACATATAGGTGAACGACAGCGCCCAGAAGTGCACAACAGACAGGCGATAGGAGTAAACCGGACGACCCGCTTGCTTTGGCACAAAGTAATACATCATGCCCAAGAAGCCTGCAGTCAGGAAGAAACCGACCGCATTGTGGCCATACCACCATTGCACCATGGCATCAACCGCACCCGAATAAACCGAGTAGGACTTGGTGGCAGAAACAGGAATCGCTAAGCCGTTAATAATATGCAGCAGGGCAACGGCCAGAATGAACGCACCATAAAACCAGTTAGCCACATAGATATGCTTTACTTTGCGCTTGGCAATCGTGCCAAAAAACACAATCGCGTAAGCAACCCAGATCACAGCGATCAGCCATGTAATCGGCCATTCCAGCTCGGCATACTCTTTACCACGGGTATAACCCATGGGTAAGGTGATTGCGGCTAGGACGATCACTAGCTGCCAGCCCCAGAAATGGAAGGCAGCCAGCTTGTCGGAGATCAAGCGCACATTACAGGTGCGTTGAACTACGTAATACGAGGTCGCGAATAAACCGCTGCCACCAAACGCAAAAATAACCGCATTAGTATGCAATGGGCGCAAGCGGCCAAAATGAAAGTAAGGGCCAAAATTAAGTTCCGGCCAGTACATCTGGGCGGCGATGATCACGCCAACCAGCATCCCGACAATCCCCCAAATGACGGTCATGATGGCAAATTGCCGCACCACTTTGTAGTTGTATGTACCTAGGTGTTCCATGCGAGCTCCGATTGATCTCCAACAGCTTGGACTTTGAAATGTGTGACTTGAAAAATGAACAACCTGTCTGCATTTAACTAGCTGTAAGGAAAAACTAGTTTTTTGCTGGTCGTGAATATTTCTTATGTAATTATGCCAACTGAACTTTATCTGCTTCAGTCCGCATTCTTATTGACGAACATCAATGCCTTTCATCAGATCGCGGCATTTTACACTCCGTCGGACTTAAATTCCTTGTTTTTTCTTTCGTCAGTGGAACTTTCCTCTGCGAGCATGCTGTCATCATCTTGCAAAATCTGCCAGCCTGGCCCCTCCATATCATCAAATTGCCCCCCTTTTACTGACCACCAGAAAATAATGCCGATAAAAAACACCAGTAAGACAGAAAGCGGAATTAGTAAATAAAGGCTTTCCATCTAGAACTTCCCTTTAAGGCGCAACGCATTAAGCACCACTAGCAGCGAGCTGCACGCCATGCCTAAGCTGGCCAGCCACGGAGTAATCTGGCCGGTAACGGCCAGCGGCAATGCGGCAAGATTGTAAGCAATGGCCCAAATTAAATTCTGACGAATAATATTGCGTGTCTTTTTGGCTAAAGCCAGCGCTTTGGGGAGGCGATCCAGCTGATTATTAAGCAGCACCATATCGCCTGCTGCATGGGCGACATCGACACCCGCCCCCATGGCCATGGATACATCGGCTTTCGCTAAAACGGGGGCATCGTTGACACCATCCCCAATCATCAAAACTCGGCGCCCTTGCTGTTGCAGGGTGTTGATGTAAGCCAACTTATCGCCGGGTGTTGCTCTGCCGACAGCGTTTTCAATATGCATGTTCAAAGCCAAAGCTTGCACGGTAGCGTTGCTATCGCCCGATACAAGGTGCAAACGTAAGCCTGCATCACGTAGCGCTTGAATTGAAGCTGCTGCATCGTCTCGTAATGTGTCTGCCACAATAAACGCGCCCAGCCATGTGCGGGTGCTGGCTAGTGCAATTAAGCTGCCTTCTGCTTGCCGGATGGCCTCTGGCATTAGCATGGCACATTGGCGATTTACAAAATCAGGGTGGCCAATAAAATACAGCTCGTCATTTACAAGGCCGCTTAAGCCACCACCGGGATAGGTTTGCATTTTTTGTGCGAGAGGCGAGTCTGGCATGAGAAAGGCGCGGGCTAAGGGGTGAGCCGAGGCCGCTTCCAGCGATGCGGCAATGGCGCGTGCGTTTTCTTCTGAAGCATGGCTGGCGATGTATCGCTGGATACGGGGCTCGCCGTGGGTGAGTGTGCCGGTTTTGTCGAGCATCACATCGCTGATTTGCGCCAGCGTCTCTAAGGCGGGGCTACGCGCCACCATGAGCCCGAGCTGAGCTAAGTGTCCTGTGGCGGCAGTCAGGGCTACAGGCGTAGCCAGAGCCAGTGCACAGGGGCAGGAGATCACAAGTACCGACACCATAATGGGCAGGGCGTGGATCGGGTCGTGCCAGTGCCAGTACAACCAAGCCAGTGCGGCGGTGATCAGCAAGATGCTGACAAACCAGCCAGATACCTGTTCGGCCAGCAGGGCAAGACGCGGTTTTTGTGCGAGGGCCTGATCGAGCAAACGCACAATGGCTGCAAGACGGGTGTTTTCGCCAACCTGGCTGACTTCGATATGCAGAGGGGAGGCTAAATTAAGCGTGCCCCCCGTGACTTGCATGCCTGCAGATTTGCGGATGGCAAGGCTTTCACCGGTAAGCAGTGCTTCACTGACCTCCCCCGAGCCTTGCCGAATAATGCCATCGACCGGAATCGTTTCGCCGGATTTAACTAAAATCTGTTCGCCAATTTGCAGGCTGTTTACAGTGACTTCAATCGTGCCTTGCGCGTCTATTTTGTGGGCAAAAGCAGGGATCAGCTTAACTAGCTGCTCGGTTGCCGCGCCTGCTTTGCGCCTTGCGCTCATTTCCAGATAGCGGCCTGTCAGCAGTAAAAAGACAAACATCGATACCGAATCAAAATAGATTTCGCCGTGGTTTGTGATAAGCGAATAGCTGCTGGCGATAAATGTGGCGAGCACGCCTATAGCAATCGGTAAATCCATGCCGGTACGGCGGCGTTTTAAATCGCGCCAGCTGGAAATATAAAAAGGGGTGGCGGAGTAAAGAACCACGGGCAGAGTAAGGATTAAACTCGCCCAGTGCATCAGATACAGCCACTCTGGCGCAATTTCACCCGCTTTCGACATATAAATCGGCACAGAAAACATCATGACTTGCATCATGGATAGCCCTGCTACCCAAAGCCGGAAGAGCGCACTTTTACGCTGCTTCTGCCAGCCTTCTTCTTGTCTTGCCTGATCGTAAGGCTGAGCGCGGTAGCCGATGGCGGCAACGGCTTGCAAAATGGTGGAGAGCTGGATTTTTCGATCATCCCATCGTACTCGGGCGCGGTGGGTGCTGTAGTTTATGCTGGCGGACAGCACGCCCGGTAATCGCTGGATATGGCGTTCATTCAGCCAGATGCAGGCGGCGCAGCTAATGCCCTCGATGATGAGTGATGCTTCACGAATATCGGCATCTACATTGAGTACAAAGCTGGCTTGCAAGCTAGCATCATCGAAGAGGTGTAGCTGAGCGAGTAGCTCGTCAGGCAGTGGCTTGGCACGATCTGCAGGTTGATCTCGCTGGCTGTAGTAGCTCTCCAGCCCGCTTTGAATAATGGTATTGGCAACCGCCTGACATCCGGCGCAGCAAGTGGGCTGCTCGATATTGCGATAAATAATCGGGAAGGATTCTGGGCTAAGTGTTTCGCCACAGTGGAAGCAGTCGGTGCGAGAGGTCATGCGGCGTGGGAGGCCTTAGAAATGATAAAAACATTAACCCTAAGGTCTGTAGACACGCAGATAAAGTAAGGACACAGAGAAATGAGGGGTACGTCTTGCCGCGTACCAAAAAAGATCGCAGCTAAAAGCATGGACACGATCAATCTTAAGTTTTTTCTCTGTGCGCTCTGTGTTCTTATTTAGCGCTGTGTCTACAGATCTTTTTTGATGAGTGTAAGCTCTAAGCTGCAGTTGGCTTACACTAGGCCCTTAGGTAGCGAGAAGATGACGTTTTCTTCGATGCCGTCCATTTGGCGGATATGGCCTGCGCCAAATTGTTCTACCTGTGCAATCACTTGCTGTACCAAGATATCCGGGGCAGAAGCACCAGCGGTCACGCCGACATTTTGCTTGCCTGTAAACCACTCGGCTTTCAGCTCGCTGGCGTTGTCGACCATATAGGAATCAATTCCCAGATTGGCGGCGACTTCTCGTAGGCGGTTGGAATTAGAGCTATTTGGCGAGCCAACGACAACGACCACATCGACTTCTTTGGCTAAATGCTTGACGGCATCCTGACGGTTTTGCGTGGCGTAGCAGATATCGTCTTTCTTTGGGCCAACGATGCTTGGGAATTTTGCGCGTAAGGCATCAATTACGATTTGCGCATCATCAACTGATAGCGTGGTTTGGGTGACGTAGGCCAGCTTTTCGCTGGACACTTGTAAAGTGGCTACATCACTGACTTCTTCTACCAGATACATGCCGCCCTGAGCCTGGCCCATCGTGCCTTCCACTTCAGGATGGCCTTTATGGCCAATCATCACGATTTCAAAGCCTTGCTCGCGCATGCGTTTGACTTCGAGGTGCACCTTGGTGACCAGCGGGCAAGTGGCATCAAAAATAGACAGCCCACGCTCAGCCGCTTCGGCGCGTACCGCCTGTGAAACGCCGTGTGCCGAGAAAATCAGCGTATTGCCAGCAGGCACATCGGCCAGATCTTCAACAAAAATAGCACCTTTTTTCTTGAGGTCTTCAATCACAAATTTATTGTGAACCACTTCGTGGCGTACATAAATCGGCGCGCCGAATTTCTCTAAGGCTTTTTCAACGATGGCAATGGCACGGTCTACCCCTGCACAAAAACCACGTGGTTGAGCCAAAATAATTTGCATCGTCATACTGTTTTCTCCGATGGCGTTTCACGGCGGAATGAATCGATCACCATTAATACTGCACCAATACAAATCGCTGAATCCGCAATATTAAAGGCTGGGTAGTACCAGCGTTGCTGATAATGAACCTGAATAAAATCGATCACATGGCCCAACAGCATTCTATCAATGGCATTGCCGAGCGCGCCGCCCAGAATCAGCGACATGGCGAGGGCGTAGCGTGTTTCTGCGTGGTGTTTTTTAAGTAAAAACACAATAAACACCGACACGCCCAGCGCTAGCGCCGTAAAGAAATAACGCTGCCAGCCGCCCGCATCTGCCAGAAAACTAAACGCTGCACCCGGGTTATAAGCTAGTGTCAGGTTAAAGAATCCCGGAATAATGGCGCGCTGCTCGCCAAACTGAAACAGCGCCTCTATCGTATGTTTGCTGGCCTGATCGAGGATCAGCACCAGAAGGGCGATGGCAAGCCAGCGCCCTAAGCCGCTTTTAAGCATGGGCTCGAACCTCGCCTTGCTTGAACAGATTGTCATTGCAACGGCTACACAGCGTGCTGTGCTCGGCGTGCGTGCCTACGCTGGCGGTGTAATGCCAGCAGCGATCACATTTAGCCGCAGTAGACGCGCTGACGCTGATTTGGGTGGCGTTACCCTTCACTAAGCGGGCTTGCGAAGTAATCAGCACAAATTTCAGCTCGTCGCCTAAATCTGCCAATGCGGTGTAAGTGTCGCCTGCGGCGGTGATTTCAACTTCAGCCTGTAGGCTGGAGCCTAGTTTGCCGTCCGCTCGTTGGAGTTCGATTTCTTTTTGTGCCGCGGCGCGAACTTCGCGAACTAGCACAAAGCGTGCGTTCAGTTGCTCTGCGTCACTGACCGCAGGCACGGTGTGCCAGGCCGATAAAAACACGTTTTCTTCGTTCTTGAGCGCGCCCCATGCTTCATGTGCGGTGAAAGACAAAATCGGTGCAAGCAGGCGAACCAGTGCCTGGCTGATATGCCAGAGCGCAGTTTGCGCAGAGCGACGGCCACGGCTATCCGCGCCCATGGTGTAGAGGCGGTCTTTGATAATATCGAGGTAGAAAGAGCCCAAGCCTTCCGAGCAGTAAGCGTGGATTTCTTGCACCGCAAGGTGGAACTCGTATTTATCGTACAGCGCGGTGATTTTTTGCTGGAAGGCGGCCAGCTCAACCAAGGCGTAGCGATCAAGTTGCAGCAGTTCTTCGGCGGGCAGCAGGTTTTCGGCGCCAAAATCAGAAATATTTGCCAGCAAGAAGCGCAGGGTGTTACGGATGCGGCGATAGGAATCAGCAGTGCGTTTCAGAATCTCGTCAGAAATGGTTAGTTCCCCCGAGTAATCGGTTGACGCTACCCAGAGGCGCAACATATCTGCGCCCAGCTGGTTAATTACGGTTTGCGGAGCAATCACATTGCCTTTGGATTTGGACATCTTTAAGCCTTTGCCATCCACGACAAAGCCGTGGGTGAGCAATTGCTTGTAAGGCGCACGGCCTTCCGTTGCGCAACCCGTGAGCAAGGATGACTGGAACCAGCCACGGTGCTGATCAGAGCCTTCCAGATACAAATCAGCAGGCCAGCTCAGCTCCGGCCGCTGACGCAGTACGGCATAGTGGGTAGAGCCAGAATCAAACCATACATCCAGCGTGTCTTTGAGCTTGTCGTAATAAACCGCGTCTTTGCCGAGCAATTCAGTGGCATCAAGTCTGAACCATGCTTCGATTCCCTCTTGCTCGATGCGTTTGGCAACAATCTCGAGCAGCTCGCCCGAATTAGGGTGCAATTCGCCGGTTTCTTTGTGCACAAAGAAAGTCATTGGCACGCCCCAGTTACGTTGGCGTGAAACACACCAGTCCGGGCGGTTTTTAATCATGGCTTCTAAGCGTGCACGGCCCCAGGCCGGAAAGAATTCAGTTGTATCAACGGCTGCATTAGCTTGCGATCTGAGGGTTTTTCCCTCAACGCCTGCGGTTTCCATGCCGATAAACCATTGGCTGGTGGCGCGGAAAATGATCGGGGTTTTATGGCGCCAGCAGTGTGGATAGCTGTGTTCCAGTTTTTTGCTGGCAAACAGCGCGCCACGCTCTTCCAGTAGTGCAAGCACCAGCGGATTGGCTTCCCAGACTGTTTTACCTGCAAAGAATTCAATATTGCTATAAAAACGACCATCGTTGCCAACAGGGTTGTCCGTTGGGATTTTATACTTACAACCCACTACATAGTCTTCCAAACCGTGTGCGGGCGCAGTATGTACGAGGCCTGTACCGGCATCCGTGGTGACATGATCACCGCAAATAATCGGCACCACGCGCTCTAGGAAAGGGTGTTGCAATTGCAGGAATTCCAGCGCAGCACCCTTAGCTTGGGCGATCACTTCGGTGGTTTCGATGTCGTAGCGTTTGATGGTCGCTTCGGCCAAGTCACGCGCTAAAATCAACAGGCCTTTAGGCGTGGCGATTAAATCGTAAACCAGCTCGGGGTGGACCGATACGGCTTGGTTGGCAGGTAGAGTCCACGGGGTGGTGGTCCAGATCAGCGCGAAAGCGGGTGTATCGCCAACGGTAACGCCGCCAAAGGCAAGGGACAGGGCCGTGTTATCTACAACACGGAAGCCCACATCAATGGCTGGGGATACTTTATCTTCGTATTCCACTTCGGCTTCAGCCAGTGCCGAGGCACAGTCCACACACCAGTGAACGGGCTTCTGGCCGCGGATCAGATAGCCATTGGCGTGCACTTTACCTAAGGTGCGAACAATATCGGCCTCGGTTTTGAAATCCATCGTGCGGTAAGGGTTATTCCAGTCACCTAAAACGCCTAGGCGAATAAAGTCGGCTTTTTGGCGCTCGATCTGGATGGCTGCGTAATCGCGGCATAGCTCACGGGTAAATGCCGCAGGCAGACGTGTTTCCTTAGGATCAAGGCCGTTGGCTTTACGATATTCTTGTACACGCTCAAAAATACTCGGATTGGCAGCCAGTGCTTGCTTGTCAAATTTAACGATTTTTTCGATCTGATGTTCAATCGGCAGGCCGTGGCAATCCCAGCCCGGCACATAAGGCGCGTCAAAGCCATCAAGCGTTTTGGCTTTGATAATGATGTCTTTCAGAATTTTATTAACGGCGTGGCCAATATGAATATCGCCATTGGCATACGGCGGGCCGTCGTGCAGCATAAACTGAGGGCGGTTTTCTTTTTTTGCCTTACTGCGAATAGCTTGGTAGAGCTCATTGTCTTGCCAGTCTTTTAAAAAGCCCGGTTCGCGTTTAGCCAGATCGCCACGCATAGGAAATGGGGTGTCGAGTAAGTTGACAGGGTACTTGTTAACTGGTTTTTCTGACATGGTGATCTCTCAATGTGAGGTAGTTGCAAAGCGACTGCGAGTGCCGATTACTGCTAGCTATGCACTAGCTACGCGTCGAAAAAATGGCTCAAAATCCTCATTTACGACGTGTAAACTGCGGGTTTTCGCCATTTTTTGCCTTGTCCTCGGGCTTCTCGCTATGCTTTGCAACTACCTCTGGTTTTTTTTGGCTATCTATTTACCGCAAACCATTCTTTGGCTGCGATACAATCTTTTTCGATTTGTGCGACTAAAGTCGGTAAATCAATATATTTTTCTTCATCGCGCAGCTTATGCAGGAAGTCTACACGTAGATGCTGACGGTATACCTGTCGATTGAAATCAAACAAATGCGCTTCTAATTTGGGGTAGTGATCGCCGCCATGGATGGTGGGGCGAAATCCCAAGCTGGCTACGCCTTGATATGGCTTTTCAAGCCCGTGGATTTCAACTACAAAAATGCCAAATAAAGGCGGGCGGTTATGTTTGATCTGAATATTGGCGGTAGGAAAGCCAAGCGTTCTGCCAATTTTATCGCCATCCACCACGCGGCCAGCAATGGAATACGGCCGTCCTAAGTAATGTGTGGCTAAATCCATATTGCCCGCGGCTAAAGCATTGCGTACGGCAGTAGAAGAAATCCGCAAATTGCCGTCCGCAACGGTGGCAAGGCTACAGGTGCTAAAGTCTGTGCTGTCTTGCAGTAGCGCAAAATCTCCTGCGCGTTTGGCGCCAAAGCAAAAATCATCCCCCACAATCACATGCCGTGCATTTAAATCTTTAGCCAGAATCTGGTCTCTAAAATCCAGTGCGCTTAAGGATGAAAATTTGCGATCAAAACGCTGCACAATTACGTAATCAATCTCTCTTGCGGCCAGCAGCTCCAGCTTTTCGCGCAGGCTGGTGAGGCGGGCGGGCGCAGCGTCTGGCGCAAAAAATTCGCGTGGGTGCGGCTCGAATGTCAGCACACAGGTTTTTAGCCCGTGCAGTGCCGCTGCCGACTTTAATTCGGACAACATCGCTTCGTGGCCGGCGTGCAGCCCATCAAAATTACCGATGGTGATGGCTGTAGGGGGAAGGTGAGCGTTGGAAACGCTTCTGAAAACTTGCATGCTTAAGCGCTTGGGCGGACTTTACAAAGCCGTAAATTGTAGCGGCAAGCGAGCGATTTGTCAGTTCGCTTGTGAATATGGCTGATATTTGCTGTTGTTTCAGGCGGTTTTATTGCTGCATATGCTGCCGCCGCCTGTGTAGGAAAAGGCCACACCATGAGGAAGGGCGGCTTAATTACTCACATCCACACTGCCTGTGGAGGTGGCAAGACCTTGGATTATTTGCCTTGTACCCACTCGCACGCGCACAGATTGCCCTTCGGCTGCATTATTCATGGCAATGCCTTCATTGGCGACTTCGATACCATTATCGCGATAAATAATGCGTACCTTTTGATTTTGCTGAATCACTATTGCTGCCCTGAGCATTTCGCTGCGCAGGGGCTTGCCTGCGGCAACCGCGGTATTTAGAGTGCGTCCTACTGCTTGGACGGGGTCCAGAATGACGCTGCCAGGCAGGGTACCCAGATCGCCTTGCTGGGCGCTTAAATCACCCGCGCCGACTTCCTGATTGCCTGATAAGGGGCGTGCTGCTACATAGTAAGTGACAAGTAAAGAAACTTTTACGGGCAGATTAATACCCCAGCTGGCCCCATCCACACATTGCACTCTGAGCATGGTATTGCCTAAGAGCCGGTAGCCGCTGGGCAGGCCTACATCGTATTGCTTACAGGGGGCTAGCTGGATGCGGCTATCTATTTTACTAAGCTGATAGCTGGGTACACCGTTGCTGTTGGCGAGGGATTGATCCAGCCATTGTTGTGCCGCACGTTGAATGGCGGCGGTATCTGTGGCGTGGGCGGCGCTGGCAAATAGCGCAATAAATAGCAGTGATCTCATACAATGGATTATAGGCGTATTGCCATACATCGCCTACAATCGTGACGTCGCAGGTTAAGTGGAAAGTTATGTTAGATCTATTGTTTGGAATTACAACGCTGGTGGTTTTGCTGGCGGGTGCTTTGGTGGTTGCGCGTTTGCAGCAGCTTGCTCAGTCGCAAAGAGACGTCTTAGATACGCTGACGCAAGACCTAGAGGCCAAGCACAGAGAGATGCTCTCTGACCTGCATCAGGGTTTAAGCCGGCAAACAGAAAGCACTCATGCAGCCTTAACTCAGCAAGGTGCTCAGCTTTCTGATGCGGTAACGCGATCGGGCGAGCGTCTGCGCGACACCATGACCGAGGCTTTTGAGCGGGTACGTAGCGGCGTAGGGCATGAGCTAAAAGAAACGCGTGAATCATTGACTCGTTTGCAAACAGCGCAAACCGAATCGCTATCGACTATGCGGCTGTCTTTAACTACCACCTTGTCTGAAACGCGAGAGTTGGTGCTCAAGCAACTTGGTGATATTTCCAGCCAGCTTTCAGGCAAGCAAGATGCCTTGCGGGAAGAAATCTTATTAAAACTCTCGCAAATGCTGGCCGAGCAATCGGTGCGTGAAATGGAGCAAATCCAAAACGCTTTAGCACTGACCACCACGCAGCTGACGGCTACGGTGGGAGAACTGACCAAAACGGCTGACGCTAAGCTGGGCGAGATTTCTGGCAAAGTCACCGAACGCTTAGATGAAGGGTTTAAAAAGACCAATGAAACCTTTGCCAATGTGATGGCGCGTTTGGCAACGATTGATGAAGCACAGAAGAAAATTGATGGTTTAACCACCAATGTGGTGAGCTTGCAAGAATTGCTTGGCGATAAACGTAGCCGTGGTGCGTTTGGTGAGGTGCAGCTAGAGCATCTGATTCGTAATGTGCTGCCCAATCAGGTGTATGAGTTCCAATCGACTTTAAGTAACGGCACACGCGCCGATTGCATCTTGCGCCTGCCCGAGCCTACGGGCACGGTGGCTGTGGATGCCAAGTTTCCGCTTGAAAACTACCATCGTATGTTTGATGGCACGATTGATAGAGCGGTGGCCTCTAAAGCATTTAGAGGCGATATTAAAAAGCATATCGACGATATTTCTAGTAAATATATTATTCCGAATGAAACGGCAGATGGTGCGGTGATGTTTATTCCTGCCGAAGCGGTGTTTGCCGAAATCCACGCGTATCACCCCGAGCTGGTGCAGCACGCCATGACCAAGCGCGTCTGGATTGTGTCGCCAACTACCTTGATGGCGGTGCTCAATACAGCCAGAGCGGTGATTAAAGACGTAGAAACACGCAAGCAAGTGCATATTATCAAAGAGGCGCTGGGTAAGCTGGGGCAGGAATTCACTCGTTTTGATGACAGGATGAAAAAGCTGGCTACACATATCCGGCAGGTGAACGACGATGTGCAGCAGGTGAGCATTACCAGCGATAAAATTTCCCGTCGCTTTGTAGAGATCGAACAAGTGAAGTTGGAAGGAGATCCTGAACCGCTTTTGGTGGAGTAACAACAATAAACGCCACCCGAAAAAGGTGGCGTATGGGGTATTTGTGGCTTAAGAGGCGGGTTTACACAGCTCTCTTAGCCGTTGGTTATTGCTTTTGAGCCAAGGGACCACTTCATCGCCCGGCATGGGTTTGGCGGTGAGGTAGCCTTGCACAATATCGCAGCCTAATTCTTGTAGAACCACAAGATCTTCTACGGATTCAACGCCTTCTGCCACGCTTCTGAGCTCTAGTTTTTTGGCGATTTCAATGGCGCTGGCCAAAATAGCCCGCAGGTGAGGCTTGGCATGCGCACCATCGACAAAAGAGCGATCAAGTTTTAGCTCGGTAAAGGGGATGCGGGAAAGTTGCTGCATCGAGGAAAACCCCGTGCCGTAATCGTCAATCGATAAGCCAAAGCCTTTAAGCCTTAGCCTTGCCAGTGTGCCAAGTGCATTGCCCACATCACCCATAACGGCGGTTTCGGTGATTTCCAGCACAATAAAGCTGGGGTCAATTGCGTAGCTGGCTACTTTTTGGGCGATATGCTCGGCAAAAGTCGAGTTGGATAAAGACAGCATGGATAAATTAATCGCCACGGTGATTTTTAATCCACGCTCGTGCCAGTGCCGGCATTGTTGCAGCGCTAAATCTAAAATCTCCATGGTTAATTCATTAATCAAGCCATATTCTTCGGCAATAGAAATAAATTGCGAAGGCATCACTAGGCCTTTTTCCGGGTGCTGCCAGCGAATGAGCGTTTCAACTCCTTTAATAACCCCTGTTTTAATTGAGATTTTGGGCTGAAAATAGGCAACAAACTGATGTTCGATCAGTGCTTTGGTGATTTCAGATGCGGCCATAACGACTTCTGGTCGCGTTTGTAGGTTTTCTTTGGTAATGGGCTTGAAGTGATCGAGAGCTTTGCTGAGCAGTGGCAGTGTCAGAGGCTTTTTGATTGCGCCAAGAACGGGTAGTCCATATGCTTTTAGCATGGTTTCTACCGATGAAATCAAAGCATCTTCTTTGGCGCTGGAAACGATGACAGAAACAGGTATCGCCCTGTGTGCTAGTTCTTGAATCAGCTCAATACCGTCCATGCCCGGCATTTCTAAATCAATCAGCATGACATCGGGCAAGGGAGAGTTTTGCAATAACAGCAGGGCCTCATTGCCATCTGAAGCTTCACCCATGACATGCAGCCCCAGCTCAGTGCAAATGGCTGCGGCATGCATTCTTTGGATCAGGCTGTCTTCAACAATAAAAACATTGAGTTCGAATGGCATAAGATTCACCGATTAGAAAGTTTGGCAATGACATCCGGGATGCGTTCAAGGGCAATGATTTCATCATTGGCGTCAAGCTTAATCGCTTCTTTAGGCATGCCAAAAACCACGCAGCTGGCCTCGTCCTGCGCGTAAGTTCGGGCGCCGGTGTCGTGGAGCTCTTTTAAGCCTCTGGCACCATCATCCCCCATGCCAGTCAGAATAAATCCAATGGCATTACGCCCCGCTGAATTGGCAACCGATCGGAATAAAACATCTACAGAGGGGCGATGGCGGCTGACCATAGGGCCGTCAATTACATCCACGTGATATTGAGTGCCATTGCGTTTAACCAGCATATGTTTGCCTCCCGGAGCAATCAGCGCCAGCCCCGGCAGAATACGATCATTACTCTTGGCTTCCCGGACTTCAATTTGCGACAGACTATTAAGACGAGCCGCAAAGGTGGCTGTGAATTTCTCTGGCATATGCTGAACAATCACGATGCCCGGCGATGTTTTAGGTAGCTCTGGCAAGATGGATTCCAGTGCCTGAGTCCCTCCTGTTGATGTGCCAATGGCAATGATTTTTTGTGTGGTTTGAATCGTGCCCTGGCCTGCGGTGGCTTGCAGAATGGCATCGGCTGATAATTTGGGAGAGCTCATCCTTTCCTGCATGATGCTGGTGGCGGAGCCGTTGCCCGTTGAGGTGTGGTTTGCAATGGGCAGTGGTGATGCCGGTGATGTGGGTGTGGTGCTGGTGCGCAGCCTTTGTAGTCTGGCCATCGAGGCGGCCCGAATGGCGTGTAGTAAGTCTGCCGAGCTATCTTGAATAAAGTCCCGAACCCCTAAGGAAGGCTTGGTGATAATCGCGAGCGCCCCTGCGGACAGGGCCTGCATGGTGATTTCGGCTCCTTTTTCCGTAAGTGATGAGCAGATTACAACCGGTGTTGGGCGTTCGGCCATGATTTTTTTTAGAAAAGTGAGGCCATCCATGCGGGGCATTTCGATATCCAGCACAATCACATCCGGCCATTCTTTTTCCATCTTTTCGCGGGCAAAAATGGGGTCGGGTGCAGAGCCGATAACGACGATATCGCTGGCCTTGGAGAGCGTGTCGAGCATGACTTGCCGCACTACCGCAGAATCATCAACGATCATAACTTTAATGGCCATGGTTTAACCTTGCTAAGTGGACATAATCTTAGTTATAGGGGGTTAATAATGATTATGCTTTTGGTGTTTCTTTTTTTTGAGGGTAAATATATTAGAGAGGTTTTATTTTAAAAAAAGAGTAATTCGATTGGGCTTAACGCAGAAATCGCTTCACGCCTATTTTGCCGGTGCTTAAATCAAGAATCACTTTGCGGGAGTAACCGCCACCCGTGTCTTCGTATTCAATATTAAGTGAGGCATTCAGCAATAGTTGCTTGGCCGCTTTGATATTTCTGCTGCCAATTGAGGATTCTTTGCTATTAGGTTGCAAAATCTGGCTGCCACCATAAATTTGATAGTGGTATTGATTGGGAGCGGAGGCATGCTGCTGCATTAGTTGGCAAAGGAGTTCAAAGGCGTCGCTGCCATAGCGCCCATCTGGGGCAGAAGGCCGGTGTGCTTGGGGTAAGAGAAAGTGGCACATGCCGCCAAGCTGGCGTTGAGGGTGCCATGCGGTGATGGCAAGGCAGGAGCCTAGCAGTGTGCAGAGCTGATCGGGCGCTTGAGCAAAGCGAACATCTCCGGGGAGTAAGATAATGCGTTTGCCTGCCATGGTCAGGCGTTTATTGCTCATGCATATCATGAGTAGGGTAGTGCTCCAGCGATAACTTTAATGGCTCATCAACCAGCTCGGCCATTTCACCCAAAGAAAGCGCATGGTTTACATCGAGGATAATGACGAATTTTTCATTGATGCTACCAATGCCCGCTATAAATTCACTGCGCATTTTGGCGCCAAATTCGGGGGGAGATTCTATTTTTGCCGCAGCAATTTCGATTACTTCGTTAACGGAATCAACCAATACACCAATATCATGATATTCATTGGCAAAAAAGACCTCCAGAATCACAACACAAGAGCGTCGCCCAATCTGGCTGCTCCCCTTGCCTAGGCGCACAGCCAGATCAATGACCGGCACAACCGCACCGCGCATATTGATTACGCCATGTATAAAGCGCGGCATAAGCGGCACTTCGGTAACGCCTGCATACTCAATAATTTCTTTGATATTGTGAATCACCACTGCAAACAGCTCTTGATTTAATGTAAATGTAAGGTACTGTTTTTCTTCTGCCGGTGCCGCGGCCAAATGACTTTCCTTGTTTTTCCTCAGGCTACGAATATCCATGACGAGTTTCCTTAAATAATATTCAGCAAATCAGCCCGTATCTAAGACGGGAAGCGGGCTGAGACGCTCGCTGCGGGGTGTTTAGGGTTATTTCTTGATGCTTTTTCTGTCTGAAAAAACCCAATCATTTCTTGCAGGCGTGAAGCATGAATAGAGAGCTCTTCGGCTGTTGAGTTGAGCTGCTCTGCTGCTGCTGCATTGCCTTGGGTTGCTTGGGAAATTTGGCTCATTGCAGTGTTGATTTGCTCAATGCCACTGGATTGCTCTTGAGATGCGGCCGAGATTTCCTCAACCAAGTCGGCTGTTTTTTTAATTAAAGGCACAATTTCACCTAGCCTTTCCCCCGCACTGGCCGCCTGGCTCACACTACTCCCTGCCAGCTCGCTGATTTCTTGTGCTGCAATTTGGCTGCGCTCGGCAAGCTTACGTACTTCTGCCGCAACAACAGCAAAGCCTTTGCCATGCTCGCCCGCGCGTGCGGCCTCAATGGCCGCATTAAGGGCCAACAGATTGGTTTGATAGGCAATATCATCAATGATTTTAATTTTTCCGGCGATTTGCTGCATGGCGAGGATGGTGGCTTTGACCGCTATGCCGCCTTCAGTAGCCTTATGCGATGCCTTGCTGGCGATGCTTTCGGTGACTTTTGCGTTTTCACTGTTTTGTGAAACCGTTGCGGTGATTTCTTCAAGGGATGAGCTGGTTTCTTCAATGCTGGCTGCTTGCTCGGAAGCATTTTGAGACAGGTTTTGTGATGAAGCGTTGACTTGTTCAGAGGAGCTGGCCAGCGAGTTGGATGTGGAGTAGATATCACTCATTACCTGATTGAGGGTGTGCGCCATTCTTTGTAATGAAAAAATAATGCTTGATTCATCGCCTTTCATTAATAAAGCATTAATAGTTAAATCGCCTGAGGCCACTTTGTTTGCAATATTGACGGCAAGGCTGGGTTCTCCGCCGATTTGCCGGGTAATTTGCCGGGTAATGAAAAATGCGATGAAAATGGACAAAATAAATGAAACAAAAATAATAAATGACATAAGAGCAATAATTTGTGATGACATGTTGTTTGCGTGTTCAAATGATTTTTTACTGCTGGCTTCTTTGATGTCGAGCAGTGCGCTGAGCGCATCGTCAAATCTTTGAAATGTAGGGCGGACCTCGTTGATAATAATTAATTTTGAAACTTCAGTTTCTTTTTCCTGATCTACGGAATCAATAAGGTTTTTCTTGGCGATAGTAAAATCCTGCCAGTAACTTGGTAATTCTTTTATTATTTTTATTGCTTCTTCTGTTTGTTGGGTGTCGTTAAATTTTCCAATAAGATCGAGCATCTTTTTTTCATAGCCATTCATCTCGTCAATAATCTCTTTATGCATTTTTTTATCATTAGCAAATACGTAAAAACTGAGTCGTCTTGTAAGATAAATCGCCTGCATATTGGCATTGGCATTATCCCTGATCGGTACTAGCTGATCGTTATACATTTCTTTTAAAAGAGAATTGAGCTGGTTGATTTTGCTGATGCTCAGTACGCCAATTAAAAGTGTAAAACTCGCAATAATGATAAATGAAAAAAATAACTTACTACCCACCTTTGAATTTTTAATCCAGTCCATTATTCTATCCCCCGAGGGTGTTGCTTGTTATTGCTGAAATAGAAGCAGAAGGAGGAAGCGCTGCTTTAAAAATGCTGTTTCCTTTATATAAAGGATCTGTTTTTTTGTATGCATATTGGATAAGCTGGCCCACGTCTAAAATTAAAGCAACCTGCCCGGTTCCTAATATGGTTGAGCCGCTAATTCCTTTTAAATCTTTAAATAAAGGGCCCAGCGGTTTAATCACCGCTTGAAACTCTCCAATCAGCTTATCAACAACCAGCCCTGCCCGGTTTTGCCCGTATTGGATGACAACAATATTTTCTTTGCTGCTGCTGTGCTCAGGAAAATCAAACAAGCTGCGCAAGCGAACAAAAGGTAATACCTTGCCACGAAGATTAACAAAACTATGTTGTTCATCGTCCGAAGTAAGCTCGGTGCATTCGAGGACCAGATCAAGAGGAATCACAAAAGTAGAATCGGCCACCATGACTTGAAAGCCATCAATAATAGCCATGGTGAGCGGGAGCCTAATTCTAAAAATACTGCCAGTGCCTTCTTCTGATATCACCTCCACTTCGCCGCGTAAATGCTCGATATTGCGTTTTACAACATCCATGCCAACGCCCCGACCAGATAAATGGGTAACTTTTTCTGCTGTTGAAAAACCGGCCTCAAAAATAAGCTGGTATATTTCATATTCACTTAGTATGGCATCTGGGCTAATCAGGCTTCTTTCTATGGCTTTATTTATAATACGCTCTTTATTTAAGCCTGCGCCATCGTCACTGATTTCTATTACTACGCTGCCAGAATCATGAAAAGCATTCAATATAATCTCGCCCTGGGCAGGCTTTCCTTTGGCTATTCTATCTTGTGGTGCTTCAATGCCGTGGTCAATTGCATTGCGTACAATGTGCATTAAGGGGTCACTTAGTTTTTCTATCATGCTTTTATCTAGTTCGGTTTCTGTTCCTATCAGCTTAAGGTTTATTTTTTTGTTTAAATCTTTAGTTGCATCGCGTATCACGCGAGGAAAACGCTCAAACACCTCTTTGATTTGCACCATTCTTAAGTTAAGTGCGCTATCTCTGATTTGTTCTACCAGATCAGAGAGCGTGGCGCATGCTTCACTCATGCTAGGGTCACTATTTCTTTTGGAAATTAAATTGGCCGCAGCACCCGCAATGACAAGCTCGCCTACCATATTAATTAAGGTATCCAGTTTGCCGGCTTCTACTTTTATAAATTTGAGTTCATTATTTTTTTTGTCTTCGCTTTGTTTCTGTTTTTTGAGGGCCGCCGCTACAACGGGGGCCGCCACTACTTTTTCTTCTACAAAAATACTGCCGAGTTGCCGGCTGGGGTCTGCTTTTTGAATATTTAATATTTCTTTTAGCTCTAAAGCCGTGATTGATCCGCCTTTTAAAAGAATTTCGCCTAATAGTTGAGGTGGCTCAGGCAGGGAGTTAATAAGATCTATATATTCTTGAATTTTAGCGTGCGGCGGTAAAATGCGTATGGTGCTGTCTTGGCGAATAAAGTCGAAAGCGCTTTCTATTGCTTCTTTATCTTGGGATGATTCTAAATCAATTTCAAAACCTAAATAGCATTGTTCGGTCTCGATTTCATCCAGAGGCGGTATTTTGTCGGTTATGGTATAGATATAGCTTATTTCACCCAGCGTACTTAAATAGCGGATAAACTCAAAGGGATCCATGCCATTGATTAAATTATTTTTATTAAAGCGCAAAGATAAGTGCCAGTGGGTGTCGCCATGATGTTTTTTTTCGTCTTTTTCAATTCGGTCACTTGAGGCAATTGTTTGCACTTCGGTTGATTTTAATAAGTATTCGTCAAGCAGACCAAGCAGGCGTGCACGATTGGGTTCATCCGGGTCTATATTTTCTGTTCTGTTTTCTACTGAATTAATTAATAAACTGAGATAATCTTTACAATCGAGCAGCGTAGAAATCATTTTTTCATTGATCTCAATTTCTCTGCTTCTGACTAAATCAAGCAAGCTTTCCATGCTATGGGTAAAGATAACAATATAATCGAGTGAAAACAGTGCTGCGGAGCCCTTAATGGTGTGTGCTACACGGAAAAGCGCATCAATCTCCTCGCTACTGGCGTTATTGCCTTCAATCGTGAGCAGGGCAGATTCCATCGAATTGAGTAAATCACGGGCTTCTTCGATGAGGGCTCCTCTGGCGCTGTCTAAATCCATGCTTTACTCCTAACGCTGGGTGAGCACTAAGGGGTCACCGAGTTCGGCGGCAATATTGTAAAGATCAATCACATCCAGTACGCACTGGCTATGCCCATGAAATTGCAGTGCAATGTCTTTTGCATAGGCATATTTTTTTAAACTGATTAAAAGCTGAATGCCTGCGCTATCAATTTCATGCACTTCTGATAAATCGAGGTTAATTTTCTTTTCAGATTGAAGCAGCTCTAGCAGCGCTTCCTGAGTTAATTTTGCCGTATAAAGCGATATTTCCCCGCTGATCGAGATGGTGCAAAGCTCATTATTTATGCTGTGTGTTATGGGCATTGCTTGCATCCTGTGGTGGAGAAGGGGGTATCAAAGGCGAATGCTGACAAGATAGTCAGCCATGATGCGGCAGACGCAGGCATTGAAGGGCTAGCTATGAAAACGTGCATGTAAATGCTAAGGCTAAAGCCGCTGGCTGTTTGATTGCTGGGGATGGCGGCTTGTGCGGTATTGCCATTGCGTTTTATGGGCATGCGCTTCATTTTGAAGTCTTTAATTTACGAAAACGGTGACTTATTCATAGTCAATATTGAGCAAACTTGAAAGCGAGATACTAAATTTGCGACTGTTTACAAGGGCATATCTAACAGTTGGGGCTTGTCCCGATGTAATGAAGCGTTGGCTTTGTTAGATTGAATTATGGTATTTGAATGAATAAATACACGCTGCCGGCTGGAGCTAGGCTTAAAAGTAGCGTTTAAGCAGCGTTAATCTGGAATCCACCTGATGGGTTTCTCTACAGGGTGTACGGCAAGGCGCTTGGGCGGATAGTCTGCTGCGCCTTTATTTAAATTGAAAAGCGTTTGATTTGCCTATGCCTTGTCAAAGTTGTTTTAGCAGCTTGTTTTTCTTGAATGTCCCTGAGATGAAAGCCTCGTTTAAGGCGCTGGCAGGCGTTTCCGTAAGAGCCGCCAGAACACAGTGCACGCCTTACTTATCTCACTTATCGTTTTAAGCGCGGCAGGCTGTCAGATTAAAAAGGAGTTTTTTAAATGTTGATTCGCCCCATTGAGACAGAAGATTTACCCGAGCTACTGGCTTTAGCCAAGGAAGCGGGGGTGGGGGTAACCACCTTGCAGGCTAACCCTGAGCGCTTGTCTGCACGCATTCTGGCGAGCGAGACTTCGCTTAATGCGGCTGAGCCTGACGCGGCGGATGCAAGCTATGTGTTTGTGCTGGAAGACGAGCAGACCGGAAAAATTGTGGGCACTTCGGCCATTGAAGCTGCAGTGGGTATGCACGAGACTTGGTACAACTATCGCGTCGGTATTAATGTGCACGCGTCCCGTGAGCTGGGTATTTATAAGCAGCTGGAAACATTATTTTTAAATAGTGATATGACCGGCTCGAGCGAGTTGTGTTCTTTGTTTTTGCTGCCGATCTACCGCAAAGAGGGCAATGGCAGCTTGTTGTCTAAGGCGCGTTTCTTATTTATGGCTGAGCATAGTGCGCGATTCTCGCACCGCATTATTGCGGAAATGCGCGGGATTTCGGATGAAGACGGCCGCTCGCCATTTTGGGAGAGCTTGGGCCGTCATTTTTTCCGTATGGATTTTGCGCGTGCCGATTTCCTGTCCTATGTGGGTAGCAAATCCTTTATTGCCGAGCTGATGCCTCAGCACCCGATTTATACCTGTTTCCTGCCCGAGGAAGCTCGTGTGGCGATTGGCGAAGTGCACGCGGCAACTCGCCCGGCGCGCGCCATGCTGGAGGCCGAGGGCTTTCATTACCAGGGCTATGTCGATATTTTTGACGCGGGCCCCACGCTGGAGTGCGAGCTGGATCAGGTGCGTGCTGTTCGGGCCAGCGGCTGCTATCAGGCCGAATTAGTGACGGCTGAGGCGGGGGTTCCATGGCTGGTATCTAATCGCCGTTTGGTAGGCTTTCGCTGTGTGCTGGCCATTGCGCAAAAAACAGAAAATGGCTTGCAGCTTACGCAAGGTATTTTAGACCAGCTTGGGATTGCTGATGGCGATAGCGTGCGCGCTGTGCCCTTATCTGCCAAGGAGTAAAACATGCAGTTAATCGATGGGCGCTGGTCTGTTGGCAAGGGGAAGGCGTGGACATCACGTAATCCGGTTAGCCAGCAGGCGGTTTGGGTGGGCAATGCGGCAACGGCTTCAGAGGTTGATGCGGCGGTTGCGGCCGCACGAACGGCGTTTCCATTGTGGCGGGACACCGAGCTCAGCAATCGCATTGCGGTGCTGCGTTGTTTCGCCGATTTACTGAAGGCTAATTTGGAAGAGCTGGCAGCGACCATTGGCATGGAGACCGGCAAGCCGCGCTGGGAAGCAACAATGGAAGTCGCCAGCATGGTAGCTAAGGTTGATATCTCTATCCGCGCCTTTGAGGAACGTACTTCCCGTAAGGAATCGACTCAGGGCGATGCCAGCGTGGTATTGCGCCACCGGCCGCATGGCGTGGTAGCGGTATTGGGGCCGTATAACTTCCCTGGGCATTTACCTAATGGCCATATTGTCCCGGCTTTGCTGGCAGGCAATGTGGTGGTATTTAAGCCTTCTGAGCTGACGCCGATGGCAGCCCAAAAAACAGTTGAGCTTTGGCTGGCAGCAGGCCTGCCGGCTGGGGTGATTAATCTGCTGCAAGGCAGTGCTGCAACCGGTGCTTTGCTTGCGGCCCATCAGGATTTAGACGGTGTTTTTTTTACCGGCAGCTCGGCTTCTGGTTACGCCGTGCATCAGCAGTTTTCCGGGCGTCCGGATAAAATATTAGCTTTGGAAATGAGCGGCAATAACGCTTTGATTGTGGATGAGGTGCAAGATGTAGCAGCCGCAATTCATCATGTTATTCAGTCTTCTTTTATCTCTGCGGGGCAGCGCTGCTCCTGTGCCAGACGCTTATTTGTGCCAAGAGGAGAATGGGGCGATTTGTTTTTGGATCGCTTAAGGCGGGTGAGTGCGGAGCTAAGAGTGGGCGCATGGGATGACGAGCCAGCGCCGTTTATGGGGGCGATGATATCGATCGAAGCCGCTCATAAAATGCTGGCGGTACAAGCGGCACTGATTGCTGCGGGGGCAAAAGTTTTATTGGAAATGCGCCGCTTAAATTGCGCCAATGCCATGCTTACGGCGGGGTTGCTTGATGTGAGCGAAGTACAAAATTTGCCGGATGAAGAATATTTTGGCCCCTTACTGCAAGTGCAGCGCTATGGTGAATTTGACGAGGCGATTCGCTTAGCCAATTGCAGCCGCTTTGGCTTGGCAGCGGGTTTATTATCAGATAGTGCAGAGCACTATAAAACGTTCTGGCGCGAATCACGCGCAGGGATTGTGAACTGGAATAAACCCCTGACGGGCGCATCCAGTGCCGGGCCGTTTGGAGGGATTGGTGCCAGCGGCAATCACCGGCCAAGCGCTTATTACGCAGCAGATTATTGTGCATATCCTGTTGCTTCTTTAGAGTCCGAAATATTATCCATGCCCGAGCATTTGCCGCCAGGGATGGTGATTGCTCTGGATTAACCTGAAAAGAAGTATTTTTTAAAGTTTGCAGAGGCTGGGATTTATAGGCGGTATGGCGAGTTTTATTGTTGATTGCCGTGATTTCTGCAGATGTTTTGTCATATTAAGGAAGAAAAATGTCGACCAGTTTTGAAGCTAATTTTGATGGTTTAGTTGGGCCTACTCACCATTATGGCGGCCATTCTTTTGGTAATGTGGCCTCCACATCCAACGCCAATAAAGCCGCCAACCCGCGTGAAGCGGCTAAGCAAGGCCTTGCCAAAATGAAAGCGCTGGCCGATATGGGCTACAAGCAGGGCGTGTTTGTGCCACAAGAGCGCCCGGCCATTGGCCTGCTGCGCGATTTAGGTTTTAGCGGCGATGATGCCAGCGTGCTGGCTGCGGTGGCTAAAGCCTCGCCGGGGCTGCTGGCTAATGTGTCATCCGCTTCCAGTATGTGGACAGCCAATGCCGCCACGGTGAGCCCTTCAGCAGATACGGTTGATGGCCGCGTGCACTTTACTGCTGCTAATTTGCAAAATAAATTTCACCGCGCCATTGAGCATGCTCAAACCACCCGCTCGCTTAAAGCGATGTTTAATAATGATGCGGTCTTTGCACATCACGATGCGTTGCCGATGCAAGCTGTATTTGGCGACGAAGGCGCGGCGAATCACACCCGGTTTTGTCACGATTATGGCCAGCTTGGGGTTGAATTCTTTGTTTATGGTCGCCAGCATTGGGGCGGCGGCGTTGAGCCGCAAAAATTCCCAGCCCGGCAAACGCGTGAAGCCGGTGAGGCGATTGCTCGTTTACATGGCTTAAGCGCCGATCACATGGTGTTTGCTCAGCAAAACCCAGCGGTGATTGACGCCGGCGTGTTTCACAATGATGTGATTTCGGTCGGCAATCAAAATGTGTTGTTTAGCCATGAAACGGCCTTTTTGCGCCAGGCTGCAGTCTATGCCGAGCTGGACGCTAAGCTCGGTGGTGGTTTGCAAGTGATTGAAGTGCCACTGGCCCAAGTCAGCGTGGCCGATGCGGTGAAGTCCTATCTGTTTAACAGCCAGCTATTAGCGCGTGCCGATGGTCGCCAGAATCTGGTTGTGCCGGATGAATGCCGCGCCACGCCCGCGGTTTGGGATTATCTGCAAGGCATGCTGGCCAGCAATGGCCCGATTGCCGAGCTGATGGTGTTTGATTTGAAGCAAAGCATGCAAAATGGCGGTGGCCCGGCTTGTTTACGCTTACGCGTAGCTTTGAAAGAAAAAGAACTGGCGGCGGTGAATCCGCATATCTGGATGAACGACGCGCTGTTTGCCAAGCTAAATACATGGGTAGACCAGCATTATCGTGATCGCCTTACCGAAGCAGATTTGGCCGATCCTAAGCTGATTATTGAAGTGCGCACTGCGCTGGATGAGCTGACACAGATTTTACATCTTGGCTCGATTTATCCTTGCCAGCTTGCTTGATAGAAAGTGGGGCGCGTGATGCGCCCTTTTTTGTTTCTGGCTTTGCTTACGTAGAGCTTTGATTTGAACGACAGAATGCGTGGGCATTTATCGGCGGCATGCCCACCGCAACCATCTGCTAGACTGATAAGCCGCCCAAAAGATCTCGCAAAATGAGTAACTCTTGTTTAGAACAATCTTTTTTAGCACAAGCCTTGGCTGGCAAGACTTGTATTTCCTTGCCTTACTGCCTGCCCAACGGTACGCATGTGCAGGTGATGGACGAAGGGGTGATTCGCTTCGAGCCTAAAGATCCAAGTGACAGGCAGCTGGATGTGGTGTTGAGCTGCGGTATTCATGGTAATGAAACTGCACCGATTGAGTTGCTTGATCAGATTATTAGCCAGATTCTGGAAGGCCAGCTTAGAGTGCGCGCGCGGGTGTTGTGTGTATTTGGCAATGTGGAGGCGATGCGCCAGGGGGTGCGTTGCCTTGATCAGGATATGAACCGCCTGTTTTGTCGCTTGCCTGATGTAGGCGATGGCTTTGAGGCCCGCCGTGCGGCGATGCTGGAAATGCAGCTGATGCGGTTTTTTTCCAGATCGATTCAAGATGGTAAGCCACGCCTGCATTATGATTTGCACACGGCGATTCATGGCTCCCTCATTGAAAAATTTGCTATTTATCCTCTGCCACCGCATGGCCGCGATTTTGATCCCTTGCAAGTCGCCCGCTTAGCTTGCGCCGGTGTGGATGCGGTGCTTTTGCAATCCACTACTTCCACGACTTTCTCGTTTTTCTCCAGCCAGCATTGCGGTGCAGCGGCCTTTACGGTGGAGCTGGGCCGCGCCATGCCTTTTGGTCAGAACACTGCGGTTGATTTAAGCAAAATGAAGGCATACTTAGAAGGCTTGATTAGTGGTGAGCTGCCTGATTGCGATGTCGTGCCTGCCCATGTCAGCTTGTTTAAAGTTTCGCGTGAGATCGTTAAGCAAAGCGAAGACTTTGTTTTGCGCATTGATGCCCAAATGGATAATTTTGCACCGCTAGCGATCGGCACCCTTCTTGCGGAGGAGGGCGATGTGCAGTATGTGGTGGATGAAGCCAATGCACGGCTTATTTTTCCTAATCCTCATATAGACGTAGGGCAGCGGGCGGCGTTAGTGGTTGTGCCAACGCAAGGCTACTCGCGTTAAATAGATCAGGCATTGCAAAAAGGCGAAAAGCGGCATGCTTTTCGCCTTTTTTGTGGGTGCTAAACAGGGGTTGGTGTTTTGGCTTACTGGCTGCTTTGGTTTGATTGTCTTAGCATAAGCAAATGTTAATATTCAAGAGGCGTTGCCAGCTATGCGTTTACTTCTCTCTATTAGCTTGCTGATTAGCACATCGGTATGGGCGGCTCCTGTGCTTGAAGCGCAGAGCCCTGATCCACAATTAGGTAGCGTACTCTCTGCACAAAAGCCGCTGAGTGCTGCGGAGCTGCTTAAAGCACCCAAGGTGGCTGGAATGTCCCGACTGGGGGGCTACACCTACACCTATTTGCGCTGCTATTACCGCCTCGAAAACAATAGTGCAAAGCCCGCAACCAGCTATGCATGGGCAATCGATCCCAGTAGTGGTGCTTATTACAAGCTGTATGGCAACTGGTGGGCCGATGGTCAATTTCAGTGGAAAAACATGTTTTACACCGATGTAGCGCAAGCTACGATGAGTAGCGTATGCCGTAAAACACTGGATCAGCAGGGCGTTAAAACGCCACTTGCTTTAGTTGCAGCGGCTAATAACGCCTTATCGTTTAATGCCACGGTGTGGACCAACGATCAGGCCACGCAAAGCCACACAATTAGCAAAGTGATTGCCTTTGGCGATAGCCTGTCTGATACGCAAAATATGTATAACGCATCCATGTGGAAACTACCCAATTCAAAAGCATGGTTTATTGGCCGCTTTAGTAATGACAAGGTTTGGGTGGAATACCTAGCCGAAAGTCTGAAATTGCCTTTATATAACTGGGCGATTGGAGGCTCTGCAGCCGATACTCATTTAGTGGTGCCGGGATTAATTCAGCAGGTGCAATCGTGGACAGAATATATGTCGCAAGCACCAGCCTATCGCCCGGAAAATACGCTATTTACCATGTTGATTGGTGGCAATGATTTATTAAACTATGGCCGCACGGTGGATCAGCTGATTGCAGGGCAAACCACGGCGCTTGATCAATTGATTGCGGCAGGCGGGCGTAATATTCTGCTGCTTAATCTGCCCAATATATCGCGCGTGCCCGTCTTTAAAATGCGTAATGACGCCGATAAAGTCGCGGCACAAGTGGTGGAATATAACCAGCGTTTAACGATGCTAGTGGCCGCATTACGCATGAAACATGGTAATCGTTTAAATATTCAACTCTTTGATACCGGCGCTATGTTTACCGATTTATTAGATCATCCGGCTAAATATAATGTTAAAAACACCACAAGCTCTTGCTTGGATATTAATTCCACCGCCAGTACCGTTTATCTACAAGCCCAAAAGCCCCGTAAAGAATGCACCAATCCCGATGAATTTGTTTTTTGGGACAATATGCACCCTACCACCAATACCCACCGCCTATTGGGCAAATTTACCGGTGATTTTGCAAAGCAGTACTTTGTGAATTTACCCGTCAATTAATGATTTTTAGGTGCTATTTAAAACCGCCACATTATCGTGGCGGTTTTTTTATGCGCTGAGATTGTTGAATAAGAGGTGTGCTAACAGTACTTGGCTGCTCTGCATTACATAAAGAATACGCTGTGTTCTTTATGTAGGGCAGGGTGTACTCCAATCCTATCAATTTAATCTGAATTCGTAGATTGGGTTAGCAGGCCTTATTGTGTAAGCCATCATTCTTTTGTGCCTAAATGTTGGGTTGTGCGGGTTTGTCCGCTAAAAATTGGCGAACAATCCCGCTAACCTAACCTACGGGAGCATCGCTCAGGCGGCTATTGCTTAAGTTGTTAGGATTGGGGTAAAAACCCGCCAATAGTGAAATAAAGGCGTCTGGTACGCTGAAAACAGCCCAAAAATGATTGATGCTAGAAAATTAGATACAATTTTTTTGCTGAATGATAAAGGAGCGGACATTATGGAATTGCAATATTTGTTTGAGAGTTTTTATCAAAGGCTTCGAGTTTGTTAAGGAATGCGTAAATTCCATCTTTTCTCCGAGAAAAACATTCTGCTAATGGTAGGTCCAAACCTGCATTTGCAATTCTGTGCTTCATTCTCTGGACTCGTTGCTCCCAAGCACCATCGAGAAGAACAAAATCACAACAGTTAATTGGTATCATTGCATGAAGTAAGTCAATTATGTCGTTGTTTGTAATTGGAGCTGTTAGGTCTAAGTAGTAGCCGCGTAATAACTCATCAAGAATAATAATAGTACGAGGGAGATTGTTATCTGGCTTGTTGTTTTTAGCTTGTTTAATTGAGGATGGAGAAGATCGGCACATTTCAATTTTTTCTTTTATTTGTAGGACAAGTGCACGTTGTTCTTCCAATATTTCATCTCTATAGATATGGGCTAGCGTGATAAAGCCACTGAAGGTGAGTTTATTATGAGGTGAATTTTGAATTAGAAAGATGAGTTGTGGGAGATCTGCGGGTGGCCAAAAACGTTTGATATTATTTGTTTCAGCTCGCTCCCTATCAATGATTTTATTTAGTGCGAAGTCTGTTAGAAAAATGTTAGGCAATAAACGTTCAATAAAACTTTCCGCATCAATTGCGTGTCGAGAGTTATTTGACGACGAAAACTCACTTAATGAAAACGTTGAGATAAGCAGGGTGCCTTTTTTGTTGTTTAATGCACTTACAAATCGATTTTGTAGTGCGATGTCTTCTGAAAACAAACGAATTGCCCAGTGGTCAAGATACACGGTTGGAGAGATAAAAGACTGTTGTACATGCAGAACAGAGGATTTGATATGTATTTCGATGGGCATGTTGTTCCCACTTTTGATGAGCACCTTCTGTGCAGTATTTATGAGCGGAGCTTCCGCATCGGCTTATTTCCTTGAATGGCTCAGAAAACAATCCAAAAGGTAGTTCAAAAATATGAAAGTGCTACGTAATTAGTCTGGGTAGTTGGTCGCTTAATTTTAATAGTGTTTGAAAATCATTTAACAAGACGATAGCAGCTTTGAGATATATATTTCAGTTCTACAAGTTGATAGCAGTGTGCGCAGCTCATCGAGGTAGGGCTATTTTCAAAATCCATTTTTGGTGAGTTTTGTCGATGTGTAATGGTTGTACCCTGATATTCAGTGCCATTAAAAAGTGTTTTTCCACAAAAAGGACAAGGCGTTGCATCTGAGGTTTGCATGTGGCTCTCTTGCTTGTTATGTTGTGCCAGTTTTATATATAACCTAAAATTACTTTTTATTTATTTTATTACATGCCCCTCAGTACTCTATAACTCCCTAAAAAATTTTCTCAGTAAATAATAAGTTAATTACTCTCCACTATTAAAGCTAAGAAGTTGTGTGCTAGTGTTGATCTCACCCTTTCACCCAACAAAAATGCGGCCTTAAAGGCCGCATTTTTATACTAAAGAATTAAAACAAACATCAACCACTGTGTTAACTGCAGCGGCCGAGTTTGTTTGCTTAGTAGGTGTAGAACATGCGTTGAATTTCTTTGCTGTCTTTAGTTTTAGTCAGTGCCAGCATCAGCAGAATGCGGGCTTTTTGTGGGGTAAGGGTGTCGGATACGGTGAAGTCGGTTTTGTCATCGTCATTTTCGCCGCCACGTACTGTTGGGCCATTGCCGGTGCGGGATGAGCGATTAATGTGGATGCCTTGTTGGCGTAATTCGGTAAGGCGGGCGCGAACCGGTGCGGCCAAGCTGCCGTCCCCCGTACCTGCATAAACAATGCCCACATCGCCAGCAGCAGCAAAGGCATCAATGGCAAGGGTGTTGGCATTGGCCGAGCCGTAAGCAATATCTACAGCAGGTAGAGTTTCCAGGCGGCTTACATCAAATTCGGTTTCGCTGGTGTGTTTGCGGGTGCTGCTGCGATAAAACTTAGCCTGGCCCGATACCATATAACCTAGGCTGCCCAGCTCTGGTGCTCTGAAGGTGTGACCCGTAATGGTGTTGGTTTTAGTCACATCACGCGCGCCTTGGATTTCGTCATTCAAGGATACTAAGACACCTTGGCCAACGGCTTCTTTGCTGCCTGCCAGTGCGACTGCATTGTAAAGATTGATCGGGCCGTCTGCGCTAATGGCGGTGGCCGGGCGCATTGCGCCAACGATAACCACTGGCTTTTTGCTTTTCACAACCAGATTTAGAAAATAGGCGGTTTCTTCGATGGTATCGGTGCCGTGGGTAATCACTACGCCGTCTACATCGGATTTTTTCAGTACTTCATTGACGCGTTTGGCAAGTTTTAGCCAGTGCTCATTGCTCATGTTTTCGCTGGCAATCTGGAATACTTGCTCGCCTTTAACCTGTGCTACTTTTTGTAATTCTGGCACGGCTTCAATCAGGCGTTCTACGCCAATTTTGGCGGCAGTATAGCCAACGGTGGTGGTACTGGTGGCGCCAGTGCCTGCGATAGTGCCACCTGTTGCAAGAATCATTACATTGGGGAGTTTATCTGCTGCATTGGCTGCGAAGGCTGCACAAATGAGAGTAAGGGTAAGACCCGTCTTAACACATTGAGTAAACATGCTTTTCCTCCAAATTGGGGCGTAGTTTAATTAAACTGTGCTGGCCCGTGATAAAAAAACTGCAATGTACAGAAGCAGATGATCTTGCTCTGGGCAATAACAGGAGTATATGGATGGAATACCTAATGGGGAAATATATTATGCAGATTGTTTAAATTGTTTTTAATTTGCCTTGAAATTCCCGAATTGTTTTATACCCTTTTTCTTTCATGATCTTGGCTAACTCTATGTTTAAGCGAACAAAAATCTCTGGGCCTTCTTCATAAAGCGCTGTGCCTACTTGTACAATGCCTGCGCCTGCTAATAAATGCATAAAGACATGTTCGCCGGTACTGACCCCGCCGCAGCCAATAATGGATTTTTTAGGGCAGCGTTGATGAAATGCATTGACATTGGCCAATGCAGTTGGTAGTACGTAATCGCCGCCAATTCCTCCAAAGCCCTCTTTGGGTTTGATCAGTACCGTTTCGCTATTAATATCAATCATCAGGCCATTGCCTATTGAATTAATGCAGGTAATAAAACTGACTTTTTCGTAGCGGTTTAATATCTCAGCCACTTCATCAAAATGGGCGATATCAAAATAGGGTGGTAGTTTAATACCAAAGGGGCGGGAATAAGCTGCGCTTATTTCGGCAAGGATGACATCAAGCGCTTCAAAATCATAAGCAATTTGCGCTTTACCCGGCACATTGGGACAGGATAAATTAAGCTCTAGAATAGCCGGAGTATAAGCATCCTGGATTTGCGCCACCATGGTTAAATTATCGTCTAGCGTTAATCCGGCAATAGAAAAAAATAAGGGCTTATTTTCATAATCATGCCGCTCTGCATAATCCAAATAATATTGGTGGCCTTCATTAGGCAGGCCCATTGAATTAATACTGCCCATTGCCAGCGTGTGATAGCGGGGCTCAGGGTTGCCATCCCGGCGTAATAGGGTGCAGCTTTTGGTTACCATTGCGCCCGCTTTACTTTCTGCAAGGGCATTGAGCTGATTGTTGACGTTGCACCAAACGCCGGAAGCGTTCATCAACGGCGATGTCAGGGGGCGCCCAAGGAAAAATGTTGAGAGGTCGAGCATGGTCGGCTTCCGCAGGAGTTTATGTCAGGGCCATCATAAAATAGTTGCTCAATACAGAGTGTGCGCGATATCAAGAAATGTGGCGAAGCAGGGGAGGTAAAAATGAAATTTGGAGGTATTGATAATATCTTTGTGAATTGTTAAATAAAATACTAAATGATGATGCCTTCATTGAAAACAGAGCGATAGGCAGACGTATGAGTCCCTTATTTTGGCGGTGTTTTTTTTAGGGCTCTGCTAATTGATGTAATTACGATCTGTGTTTTGTTGTTTATGACATGCGGGATTATGCGGAGGGGTTAATTTACATCTTTATCCGTAAGAATGAAGTGTAAGAAAAAATAATTGCGTTTATAAATGCGGCAATTTTGCGAGAATAAATCACTTTATTCAGGCATTTAAACGGCGCGAAGGCTTAATGTTTAGCTTGCTTATTTAAGTGTTAGAGCCGAGGTTATCCACTTATAAAGAGTGTTGCGTTTTAAACTCTTTTTTGGCCAGATACATTCTCTCATCCGCCATACGAATCAGCATCTCTGGCTCTTCATAAGAAGCGGGGCCCGTTTGGATGATGCCTGCGCTGAGGGTGATTTTTCCTAAGCGCTGAGTGATTTCACTATTTAAACGGTGGATATAAATATCGGAAGCTTGTTGTAACAAGCAGTTGGGCAAGATCAAGCAAAATTCATCCCCGCCATAACGAAAACAGCAGTCTTCCATCCGAGCTAGGCTGATGATGATATGGCCAACGGTGCGTAAAATTTCATCGCCAAACTGATGTCCTTTGTTGTCGTTGATGAGCTTGAAATCGTTGATATCCAGATAAACAATCGATACGGGTTCGGCGCGGCGTTGGGCGGAGCGCAGGGTGCGGGTCAGGGTTTCAATCAGCCCGCGTACATTCTGCAATCCAGTTAGCGGATCAATGCGGGTCATTTCTTCTAGTTGACAAGTACGATCTCTGACTTTTTCTTCCAGAATGCAGGCGTAATTTTCTGATTTCTCTCTGGAAATTTCTATTTCAGAAACCAAGCTGCGGATATATGTTTCAAAAACCAAGGTGATATCAAATAGAAATAATTTATCTAATGATGAAAGTAAGGCTCGCCTATCTTCTTCGTTACTCAGTGATTCATAAATAACATCGTGCAGCAGCGTTTGAAGCGTGCTAATTGCAGATAGATAAAGCTTAGGCTCTACGCCAATTCGTTTATGCACTAAGCCAATGCGTAAACGGTTATTTACATATTCTAAATCATAAAGACCACTGAATAAATCCAGTACATAGCGGCGTTGTGCATTACGCAGGCGGCCCAAAGTATCCGCGTCGCCAATTAATAAGGAAATCTCTGCCACATTAGTCTGCAGCTGGTAAAACTGATCCACCAAGGTGTCGATTATGCTTTCAATAGTAGGCCGGAAGTTTTGTAGTAGCTTAAAGTCTTCTTCATTTAGAGAGAGCAAAATTTTACGATTTGCAATATCAAAATCGGTGATCCGCATTTGTTCAAGTAGAGTTTGTTCTGTTTGCTTCATGGCATTTCCCTTCTAAAGCCGCGCAGACTTTGCTGCAATACCGCAGCATGAACAATGCATGGAAATAATAGCTGAATTGGTTCATTTATTTTAGCTGTAATCAACTTCGATCATAGTCGTTTATTTGTGTTTTTCTGATTTTTAAGAAATTTAATTGTCAGGCGGTTATAGGTTTTTTTGTAAAAATGCCAATTTAAAACTTACATTTATACAAGGTTAGCCTGCTGACTACTTGGTTTGCTCGTCGTTTTGTTAGGAAGCCATGCCGCGTTTTTGGGCTCCCGCCATCTGGTATGACGATATAGTGCCTCCTTTTTTCGCATGTGTACGCGTTACAAACCTTTTAATAAACTCAGCACTAAATGAGGCATGGCATTGGCGGCAGCAAGCATGGCGTGGCCAATTTGCAGCAGGATTTGCGAGCGGGCTAGCGCCGCCATTTCTGCCGCCATATCGGCGTCCAGAATGCGGCTGCGGGCTGCGCTGGTGGTTTCGATACTGTTATCGATATAGGCGATAGTAAAGTTGATTCTGCTCTGGAATGCGCCAAGGCTGGATCGTTGCTGATTGAGCGTGTCGTGCATGCTCACGTGGGGCCGTATGCGGTTTACCCTCCCGTAAGCTACTTTGCTAAGTGATTTCACTAAAATTAGGGTGTCGAAGGGGCTGAAAAATGACTTTCGCATGCGTATGGCGGTCGCCCATCAAAATAAGGGGGCAAGACTATAAATTGCCTTTGCTCCCCTTCTATTAGGCTACCTGTTCCCTGTTGTCACTTGCATTGAGTACATCCCAATTGTTGCTTCAATGCATCGATTGCTGTTTTGTTGAAGTGTAATTGCGGATCAATAATCTCGGTTTCCTTGTCGAAGTAAAGCGAGATAATCTGGTCGTGCGCTATAAGGTTTGAAACGCGGAGGGCCAGCCGTGCATTGGCTTTTTGATAAGTGGGGCTTAACAGTTGGCGCTCTACTTCCCCGGCTGAGCTGAAATTAAAGAGATAAGTTTTTGTAGTAATTCCTAGTGAACTTGTCTGCTCAACACTTTTGAAAGTGCCACTTGCCAGTTTTGCACCCGTATTCTTACACTCATTGTCTACGCTGAATGCTTCAACCGTGTTGCGCCCCAGTTTTAGTGCTACACCTTCTTTTGCCATCGCATCAGGATAGATGCAGTGCATATCCTTGCTCCCTTCCTTGGCCACTAGGTTGCCCACTTGTAGTAATTTATTGGCGGGCAATAAGAGACGGGTACGTAAGCCGACCGAACCAGATGGGAATTTAGCATCGCCTAAACTATCCCTGAGCTTGGCATGACTGACAGGCAACAGGCCGTTCTTTGCTTCAGCAGTGCTAAAGACTAGGTTGTTTTTCATCAATGCTTGATTTAGATCGATTTCTTCAAGGTGGAAGTGATAGGTCGCCCGATCTTTATCTGAATTATGGGTAAGCCAGTCAGGTTTGCTCCATTGATTGAATCGATTAGTCAGCGTTGCATCATCTAGACTATCCAGTGCTCCTCCTCCCAATGTGTGATCAAGAAAATCTGCCACGTAATTAGGGTGGGCAGACAGTGCTTGGTGCAGAAAGACGGGTGAACTAAATGAGAGGCGGTTTGGTTGATGATTGTCTGTGATGACGCCTTGAGCGCTCATTTGCGTTTGGAGTGTACTGATTTCGCCTAGGGTGCCTTGCGTGGTTTCCACATGCAGGCTGTACATGTCCCCTTCTTGTAAGCGTTTGACGGTGCTACTTGGCACCTCTTTGGGGGGGAGTGCAGTTGTGTTTACTGTGGGTGTGGTTGGTGTACTTACTATTGGAGGTGATGTATTTGTTACCGACGGTGTGGAGGATGGGCTCGGTGTATTATCTCCGCCCCCTCCGCCACAGGCGGTTAATCCAAAACATAAAGAGAAGCTAGTTATTACAAAAAAATTTTTATTCAAAATATAACCTTTCAATCTTAAATTAATGCAATTAGCATGTTCAGTATTTAAAAATAACACTCCACCTTTGTAAGTAGTGATGCAGGTAGAGTAATAGTCATGAATTGTAATGTGATGGAAATAAATTACGGCCGTCATAATACAAGAACATGTTTCGAAAGATATATAGTGTCCCTGTGGTTTTATTTTTTGCGGGCGTACCTAGTTCTACGTATTGTTTTTATTGAAACAGCATGTTTTTTGGTTTTATCTATTTTCGTATTTTAATTTTACTGATCTTTGCCATCTTTCATTCCGGCATTTCACGAGGCTTTTGGGTAAGCCATCGATTGATGTTTTATGTCAATGACATTCTGGTGATGTCTTTCAGTGTTTATTTGGTAGGAAATCAGGATAACGGCAAGTACGGCTTAATTTATACCTAAGCGCTTATGGTTATTAATTAGCAACTATTTTGATCGTGATTTGTTTAGAGCTCTCTTATATGGTATTTGTTTTTTATCCCATTGTTATTGGTGCGATTAGCCGTGCGCGGTAAAGGTGTTTTGCATAAAAATACCGAGCGGTTAGATCGCTGACGTGAAGCATGTTTTAGATGCACGCTCAGTGTGCAATGCTCGCAGCTGGCTTTTATTTGTTTGGACAAGCGCCACTGCCATAGCGAAAACGTTGTATCGACGCATCGACCATGCCTGCCACATTGTTGCGCTTTTCGTATTCATTACGCAGAAAAGTGGCGTCATCCCCTTTGATGATTAACTGATGAATATGATCTAAAGCCGCTGTGCTATTTAATGCGGCGGCATGGGGCTGGATGCGGTTTAAGGTGTTGCTGATATCCTCCCGCAAGCTACTTTGCTGGTAGGTTTTAGGGTGAACTATCGTGCCATCTAGGCCAAAGCGGCAGGCCTGAAAGCGGTTGTAGTTGTAAACAAGATAATCGTCTTCCTCCGGCGGCGCTTCGTATTGCTCAAGCAAATAGCGACAAAGTGCTTGCAAGTAACACGCAAGGGCGGCCGCCCGTTCTACGGAAAGTGGCGTATCGCAAACGCGTAGTTCTATCGTGCCAAATTCGGGTTTGGGACGAATATCCCAGTAAAAATCTTTCATGCTTTTGATTACACCGGTTAACTCCATTTTTGCAAAATATTTTTGCTCAAAGTCTTCCCAGCGCAGCAAGAAGGGCGCGCGGCCACTTAAAGGAAAGGCAAATACAGAATTAAGCCGAGCCGAGTGAAACAGCGTGTCGTAGCCCTGCACAAAGGGGGATGAGGCCGATAAGGCAATAAAGTGCGGTACATAGCGGTTGAGTGCATGCAGCAGAAACATCGCCTCGTCACCGCTGGTGCAGCCCACATGCACATGTTGCCCAAAAATAGTGAATTGCTTAGTCAGATAGCCGTAAAGCTCGGAAACCTCATTAAAGCGAGGTTTGTTGAATATGCGCCGATCAGACCAAAGTTGAAAAGGGTGCGTGCCGCCGCCGCATACACCGATATTGAGCTTATCGCCTGCTTTCACCAGTGCATCACGCATATTTTGCAGCTGTAAGAGCAGCTTTGGGTATTCTGTTTGAATATCGGTGGAAATCTCGATCATGCTTTCTGTGATTTCTGGCGTGACATTGCCGGGAAAAGGCTGTCGGCTTAATAGCTCCAGTAAGTCCGGGCTGGATGCGGTTAAATCAAAATCACTGAGGCTGACCAGTTGTAATTCAAGCTCAACCCCAAGGCTGAGCGATTGCGAGGTACTAAAGGCTTCGAGTGGCATGGCGATTATTCCTTGTTTTTCGGGACTTCATGTGACCAGATCAAGGCCTGCTTGGTGATGATGGGGCCGAAGATTTCTAAAATCAGCGCCGCGGAGGCGAGTGGAATCAACTGATCGGCCAGATGAATGCCAAGGTGGCGGGTTTGCTCTAGCATCAGAATCACAAAGGCCGACATGGGGGTCATGGCGATGCCAAGCAGCATGCCTTTACGCCAAGTAATTCCGCTAATACGCGCAAAGACGCTGATGCCGCACACCTTAGTCAGCATACGGGTGGCAATGATGGCCAAACCTAAACCCATGCCCGAGATCACATGCTGCCATTGCAAGGTAGAGGCAATAAAGACAAACAACAGCACAGAAAGCAAATCACCTAATGCCCCAAAGCCGCGTTGCAAAGGGTGAAATTCTAGGCGGCGATGGCGCACCACCAAACCAAAGGTCAGCGTGGCCAGTACGGCAGAAAGCTTCAGGCTTTCGCTGAGCGCTACCAGCAGTACAAGGGCAATCACAAAAGCTAGTGTGTTGTCTTGATTTCGGCATTTAATGCCCCTCAGCAGGATGGGCACAATCAGCCCTAAGCATCCCCCTAGCAAAGCTGACGCAGCTAAAACCAGCAAGCTGCTGGATGCGGCGTGCCAGAGATTACCAGTGGTTTCAAACACTAGCAGCCCAACGATAATCTTAAAAACAAACACCGCCAGCACACAATTAAGAGCAGAAAGATGCAATAAGCGCTCGCTGACTTGCCCGGCACTACGCTGCTCGTTAATCACCCGCACAATGGCCGCGGGAGAAGTTGCCATAGAGAGCGATGCCAGCAGAAGGGCGTTGGTCGACGCCACGCCAAAGCCACTGGCTACTGCATAAACCGCAGCAAAAGTGAGGGTGGCTTCGGTCAGGCAAGTGACGCCTATCCACGGGTTGTGAATAAGCCAGCGCAAATTAATCCGATATCCTGCCTCAAATAAAATCAAGCCAAACGCTACATTGCTCAGCAAGAGCACGCTGGTGGATTGCCCGATGGGTAGCAGGCCCGCTTGTGATGAGGCGAGTAAAAACCCGACAATGGCGTAGCTGCTGATGCGGGGTATTTTTGCCCAGCGATAGCCATATTCGCCTGCAAACCAGGCAATGAGTAAGCTGATCGGCCATGCTAGCTCAGATGAAATTACCGTTAGATCAAACATAGATAGGTCCTGTTTTTGCCGAAAGACTACGTAAAAAGAAGATCTTTACGATCAAGCGGCATTCGATGTTTAGTAACCGTAAAGTGAAGATGTGAGCTGATCGGGAAAATTTTTCAGCGTGCGTTGAAGACCGCTCAAGTGGGCCACGGGAGAAATGGCTGGCTAGTCGTGGAGGGGTGGTGCGTTAAATTGTATTGCTGTCAGTTAATTATGTGTTTATTGTCAGGCTGGGCTTCTAATCTACATCAATCAATCCTGGGTGGATAGATGCTGTTCCCCTTTTTGGGCTTGTTTCATAAGGGTAAAAAGTCATGTTTCTTTAATTTGAAAATAGGCTTGTTGCTTGTTTTTGAAATGGGGCTGATCGCGTGCAGGAGCATTCTGAGCTGTGCAATATGGCTGAAGGGGGGCTATATCGCATCAAAGATTGATGCTGTTTGCCTGATATTTTAGGGGGTGTTGACGTTTGATTCACGGCGGTGCTGGCTGCAATTGTGAATCAAACGTTAACAGGCCCTAAGTATTGACTTGGCTAAGGGTCTTTTTTTCAGGCAAGAGTGCCGCAATACGGGCGTTTTCCGGGAGTGAAATTTGAAAATACTGCTGCAAAAGCTGGCGGTATTCTGCGTTGTTATTGATATGGTGAATTGTGCGGCGGCCATTTTTTGTTTGAATCACACAGCCATTTGAAATGGTATTGCGCCCCTCTGGCGTTGCGATTGAGCAAACCGATTTTTGTGTGAAATGAGAAGCAGGAGATGTTTGCTGGTAAACGCACATCTCTGCAAAAGCACTAATGCCATAAGCATTTAGGGTGAATTGATATTGCGGCTTATATTCTTGATTGCTCTTTTTTTGCATCACAGTATAAAAATCATCGCTTTGCATAATTTGGTAGCTGGTATTTTCATTTTTTAGGCTATGGATGGCTAAGGGCGTTTGAAATGAATCGCCAAAACCGACATCGGCAATAAATTGTTGATGATCCAGAGTAATGAGTAGTAATAAATGATCGAATTCCGGCCCATAGTTTTTGCCATTGAATACTTTGGCTGAGATAAGTTGAGCGCTGAAACCAAGAGATGAAAGCAGCACAGAAAACAAGTAATTCAGCTCATAACAAAAGCCACCGCGCTTTTCCAGAATTACTTTTTTAAAAAGTGCGGGGGGAGTAAGCACAATAGGAGTGCTTAAGTGAATATCTAAATTTTCAAAAGGAATATGCCGCATATGGGCTTGATGCAAGGCGGTGAGCGTGGCTAGATCTACGGCGATGCTGCCGGAATAATTGATTCGTCCCAGATATTGCTCGATTTCTTTATCGCTTAGCATCCGCTTATCCTTAGTTTGATTCTCTATTAAAAAATGCAGCTATGCCTCTTGCTAAATGACGTCTATGTCGATGGGTTTCTTGAGGGCCGCGTTTGGTTTTTGAATGTGTAGGGCGAGCAATGCTAAAAAGTACGCGGGTAAGCCCTTTCCTAGGATATTTATAATGTGCTTGTACAAGAGGGAACATCAGTAAATACAGTGTAAGTGTACGCCCGCTGGATGACATTCTGCTTAAAATTTGACTTAAAAAGGGGAAGGCAACAGATGGTTTTTTGCACTGCAGCAACATAAGTGTTTTCCGCTGCCGTAAGATGGGCTAAAAAGTCTGATAATGTCACGACCCACCTTCAGACGGAGATTTCAATGCTTACGCCACCGATGATTATGCCTTTCTTCCCACCTCATCGTATTTTGATGGGGCCTGGGCCGTCCGATATTTATCCTTCTGTGTTGGCCGCGTTATCTAAGCCGACGGTGGGCCATTTAGACCCACTGTTTGTGGGGATGATGGACGAGATTAAAACGCTGTTGCAATACGCGTTTCAGACCAAAAATTCAGTCACGATGGCGGTATCAGCACCTGGCTCGGCAGGGATGGAAGCGTGTTTTGTGAATCTGGTTGAGCCGGGTGAAACCGTCATTGTTTGCCGCAACGGCGTATTTGGTGAGCGTATGCGCCAAAATGTCGAGCGCCTTGGCGCAATGGCCGTGCTGGTGGACAATGCCTGGGGCGAGCCGGTTAATCCGAATCAGGTTGAGGACGCACTTAAAGCGCATCCAGAAGCCAAGTTTCTTGCCTTTGTACACGCAGAAACTTCGACAGGCGCTGTGTCTGACGCCAAAACCCTCTGTGCGCTAGCTAAAAAATACGATTGTCTAACGATCGTGGATGCGGTGACTTCCCTTGGCGGCGTTGAGCTGCGTGTGGACGATTGGGGCATTGATGCGGTGTATTCGGGCAGCCAGAAGTGTTTATCCTGCGTGCCGGGCCTGTCGCCATTGTCTTTTTCTGATGCGGCCGTGGCTAAATTAAAAGCGCGCAAAACACCGGTGCAAAGCTGGTTTTTAGATCAAAGCTTAGTGATGGGCTATTGGGGTGATGCCACTGGCGGCGCAAAGCGTAGCTATCACCACACTGCGCCTGTGAATACGCTGTATGCTTTGCATGAATCTTTGCGCTTGCTGGCGAATGAAGGCTTAGAAAAAGCATGGCAGCGCCACCGTGATATGCATCAGCTGCTGCGCTATGGTCTGGAATCTTTGGGGCTGGAGTTTGTGGTGGATACCGCCTACCGCCTGCCTCAGCTCAATACCGTACACATTCCCGCAGGGATTGACGATGCAGCGGTGCGTAAGGTGCTACTGGAAGATTACAACTTAGAAATCGGCGCAGGTTTGGGTGTGTTTGCGGGTAAAGCATGGCGAGTTGGCCTGATGGGCTACGGCGCACGGCGCGAAAATATTGCTCTGTGTGTGCATGCTTTGACGACGGTGCTGCGCTAAGGATTGAATGAGGTGCGCGGGGTGGGGTTTGCCCCGGCTATAAAAAACAATGCCGGCCCTATGCATAGGGTCGGCATTGTTTATGACTAAGCTTTTGGTGCTTCTGGCACTGCTTCAGATTCTAAATGCTTAGCATGCCAATGTTTGGCTACATTCAGCCCCAAGGCTTTAGGGTTGAATATCGGATCCTGCTTAAGGCTGAGCTGTTGTTCATAGTCTTTTAGCATCGCTAAGGCTGGTTTTTGCAGCGCTAAAATGGCGATGATATTAAGCCAGGCCATCAGCCCAACGCCCATATCACCCAATCCCCAAGCCAGCTCTGCCGTGCGAATGCAGCCGTAGAACGACACGGCAAGAATGGCTAGTTTTAAAACAAAAAATAGTCCGGCAGAAGGAATTTTGCGGGCTAAAAAGGCGATATTGGTTTCGGCAATATAGTAGTAAGCCAAAATTGTGGTGAAGGCGAAAAAGAATAGGGCGATGCCGACAAACATGGAGCCAAAGCCGGGCAGGGCTTGCTCTACCGCTGCCTGAGTAAAATCACTCCCTGCCGTCATGCCTGCTAGTCCCGTGAAAATAGTCTGCCCATCGGGAGCCACCACATTGTATTTGCCGGTAATTAAAATCATAAAGGCGGTGGCAGAGCATACAAAGAGTGTGTCGATATACACCGAAAATGCTTGCACCAAGCCTTGTTGGGCTGGGTGTTTGACTTCGGCCGCAGCGGCTGCATGCGGCCCTGTGCCTTGGCCTGCTTCATTTGAATAAATACCGCGTTTTACACCCCATTGGATCGCTAAGCCCAGCATGGCACCCATACCCGCTTCAGTACCAAAGGCAGAACGGATAATCAGCATAAATACATCGGGCAATTGTTGGATATTGAGCAAAATCACCACAAAAGCAATCAGGATATAGCCCAGAGCCATAAAGGGCACTACCACTTGCGCCACTTTGGCAATACGTTTTACACCGCCAAAAATAATCATCCCAAGTAACAACACCACGATTGCGCCTGTGACTTCTGGGTTAAGGCCAAAGGCCGTTTTTAAGCCGGCGGCAATCCCATTGGCTTGCACGCCCGGCATCAGTACTCCGCAAGCAATGACGGTGACACAGGCAAACAGCATGGAATACCATTTCCAGCCTAAGCCTTTTTCAATATAAAAAGCGGGGCCGCCTCTGTACTGGCCCTCGTGTTTTTCGTGATAAATTTGTCCGAGTACCGATTCGACGTAAGCGGTGCTTGCGCCTAAGAAAGCCACGACCCACATCCAGAAAATAGCGCCCGGCCCGCCAAAAGAGATGGCCGTGGCAACCCCAGCAATATTCCCGGTCCCCACACGGCCAGAAAGAGATAAAGAGAGTGCTTGAAACGATGAAACACCCGCAGCAGACGCTTTACCATCGAACATCAGGCGAATCATTTCACGGATATGGCGAATTTGCATAAAGCGGGTACGGATTGAAAAATACAGCCCTACACCCAGGCATAAGTAAATAAGAGCAGGGCTCCAGACCCAGCTATTAATCGCATTAACCCATTCTTGCATGTGTTCTCCTGACGCATTTTGAATGCGAAATATGTCAAAGGGAGAACCATTGTTAAGCAGAATGTGACATTTTTATTACTAGGATCTTCCCTTAGGTAGCTAGCTATACGCGATGGATACTCATACGTCATTAAAAGAGGTCTGCTGCTTTGAAAGCGGCTGATTGACACACTCTAGGTGGTTTTTGTCACAAACTTAGGCTTAAATAGTAATAATTCTTATTACTATTTAAGCCTGTGCATGGTAATCTCAGAAAGCTTTATGATGCATTGATATTCGGCATGAAGTGGGTGATATTAGGGTGATATGAGTATGTATATTTGCTTAATCTTACTTTTATTGGCATGAAACACCCTAAAGTGGTAAATCTCATTCCCGCTACCAAACACAAATCTTATTAGGTCGACTTAGTATTTTAACGCATGGGAGTATTGTCTTATGGGTCAAAGAATAGTCAGAATCGCTAAAAAATTATCGCCTGATTTAATCAGTGATCTTATTCATGATGAGATTGCTGCAGTGGTAATAGAAGCCTATTACCCCGCACATTTATGCGATTTATTAAGTAATAATATATTACGCAGCCAGGATATCGATCCCTATACCCACGAAGTGGTTGAGGATGACGCGCTGCTGCAAAAGTATTTTGGTGTGGATCGGATCGGTATTCCTTTTAATAGCACTTATAACGCGGCTAATCCTGAAAAAATAAATGAATACTACCGCGAAGCCAGCGTGCAAATTGAGCGCTTGCGTGCGTATTGCGAGCACTTTTTATCACCCATTGATAAATTGCGCCTGGAATTAGATGAATTATTTATTCCAGGCGCAACGGTCGCTCATTTTCAGAATAAAAAAATGCTGGCGGGTATTGTGAGAATTAGCAAGGCGGAGCAATCTTATTTAAGCGCTTTAGAGCCACATTTTGATGCATTGCCGCCTAAATATGCCGAATTAGATGCCCAGCTTGCTGCTAATATTTATTTAAAAGTACCGGATGTGGGCGGGGAATTAGAAATATGGGATATCCCTGCACTGACACCTTTTACTCAAGCTCCGGAGCAATGGCGGGCTCAATTACCTGTTCCTATTAAAATAAAACCCAAACAAGGCGATCTGGTGATTTTTAACTGCCGTAAACCGCATGCAATTTGCGCGTTTTTGGGGGAAGACAGAATCACCACACAAATGTTTATGGGCTATCAGCTGGAAAAACCACTCTTGCTTTGGAATTAGGAGGGATACGATGCAGCAAGACTTTGAACGGGCCTTGGCCGAAGTCAGCGAATGGATGAATGATTATCAGCAGAATGTCGCTGATTATCCGGTGATTGCCGCATTAAAAGGCGGTGATATTTTGCAGCAGATTCCCGATTTTGCGCCCAAAGATGCCGAGCATTTCTCTGGAATTTTTGCCGATTTTAAAAAGATTATTGTGCCGGGCGTTAGCCATTGGCAGCATCCGCAATTTTTTGGGTATTTCCCTTCCAATACCAGCCCGCCTTCGGTACTAGCTGAAATGCTGGTGGCCAGCCTTGGCGTGCAATGCATGAGCTGGCTAACATCGCCTGCCGCGACAGAATTAGAAATCAGAATGATGGAGTGGCTGCGCGATTTATGGGGCTTGCCTGAGGCATTTTCGGGGGTGATTCAGGATTCCGCATCAAGCTCCACTCTGATTGCGCTTTTGGTAGCAAGGGAGAAAGCGACGCAGTTTGAAATTAATCAAACGGGTGTGGCAGGGCATAAATTAAGTGCCTACTGCTCATCCGAAGCGCATACCTCGATTGAAAAAGCGATCAAGATTGCCGGTGTAGGGCAGCAAAATCTAAGAAAAATCCCTGTTGATGAGCATCAGTCGATACGGATTGATCTCTTGCAAAAAGCCATTGCAGAGGATATCGAGCAAGGCTTTACGCCGTTTTTCATGGTGGGTGCATTGGGCACAACAGGCAGCACGGCCGTTGATGATTTATCCGCGATGGCTAAAATCGCCAAAGCGCAGCAGATCTGGTTTCATATCGACGCCGCCTACGCCGGATCGGCGCTGATGTTGCCCGAGGTGCGGCAATTGGCGGCAGGGTATACCGAGGCCGATAGCATGGTGGTGAATCCGCATAAATGGCTGCTATGCAATTTTGATTGTTCGGCGTTTTTTATTCGCGATAAAGAAAGCCTGCTCAAAACATTTACGCTGGGCCTGATTCCTGAATATTTAAAATCCCCCAATAGCACCGATCAAACTAATTTTATGAATTGGGGCGTGGGTCTTGGGCGGCGATTCAGGGCATTGAAGCTTTGGTTTGTGATACGTTGGTATGGCACAAATGGCTTAAGGGATTTGATTACTCATCATCTTGATTTAAGCGCCGAGCTAGAGCGCTGGATAAGGCAAGACCCACATTTTGAAGTTGTTGCCCAGCGGCACTTTAATCTGCTCTGCTTTCGCTTAAAAGCCAGTGACGACGTCAATATGGAGCTGCTGCGCCGTATCAATGCCAGCGGTAAAGTGTTTATGACTCATACCAAAATCAACCATCAATTGGCCCTCAGGATGGTGACTGGCCAAACGGAAGTCAATCAGCAGCATGTATTAGAGGCTTGGCAGTTGATTCAAAGCCAAGCAAAATATTTAATGTAAATAGAAAAGAGGCTTTGTCTAGAACAAAGCCTCTTATTGTTTTTTTGCTTCTTGCATAATGCGTTGATATTCGCCATTTTGTTTGATTTTTTTAAGGCCTTTATTGAATTTATCGGCAATTTCTGCACCATTCGGTGTTTTTTTAGAAATCAATAAGTAAACTGGTTCTTCTGCGAAATTTTTTGGAAAGAAGGTGATCTTGTCTGCTTCCTCAGGGGAGAGTGTGGTGAAAATAAGGTATTGCCCAAGTATTTTATCTGCGGTAAATAAATCAATACGCTTTGCGATTAATTTTCTGATGTTGATCTCATCGCTTGGCGCTTCATCATATATAAATTGCTGTTTTTTTCTTGCCGTATCAAAGGCAAAACCATAGCTATAGCCTAAGCTCACACCCACTTTATATTTGTTTAAGTTACTAAAATTGAGTTGTGTAATTTTATTTTCTTTTAAATGGAAAAAACCATACTGCACAATGTCAATCGGGTCGCTTAAAATAAATAGCTGCTCGCGCTCCGGTGTTTTAACCCAATAAGGTGTGAGGTCTGCTTCACCTTTTTTTACCATATCGTACGATCTTTTCCATGGGTAATAAGCGATAGAAACCATCACGTTTTCCTGCTTAAAAGCCGCTCTGATTATTTTGCTAATAAACCCTTCGTTTTGTAGGGATTTTGATAGATAGGGTTGGAACTCCCCACTGGCAATGCGAACGCGCAGCTCAGCTGATTGCGCGCTGATGCCAGAGATCATAAGTAGTAAAAAGGCGATAAAATTATGCACAGCTAGCTCCTTTTTTTAAAACAATATAGCAGTAATTTTTAGCTATAATAAGTTGTTTAAGCGCCAAGCAGAATGGGCCAAGAAAGTCATAGCAAGGGCGTAAAAATAAGGTACTTATCCACCTTTAACTTTTAATACTATAAAAAGTAAAACGTAAAATTTGGGGGAATAAGGAATTTTATTAAATGTAATTAGATGGATTAGGTAGAAGTAAAACACCTAATGCTTGATTCCCACGCATTGCATGCGGGGCTAACATAGCAAGTATAAATAAAAGATGACTTTCATCATCTTTTATTTTGAGCATTTAATCATTGAGCTTAATGACGTTTACCTAATTGATTCGTTACCAAAATTGCCGCATACACGGCATCGGCATCCACCTCAAACGGCATATTATGTATGGTTTTGCCTTTATCACAAGCTGCTCTGGCGACGGTCAAAAGGCCTTCTTAGACATCGGCTGTACCTATGGCAAGGCAAGTTGGTAGGCCAGCACTGTGGCATAAGGCCAATATTTGATTGGTTTTTTATAATGGCGCGTTTTCTAGGGCCAATTGCACGAGCGTACCAAACGCTACTTTCTCACCGTGAAATAAATGATGGCATTCGCTGAGCAAAGTCAGCCCGTTATGCACGTCCGCTAATCCGCCGCTTTTAAAGCCAACCCCGATGCCTAATTTTAAGTGAGTTTAAAAAGGGGATTACCCCCAGTCCTATCAACTTAAGCAAATTCAACAGGAAATGGTGTTCTTGTAGATCGGGTTAGCTGGTTTATTCGCCTATTTTAAGGACGGATAAACCAGCGTAACCCAACATTTAAGCGTAAATAGAATGTTGGGTTACGCGATAAAGCCCGCTAACCCAACCTACTAATCCCACTTAAGTTGATAGGATTGGGGTTATCTCCTCCATTTACATCAATTATTGCGATCTAAAACCTGCTGGGACTCCCCAGATGTATTTAAGTATGACCCCCTTTTTATTCATATTTGCCGTATTAAGAGCAACTTGATGGTACAAAATATATAGGGCTATAGGATAAGCTAAAATATTTGGAATGAAATTACCGATAAAATCACTCATCATTCCAACACTACTGTTATTTATGAAACTATTTAAGAGGTTAACAGAGGCAGCATTGAGGTAAAGTTGATGTCCCCACCAATGCCAAGTGATTTTATTTACGTTACCAGCGGCCTGTGAAATGGCGCTTTCTGAAAAGACGATTGTGTTTTCGCCAACAAAAGTAACCGTTTTTTCTTCCCCTAAAGAATCAGTAGGGGGATTGGTTAATACGTGGTCTCTGTATTTTTGTGTAATTGAAACATTTCTATCTTGGTCAATAATAAGATAACCGGCTTCAACAAGATCCAACATTTCCTGAGGGATTTCTCCATCTTCAGGAATTTCTATATCGTCTGTCGATTGGGCGTTTAAATCCGTATTACCTGGAGTGCTGTTCGATTGTGCCAATACATGCACGCTGTCTACATATTTTTCCATTTTTTTCTCTATTTAATTAAAAATTAAATCTGATTATTGCCATGCTTATGCATTTGCAGCGAATTGGTGCACCCCTGCTTTTTATATTTGAGTCGTTTGCATTAAGCGGTTAATTCTAAAATGAAGTGTTTGCTTCTTTAACCTCCTTTAATTATTAAAGTCTAAAATACGAGTGTAACGGCATCCTGTCATAGTGTGAAATTATCGTGTTGGTATTCTGTAATTGTGTGGTTTATTGGGCTTTACCGCGCGCATGCAACTTGGTGGAAACTAAAGTGCGGCGCTTCAAACTGATGGGTGGGGGCCGTGGTGTACGTGACTTTGATCGTCAAAGGAGGGGGCTATAAATGCGTGCAGACGCATAAGCTAATGGTTGTGTGTTTAGGGTAAGTCCACTTGTGGTTTCGTGTTACTTGGCCTTGAGCAGACTTGTGCCACAAAACGTGAATACAGTCCGACATATTGGGCCGTAAATCCGTAGAATCAGTGAGGAGTTAATAAAAAAGAGTGAAAATCATCCGAAATGCGGATATAAGGCTTTGATTGATTGCCCGGATATCGAATGTTTTTTTATGTATTTTGGTCTCTATATTTTGACGGTAACGCATTGATTAATAATAATTTTTTGATAAAGGTTGCAACTTACAACATTCACAAGGGATTGTCGCTCTTTAATCAGCGTTTGGTGGTGCATGATGTGCGCGAGGCCTTACAAGCTTTGTCGCCCGATTTGATTTTTTTACAGGAAGTGCAGGGCGAGCATAGCCAGCGGATACAGCGGTTTTCTAATTGGCCGGTTGTGCCGCAGCATGAGTATTTAGCTGGGAATTTACACACCGCTTATGGCTTAAATGCCCGTTATAAGCTGGGGCATCATGGTAATGCCTTGTTGTCGCGCTTTCCTATTTTGCGCTGGCATAATCATGACTTAACTTTGCATCGCTTTGAGCAGCGCGGGGTTTTGCATTGTGAGCTAGCCGTGCCGGGCTGGCGTCAGCCTTTGCATGCCCTCTGTGTGCACCTTAATTTGCGTGCAATGGATAGGCGTAAGCAGGTGAAAATGCTGATCGAGCGGGTATTAAATGATGTGCCTGAAGACGCGCCCCTCGTGCTTGCTGGAGATTTTAATGATTGGCGAGGCGAAGCCACGATACAGTTTGCGCGTGAGCTGGGCCTGATTGAGGCGTTTAATACTTTGCATGGTGCATCTGCTAAAAGCTTTCCTGTGCAATTGCCTATTTTGTCTTTAGATCGGGTGTATTTGCGGGGGTTTTCCGTGCAAGTGGCAAATGTATTGGGGGGCATGCCTTGGTCGCGTTTATCGGATCATGCTCCGCTGTATGCAGTTTTACACCGCAATGAAGGGGCAGCGTAAGTTGTTAAGCCTATGTGCTGAGCTGTAAATGCTTGCCTTGGTCAGAATTACTTCCGTATCCTTGCCGCCTTGAAAAACGCGAACAAAACACGTGTAGGGTGGGCACACGCTTTATCGTGACATGTTGGTGTTGATTTAAGTTTTTGTCATAAGGTGGCTCGGTTTTTATAAGTGTGTACAGCGAAGAAGTCGGAGCGCCGCTGTGCAACGACTTGCACGCCCAATGTAAAAATTATTTTTTCAAGATTTGATTTTTTTAATGAGCATGCGCAATACCGGTAAATCATTTAAAACGCAAACGTCGTGCCAACGGCAGATGAGGCTGACTTATGTATGTGGCGGGAAATCGCTTTAAATTACTTTTTAATGGGCAGGATTATTTTCCGGCTTTGATTGATGCGATTGACTTGGCGCAGCAGGAAGTTTTTTTAGAAAGCTATTTATTTGAGGCGGATGAAATTGGTGTTGCGGTGATGCAGGCCTTAATGGCTGCGGCTTTGCGTGGTGTGCGGGTTAATTTGCAACTTGATGGTTTTGGTGCTGGAAACTTACCCGTGCTTTGGCGTAAGAGGCTGGCTGAAGCGGGTGTGCGCTTATTATTTTTTAGGCCGGAAGTGAAAGTATTGTCGCTAGATAGGCAGCGCTTGCGCCGCTTACACCGCAAGTTGGCCGTGATCGATGGCAGTGTTGGGTTTATTGGCGGTATTAATATTTTGTCAGATTTTGAGCCCAATCAGCCAGAGTGCGCACCGCGTTATGATTATGCAGTGCGTATGGTTGGCCCGCTGGTGGCTCAGTTGCATGAATCAGCGGATCGCGTGTGGCGGCATACCGCATGGGTGCAGCTTAAAAAGAACTGGGCAAAAAAAAGCCTGCTCAAGCCCTCCCTCAGCGTTGCAGGGCGCGTACGCGGGCGCTTTGTTTATCGGGATAATTTGCGCCATCGACGAGATATCGAGCATGAATACTTGCAGGCAATATGGTACGCCAAAAATGAAATTATTCTAGCCAATGCTTACTTTTTACCTGGCTATCGCTTACGTCATGCCCTGATTCATGCGGCTAAGCGTGGGGTGAGTGTGATTCTGCTGGTGCAAGGCCGAGTGGATCAAGCCTTACTGCATTACGCCAGCCGTGGTTTTTATCATCAGTTTTTAAGTGCAGGCATCGAGATTTACGAATACCAAAAAGGCTTTATGCACGCCAAAGTCGCTGTGATTGACAGTATATGGGCGACGGTAGGCTCGAGCAATATTGATCCCCTTAGCCTGCTTCTGGCGCGTGAAGCCAATGTATTTGTGCGCGAAAAACAATTTGCCGGCGAGCTGCGCGCTGATTTAAAACGTGCTCTGGAGCATGACGCCACCCAAATCAAAAAAAGTGATATTGAGCGTGATCGCTGGGTCTACCGCGCACTACCTTGGCTTTGCCACGCGGTAGTTCGATTGATGATGGGGATTAGCGGCTACGGTGGGCGGCGCTATTTGGAGTAACCGTGATGCGGAGGATCGTGTTTTTCAAGCGTATTGCGCCACAGTTGCCATCGGCTGTCGCAATACGCAAGTCTTGCTTATAACGGCTGCCAAGTATTAATTGGTATTCGGCGAAATAGCAGGGCGGTCTTGTAGCTCACGTAGCAACTCTTTGTCATACACTTTAACTGTGCTGCCGCCACGATCTTTGCGCGGAATATTGCTGCCGGTTACATATTCTTTTTCTTCCATTTCTGCATACTGCTTATTGTTTGCAGGCACGCTGCTGCATGCGCTGGCGAGTAAGCTGAGGGCGATCATTGCAATGTTTTTCTTACGCATGCGGCATATTCCATTGTCGTATTTATAAAGACTCTTATATTGCGGGTGTGATTTTCTGTCAATGGGGGTAAGTGGAATTTGTTGTTTTAAACTTTGTGGCGCGTAATGCGCCGGGCGGTTTTTAAGCGCATTCGCTTGCATAGGTGAGAGGAATATCGGCAATGAAGTCGCTTCAGGCGGCAGAGCGTCGCAAGCAGAGTTTAGGGATGCTCTGCATTTATCTAGCGTCTTTTTATCTCTTAGCGCCCGCTTATGGAGCGCACTATTGACAGCTTTGGTAGAATCGCTCTTTTACGTTAACGAAACAGCACCCATGTTAAATATCTACAACACACTGGCCCGCGAAAAACAGCGTTTTCAGCCGATTACCGACGGCAAGGTGAATATGTATGTCTGCGGCATGACCGTGTATGACTACTGTCATCTGGGGCACGCCCGCATGGTGGTGGTGTTTGATATGGTGTCACGTTGGTTGCGAGCTTCCGGCTATCAGCTCACCCATGTACGCAATATCACCGATATTGACGACAAAATCATTAAACGCGCTTTAGAAAACGGCGAAGCCATCAATGTGTTGACTGGCCGCTTTATTACCGCAATGAATGAAGATTTCGATGCGCTTGGCGTGATTCGCCCAGATCACGAGCCACGCGCGACTGAACACGTACAAGGCATGCACGATTTAATCGCCAAGCTGATCGCAAATGGTTTGGCCTACCCAGCACCTAATGGCGATGTGTATTATGCCGTGCGTAAGTTTGAAGGCTATGGCAAATTATCGGGTAAGTCGCTCGATGATTTGCGTGCTGGCGAGCGGGTGGATGTGGATGTCAATAAACAAGATCCGCTGGATTTTGTGCTCTGGAAGGCGGCTAAAGCCGACGAGCCGCAAGATGCCAAATGGGCGTCCCCATGGGGGATTGGGCGGCCTGGCTGGCATATCGAATGCTCGGCCATGAGTTGCCATCATCTGGGCAGCCATTTTGATATTCATGCCGGCGGCTCAGATTTGCAATTTCCGCATCACGAAAACGAAATCGCCCAATCCGAAGGCGCACACGGCAATACCTATGTGAATTACTGGATGCATAACGGCTTTATTCGTGTTGATAACGAGAAAATGTCCAAGAGTTTGGGTAATTTCTTTACCATCCGCGAAGTGCTAGAAAAGTACGATGCTGAAGTAGTGCGCTTTTTTATCTTGCGTGCGCACTACCGCAGCCAACTCAATTACAGCGATGCTCATTTAGATGACGCGAAAGGCGCATTGAACCGCTTTTACACCACGCTGAAAAACGTGCCTGCTGTTGAATCAGAAATCGATTGGAACAGCAGCTACGCTCTGCGCTTTAAAGCCGCAATGGATGATGATTTCAATACCGTTGAGGCCGTTGCAGTGTTGTTTGAGCTGGCGCTGGAAGTGAATAAACAGCAATCCGGTGAGCTGGCAGGGCAGTTAAAAGCCTTGGGCGCAATCTTGGGCCTGTTGCAGCGCGAGCCGCAAGCTTACTTGCAAGCCAGTATTGGCGAGGAAGAGGGCGAATATAGCGCGGCAGCGATTGAAGCTTTGATCGAAGGCCGTAAAGCTGCCCGCGCAGCTAAAAACTTTGCCGAATCTGATCGTATTCGAGATGAATTGATTGCTGCTGGTATTGTTCTGGAAGACAGTGCGCAGGGTACGACCTGGCGTCGTGGCTAGGTTTGTAGGGCGGGTGTAAGCTCGCTTATGCAGAGAACCCAAATTTTGAATTACGAAAGGCCCCAGAGAATACGGAGTTTCACGGCGAAAAACAGGCTTGAGTTAGGCCTGTTTTTTTTGAGTTTTGAGTATTTTTAAATCCTGTTTCTTGCTGCTTAATACGTTTTGATGGAGATGAAATGAAATTTATTGTGCTCTTATTGTTGATTGGCGCTGTTTTTGTACTTATTTCTATTCTTAAAGCAAAAACGCAGGGCGCTGCAGAGGGTGGGGCTTGGCCGTTCTATGCTAAAAATCCGCTCACTCCCCCTGAGCAAGTGCTGTATTTCCGGCTACTGAAGGCCATGCCTGAGCATATTGTGCTGGCGCAGGTGCAGCTTTCTTGCCTGCTGGGAGTAAAGAAGGGCAATAATTATCGCTCCTGGCTGAATCGGATTAACCGCATGAGCGCCGATTTTGTGGTGTGTAATAAAGACTCCAGCATTGTGGCGGTGATCGAGCTGGATGATGCTACGCATCAGCGGCCGGATCGCCAATTGGCAGATGCTAAAAAGGATAAAGCATTAAGCTCGGCCGGGATTCGTGTGATCCGCTGGCAGGCTAAAGCGATGCCGGATGAGGCGGAAATCAGAGCGGCGCTTAGGCCGGTAATCACAATAGACGCTTAGTTGTAAGCCTGGCGTTAGTAAATGGCACTCCATGCGAGTGCTTTTTTTTATTGGTTTAAATCGGGCTAGCTCGTTTTTCTCCATCATTAGGCTGGGTTTTTAGGTATTAATACGTACAACAAAAGGTAAATTTTTGTGTTAATTGGCGTTTGAAATTATGCCGTCATTGCATCTTACATGCCTTTCTTACGGTGATTATGCAACTGACTTTGTGCAGCTTCTCCTCTGTTTTTATTTGGTATATTTTCGTCTAGCGCGTTCCGACTAAAGGCGCGTTAACGAGGAGCTTTACAATGAAACAACGCAGCATGTTAGCTGTTGTATTGGTACTGGCTTTAAGTGGTGCCGCACAAGCAAAAGACTTATTTAAAAAGAGCGAAGTAGAAGCAGCACTGACGGCTGCTTACGATAATTACAAAGGTTTGCAAGAAGGCAAAAATGCCGATTACATCCCTGCGCTGGCTAAAGTCGATCCAAAAGTATTCGGGATTGTGCTGGTCACTGCCGATGGCAAGGTTTACACCAAGGGTGATGTCACGACGGAAATTTCGATTCAGTCTATCTCCAAAGTTTTTACGATGGCTAAGGTGATTGATGAATCTGGTACTGACGCTATCCTGAATAATCAGGGTGTAGATGCAACCGGCCAGGCGTTTAACTCCATCGTAGCGATTGAGCAAAATCGCGGCGCAGAAATGAATGCAATGGTAAACCCCGGTGCGATTACGGCTACCAGCATGGTGAAGGGTGCAAATTACGATGAAATCTGGAGCAAGATTCTGGGTTACTACAATGATTTCGCGGGCCGTCACCTTACTGTGCTGGATGAGGTATATCAATCTGAAGCCGCCAGCAATCAGCGCAATCAGGCCATTGGTCGTTTGATGTACGCCTACGGTAAGATTAAAGCTGATCCGGATCGCGCAACAGATATCTATACCCGTCAATGCTCGGTAGGTGTGAATGCCAAGGATCTGGCGATGATGGCCGCAACGCTGGCTAATGGCGGCAAGAACCCGGTTACTGGCAAGCAAGCGCTTAAAGTAGAAAACGTGCCTGAAGTGCTGGCCGTTATGGCAACCGCAGGTCTTTACGATGATTCCGGCAAGTGGCTGTACAAAACCGGCCTGCCTGCTAAGAGCGGCGTAGGCGGCGGGATTATCGCAGTTTCACCGGGTAAATTCGGTATTGCTGTGATTTCGCCTCCTCTGGATGGCGCAGGCAATAGCGTACGTGCTCAAAAAGCCATTGCAGATATTTCTAATGCATTGGGTGGCAATCCTTTAGCACCGCAGCCTTTGAAGTAATCAGTAAATCGTTTTAAAAGTATAAAAAATGGCCCAGCTAAATGCTGGGCCATTTTTTATATCTGATGTTAGCGACGATATAAATCTGGACTGCTTTATTTTTAAAATACTCAAAAGCGCACAGCAAACAGCCTCTTTAAAAAATGCTTTTCTCCGTGAAACTCCGTGTTCTCCGTGTTCTCCGTGGTTAAAGGTTTGGGTTCTTTTGTGTAGCTTCCGTTATTCATTTTCTGCTTTGTTTTTTCTTAAATTCAACCACGCCCCCATGCTTTGATAAGCATGCTGGCATTCTTCTTTGATTAAATTTTCCAAGTTTAAAAAAGCATGGGGTAAATCAGCAAAGTGCAAATGATCCGATGCCACGCCTGCTTTTTTTAGCCTTGCTAAATAGGCAATCCCTTCGTCTCTGAGCGGGCAGAATTCTGCACTAATCACAAGGGTGGGGGGCAACTTGGCGCTGAATTCTGCAAAGAGTGGCGAGGCTGCTTTCCTGTCTTCATTATACTGAAAGTAGTTATTAAAGTACCAAGTCACTTTTTCTTTGCTTAATAAATAGCCGGTGCCATTTTCGTTTAGCGATGGGGCGCTCAGTGTGTAATCCAGGCTGGGATAAACTAATACCTGAGCGTGGATATCCAAAGCAGGGTCAAATTGCGCGATGCTGGCCACGGTGGCAGAAAGCGCGCCACCTGCCGAATCGCCACCAATAGAAAGCTGTCGCTGGTATTGCAATTGACGCTGATCTAAAACAGACCAGATGTTTTTTACTACGTGGTAAGCGTCTTCTGTTCCCGCGGGGTAGGGGCATTCGGGGGCTAGCCGGTAATCTACAGATACCACGATATGTTGTGCAGCAGTGGCGATCTTGCGGCAAATGGCATCATAAACGGTGATGCTGCCAGCCATATGGCCGCCACCATGAAAATAAACCAATACAGGCAGGGCTTTGTCTGGCTGGGGGTGATAAATCCTTACCGGCACTTTATATCGGGAAGAGGGCACCAGATCATCTTGCACCCAGGTCATTGTGGGGATATCTGTTACAAACACCGCCGTTAAATAAGCCAGCCCCTCGCGAATATTGGTGCAAGTGGGCTTGTAACCATTGGCTTGCATGATTTCCACCTGCTGATTAAAGCCAGTAAGCCAAGGGCTGATTTTAGGGCTGAGCTGTCGCATTGCTGATTCCTGTGAAATTAAAGCTGAATAGAGGATGCTGTGGGTTTCTTATTGTGCAATCCAGCCGCCGTCAATATTCCATGCGGCTCCGCGTACTTCTTGTGCGGCATCGCTGCATAAAAACAGCAGTAAGGCGCCAATTTGCTCTGGCGTAACAAAAACGCCCGAGGGTTGTTTCTCTAGTAAAAGCTGAGATTGGGCTTCGGCAAGGCTGATGCCCTGTTGTTGTGCTTTATTAGCAATTTGCTGCTCTACTAGGGGGGTGAGCACCCAGCCGGGGCAAATGGCATTGCAGGTGATGCCGGTTTGGGCCAGCTCTAAAGCCACGCCTTTGGTTAGCCCTATCATGCCGTGTTTGGCCGCCACATACGCCGATTTATTTGTGGATGCCACTAAGCCATGTACGGAAACAATATTAATAATGCGGCCCCAGTTTTTCTTTTTCATGGCGGGCACAGCAAGGCGGGGGGTGTGAAATCCTGCGGATAAATTAAGCGCAAGAATACTGTTCCAGCGCTCCACCGAGAAATCTTCTACTGGCGCTAAATGCTGAATGCCTGCGTTATTTACTAAAATATCAATGCTGCCAAATTCTTTTTCTGCATAGCGCATTAAGTCGGTAATTTGCTCGGGCTGGCTTAAATCTGCACCGTGATAAGCCACCTTGCCACCCGCCCGCTCAACTAGCTGCCTTGCCGCTAAAACATCGCCAAAGCCGTTCAGTACCACATTTGCGCCCGCATCAGAGAGCGCACGGGCAATGCCCAGCCCAATGCCGCTGGTGGAGCCGGTAATTAAGGCGCTTTTTCCTGATAAGGTTTTAATCATCGCCATTTCCTTGTGTTGTTTGGTGAGCGATCAGCCCGCCCGTGGTATGGCTATTGAGCAATAGAAAGTGTGGTATTGCTAAAACGAATCGCATCGCTGGCGGGCACTGCGGCAAAAGCAGGCAGGGCGCTGGCGTTTAGATTATCGGTAGCGGAGGTGCGTGGCGTGGTGCGTACCACTTGGCTATCGGGCAGTGCCGTGCCGTTGTTAAGGTGCGCCCACATTGCATCCAGCGCGCGGCCAGCGTAAACATGCAGCGGAATAAAGCGCGTTGGAAAGCCGCTTAACGCAAGGAATGCATCAAAGTGCTGGCCGTTAGTCACTTCGATATAGCGCAGCTTAGAGCCACTTCCTTCTTGTGCTTGGTTGAGCGCGTAATAGGCGCGGGCGGCGTGGTTTACGGGGATCAGTGCGTCAGAGCGCCCCGCCACAATAATGGCGGGTTTGCCATTGAGCCGCGCATTGCGCTGCGCTTCTTTTATGCCGATGGCCACGCGATCGGCCTGCAATTTTTCATTGCCGGTGAGCGTTGCGCCTGTGAGTGGATTAAGCCCCGTGGCAAGTTTGCGTAGGCAAATTGCCCCATCTAGATTGTAATCGGCGGTATTAGTCGAGGCCGAAATCGACATGGCATCGGCTTTAGCCCCGCCCACGGATAAATTATTGACGATGGATATGCCCGATGTAGGCGGCACGCCGTTGCCACTGCCAAAAACACCCGCCAGATTGTTACCGATAGGGGCAATCACATCACCCGTGGTGTTGGTGAAGGCGTAGCTATAGCCGCAGATATTGTCTTTGACTGAAAATCTGCCATAGGCGTTAACGTAAGCAAGTGCTACACCCAGCGTGGCATTTAATCCGTAATGGCTGGCGTGTAAAGCATCGCTCTCAACGAGCCAGCCCGCAGAAATCAGCTTGTTATAGGCTTCGTTGGCTTGCGCTTCGAGCGTGCTGCCACTTAAAAATCCTTTGGCCGCCAGCGATGCGCAACGTGCGCTGCCAAGTAGCGGTGAAACCGCTGTGCCAAAAGCTGAGTTTGCCCCACTTAAACGTGCTGATTGCACCGCGCAGGGCTGGTAGAGATTAGCAAGGGTGAAGTAATCGATCAGTGGCGAGCCTATGGCGGGCATTAGATTGCCACCTTGCAGAATGCTTAAGCCAACTACAGAGGCGGGTTGTACCTGTGGCTCGCTGACGGCCACGCCATCGATCAGTCCTCTTGTATCTTGCTCGGCGGCGGCTAGTGCAGCCCCTCCGCCGTTGGATGCACTTGCAGCAATCACCGTGACGGTGGCAGGGGTGGCGTAATCGGCTTTACGAAGACCGACCTGAGCACTGGCGTATTTTTCGTTCAGCAACCAGAAAGCAAATTCCACAGCGCGTAAAGTGTCTCTGCCCCAGTCTTTTTCAGGATTTTGTTGCGAGTGGGCGTGTTTTGATGCGATGCGATTAGGGAATTGCGCATTAAAATCGGCAAGCTCGCTGCCCGATAAGCCCGCATCAAAATTGCCCCCGCCAAAGCTGCGATTGGCGCGCGTGCCGTCGATTAGATTAACCGTATCACTGCTTAAATCATGAATGCCCGTGCCGCTGCCCTTATCGGCATAAGCCACCGCGCAGCCGTGTTTTAGCCCCCATTCGCCTGCCGCAGACACCGCGCCATAAACCCCGCGAGATCCGGATGAAGTGGCCGTCACCACGCAAGGCTTGCTTTGATTAAAACTGGCAGGGATCTGCACCATTAGCGTGACGTTTTGCCTGCCCGTGCCATCATCCGCATAGGCGAGGTATTCCTCCCCGGCAATTTTCCCTTCGCCCAGCGTGTCGTTGCCGCTGATATCAATATTGGGGCCGTACAGCCTGCCGTAACCACCGCTGCTACTGATATCAACAAGAGCGCGATAATTATTATAAATAGCCGCGCGGCGTAGCTCGGTGGGTGTGGGTTTGGCTGGATCGGCGTGGGCAGGCAGGGCAAGTGCCAGGCCGCTTTTGCCTAAGCCCGCGGTGAGTAAATCATTGCTCACGCCATCCAGATTGTTCTGGCTAACATTACCTAGCCAGGCGGGGCGGGTATTGCTGCTGAAAATATCATTGCTATTGCAGGCCGATAATAAAACGACCATGCCAGTCAGGAGTAATCGCATTTCCTACCTCTTTGCACGGGGCTTTTTAAAGTCCCCTTGAAGCCGCGACACGAGGAACAAGCGGGCGGGGTTTCTTTGATGCCTGTCTGAGCGAGCTTGCGAACGAGTTCCGCAGCCGCCGCTCGATTGTCCGCAGATGAGGGGCCTTTTTTGGCTTCGTTTCTTGGCCAAGCAAGCAAGAAAGGAAGGTCCAGCGGGACGCCCGCACCTAAATTAACGTGCCGAAGGCACTAAAAAGATATTTTTGACTTTGCTTAGCGCACTTAGGGGATCACTCATCCTACAAATCCCGTTTCAATCGATAAGCAATCTCACCCACGATGCCGCGCCTAAATGCCATGACGCAGACGACAAACACCACGCCGATGGTGACGGTGACCCATGATCCAAACGAGGCGAGTTCGTGATGCAGCGTGCCCACCGTTACTGCACCCACTACCGGCCCAAGTAGTGTTCCCATGCCGCCCAGTAAGGTCATCAGTACCACTTCACCCGACATATGCCAGGACACATCGCTGAGCGAGGCGAGGCCAACGACTAGCGCTTTTGTTGCACCAGCAAGGCCCGCCAAGGCGGCAGAGAGTACGAAGGTGGCGAGTTTGTAGCGATTGACTTGATAGCCTAGAGAGAGCGCGCGTGGCTCGTTTTCTTTGATGGCTTTCAGTACCATGCCAAAGGGCGAATGCACGGTGCGCCAGATCAGCCAATAGCCACCAAAGGTAATGGCCAGCACAAAGAAATACAGTGCTAGCGGCAATTGTTGCTGGCCTACGCTGACGGTGCTGGATAAATCAATTAAGCCAAACAGATGGCCTTTAGGTATGCCCTGTAAGCCATCTTCGCCGCCGGTAAAAGGCATTTGCAAGCATAAGAAAAACACAATCTGCGCGAGCGCCAAGGTGACCATGGCAAAGTAAATGCCTTGGCGGCGAATGGCGATGCTACCAATAGCCAGCCCCATTAAGGCGGCGCCGAAAGTGGCGAATAAAATACCCAGCTCTGGGCTTAGCCCCCAGTTTTTAATGGCATGGCCGCATAGATAAGCCGCGCTGCCAAAAAATGCGGCGTGGCCAAAGCTGAGTAAGCCGCCAAAGCCCAAGAGTAAATTAAAGGCGCAGGCAAATAGCGCAAAACACATCAGCTCCATAGCAAAAATGGGGTAGACCACAAATGGGGCAATGGCGGCAAACACCAGTGCAGCAATCCACGGCGTGTAATTGGTTTTTTTCCTGAGCAGCGCAGCCGCAGGGGTGAGTTGAACAATCGGAGCGTTCATCATGCTTCCTTACCAAAGAGGCCAGACGGGCGCCAGAGTAAGACCAGAGCCATTACGATAAAGATGACGGTGTTTGCCAGTGGCGGGTAAAACACTTTCACCAAGCCTTCTAAAAGCCCTAGCGCAATGCCCGTTACAATCGCCCCCATAATTGAGCCCATGCCGCCAATTACCACTACGGCGAACACGATAATGATTAAGTCAGAGCCCATCTTGGGGCTGACTGAATAAATAGGTGCAGCCACCACTCCTGCCAGCCCGGCCAAAGCCACACCAAGGAAATAAGTCAGCGTGCGCAAAGACGGCACATCAATGCCAAAGGCGCGGGTGACATCGGGGTTTTCTGTGCCTGCCCGTAGATGCGAGCCTAGCTTGGTTTTTTCGATTAAATACCAAACAGCAAAGCAAACCGAAAGCGATAGCACAATTGAGAATAGCCGGTACTTAGGAAACACCATAAAGCCCAGATTGACCGCGCCTTCGAGAATTTCTGGCTTGGCGTTGTAAGGCTCACCGGCCACATTAAAGTAATTGGTTAGTACGCCTTCAAAAATCAGCGCCAGCCCAAAAGTGAGTAGCAGGCCATAAAGATGATCAACTTTATAAAGACGGCTGAGCATGGTTTTTTCGATAAATACGCCGAGCAAACCCACCACAATTGGTCCGACAATCAGCGCCGCCCAGAATGACATTCGGATGCTTTCATCGCCCAAGATTCGCCCTAGCTGGTCGTAGCCCAACAGCGCCACAAAAGCGCCCAGCATATAAAAAGCGCCGTGAGCAAAGTTGACCACATTGAGCATGCCAAAAATCACGGCAAGGCCAAGGCTGAGTAAGGCATAAAAAGCACCATTGTTTAAGCCGAGTAAGGCTTGCGACAAGATGGCTTGCAAGGGAATGTCCATTTAAACCTCGATGCGATTTTTGATCTGTGAGCTGATAAAAAATGCGGGGCTAGACCTTAAACCACAGAGGGCACAGAGAACACAGAGGTTCACAGAGAAAAGCAGGACTAATGAGTCGAGCGCTTGGGTGTTCTCTGTGTAGCTCTGTGCCCCTCTGTGTTCTCTGTGGTTCAAGATTTAGCTAACTTACCGTTATTTCTTAATCAAAGGGCATTCGCTGGCAGATAGCGGCTTGAAGGCCACGTCACCTGGGATGGTGGCAACGAGTTTGAGCTGGTCCCATGCGCCTTTGGATTCGCTCGGTTTAAGCACTTCTACCAGATACATATCGTGCACCATGCGGCCGTCTTCGCGGATGACGCCGTTTTTAGCGAAGAAGTCATTCACCTTGGTTTCACGCATTTTTTTCATTACGGTATCGGCGTCATCGGTGCCTGTGGCTTTGATGGCGTTTAGATAATGCAGGGTGCTGGAGTAAACACCAGCGTGATCCATCGTTGGCATAAAGCCTGCCTTGGCAAAGAATTTCTTACCAAAGGCTTCCATTTCAGGGCTCAATTCCCATGAATAGGCCGTGGTAAATTTCATGCCTTGCGCGGCATTCAGGCCTAGCGCTTTAACATCGCTATCAAACACCAACAGCCCTGCGATGGTTTGCTTTAGGCCAAATTCTTTGGCTTGCTTCACCGCATTAACAAAATCGGCACCCGCATTGGCAAGGCCAACCACCTTGGCTTTGGAGTCTTGTGCTTGCAGCAGATAAGAGGAGAAATCGGTAGAGGAGAGTGGATGTTTGACCGTGCCAAGTACCTTGCCACCCGTGGCCGCCACAATCTTGCTGGCGTCGCCTTGCAGTGCTGCACCGAAGGCGTAGTCAGCTTGCAGGAAGTACCAGCTATCTAAACCTTGCTTCATCAGCGCGGTGGCGGTGCCCTTAGCCAGCGCATAGGTGTCATAAGCGTAATGGATGCCGTAAGGGCTGCATTCCTTGCCGGTCAGCGCGGTAGAGCCTGCGCCGTTGTTAATGGTAATGCGTTTTTTCTCTGCTCCTAGTTTTTGTACCGCAATGCCAACGCCAGAATTCAGCAGGTCATTCACCATATCCACGCCTTGGGTATCAAACCACTCGCGTGCCTTGCCTACGCCAATGTCGGCTTTGTTCTGGTGATCTGCGCTTACCAGTTCGATTGGTTTATCTAGCACTTTGCCACCAAAATCGTTAATTGCCATTTGCGCCGCAATCACCGAGCCTTTTCCGCCCACACTGGCATAAACGCCCGACATATCCGTCAAAATGCCGATCTTGACCATGTCGCCGGATAAAGGGCCAGCAAAAGAAGTGGCAGGCAAGGCAAGCGCTAAAGCAAGAACAAGAGGTTTACAGCTTTGCATGGGTGTATCTCCGTTTGGGGTAGATCTTGCGGGGACTGCGGGAAGTTTGTGTTTTTTTCTAATCATCAAAATGGTTGTCGTAGGGGGGTGAAACTTGCGAACGATGTTGAATAAATACGCGGGTTTCACTCGCCCTACAGCATGTCGTTGGCGTAAGTGTGCACAAATCCCAAGATGATGATTCAGCAAAGCTTTCGCGGCTAAAGCCGCTCCTATGAAAAGCATTTGTAGGGTGTACAACGACGCAGTCGTTGCGCACCAAGGGCCGGTGCGCAAGAAGAACGACTTGCACGCCCTATGAAAAATCGATTGTTTTAACTTGATGCCTATTGGGTGAAATCCACCCTATAACTCAAACCCCAAGATAATGATTTAGCCTGCCAGCGCTGGCGGATAGCTCATCTGCGCTGACTGAATCTACTACCTGGCCGTGCTCAATCACGTAATGCCGATCGGCGATGCCTGCTGCAAAGTGAAAGTTTTGCTCGACCAGCACAATGGTGTAGCCGCGGGCTTTTAGCAGCTCTACCGTTTCGCCTAGTTTTTTCACAATCACAGGCGCCAAGCCTTCGGTGATTTCATCCAGCAGCAAGAGGCGTGCGCCGGTGCGTAAAATTCGCGCCATGGCCAGCATTTGTTGCTCGCCACCTGATAATCGTGTGCCTTGGCTTTTGCGGCGCTCCCACAGATTTGGGAATAGGGTGTAAATCTCTTCCAGACTCATGCCGTCGCTGCGCACTTTTGGTGGTAGGTTGAGGTTTTCTTCCACATTTAGGCTAGAAAAAATCGCCCGCTCTTCGGGGCACCAGCCCACGCCAAGGTGGGCTATTTTGTGCGTGGCCATGCGGATCACTTCGCGGCCATTGACCATGATCGATCCGGCGCGCTGGCCGGTTAGGCCCAGAATCGCTTTCAGCGTGGTGCTACGGCCTGCGCCATTTCTGCCGAGTAGGGTAATCAGCTCGCCACGGCGCACGCCAAAATCAATGCCGTGCAAAATATGTGATTCGCCGTAAAAAGCGTGTAAGCCACTCACGCGCAACATTTCACCGCTATGATCTTGGCTGTTAAGCATGGAGTGTTTCCTGTGGGCTGGCGGGAATAGCCGGGCTTACGCCCAGATAAGCTTCCATCACGCGCGGGTCGGCCGAAACGGTGGCGTAATCGCCTTCGGATAAATGCTGGCCACGGGCTAGTACGGTGATCTTATCGGCTAGGGTAGAAACCACTTTTAGGTTGTGCTCCACCATCAAAATGGTGCGCCCAACGGACGCGCGGCGAATCAGCGCGGTTACGCGCTCTACATCCTCAATGCCCATGCCCTGTGTGGGCTCGTCCAGCAGCATCAGCTTGGGTTTAAGCGCTAAAGTGGTGGCGATTTCTAAAGCGCGCTTTCTGCCGTAAGCCAGTTCGCCCGCTAAGACATGCGAAAACTCGGCAAGGCCCACTTCTTCCAGCAAGGCCATGGCGGTATCAGTGAAAGCGTTGAGCTCCTGCTTCGATCGCCAAAAGCGATGCGCGCCGCCATTAATCCGCAGCAGCGCCACACGGATATTGTCGAGCGCGCTCATATTGGGAAACACGGCTGAAATCTGGAAAGAGCGAATCAGCCCTTTAGTGGCCACTTCGGCAGGTTGCGCTGCCGTGATGTCAACGCCATCAAAAATGACTTGGCCAGCAGTGGGTGCCAGAAACTTGGTCAGCAAATTAAAGACCGTGGTTTTGCCTGCACCATTGGGGCCAATTAAGGCATGGATGCTGCCACGGGCCACTTCAAGATTAATATCGCTGACTGCTGCAAAGCCTTTAAATTCTTTACAAAGGCCGTGCGTTTGCAAAATAGGATCTGAGTTCATTGTATCCGTCCGTCAGGCTGTGCGTTGCTCGAGGGCTATGCAATGCACGGGTGCATGCTACTTTGCCAGAGTCAATCTTTCTTTGGTAGAAAGTTATGGTGTTTTTGTTGGAAAAACACAACTCGGTATTTTTGCCATTATTCTGTCTAACTAGTAAGCAGGATGTGTGCCAGCGTTCAGAAACGAATGAAATCGCGGCTTTGAGCCGTTTGAAAAAAGTGGAAGTCTACAAAGTGAGACAAGTAGAGCTGTCGTGGTGCATAAAATGTAATAAAAGGAGGGGTTGGCTTGCTTTACGGTTCGTCTACAAAACGAGACGACTTTCTCAATATGGAGACATCTTTTAGTCCGACAGGCTGCTAGGCAATAAAGATGATGTTGTAGGGCGTTAATAAGCGCAGCGCATTACGCCGCTTGGGCGTGGTGCAATGCACTGCGTTTATTGGCACCCTAAGCGCTCTGTTTAAATCCCGCAATTTTCTTATAAAGCGTAGCTCGCGCCAGGCCGAGTTGGCTGGCGGCGGTGGGGATGTGGCCTTTGCAGTTTTTAATGGCTTCGTTGATCAGCTGCTGCTCAAAAGCTTGCATGGATTCGGCGTGGGTTTTTGTGTTGCTGCTGCTGGGTTGAACGCCGGGGTAAAGCAGCGGGGCAAGGTCTTCGGCTTCTAACAGTGCTTTATCGCTCAGCATTAGTGCGCGTTCCAGAATATTGTGCAGCTCGCGCACATTGCCCGGCCAAGAGTATTGGCTTAAAAGTGCGATGGCCGAAGGCGATAGGCGATGCTGGCCAAGGCCGCTGGCGGCTAGCTTATTCATGATGGATGTCGCTAATAGACCCAAATCGGCCAGCCTAGCGCGTAGTGGTGGCAGCTCGATGGTCAGCACATTTAGGCGGTAAAATAAATCTGCTCTGAATTGCCCCTCGGCGATGAGCTTGGCTAGCGGCGCAGAAGTGGCGGCGATGATGCGCACATCGGAGCGCTGCACTTGATTAGAGCCCAGTGCTTCAAATTCCTTATCTTGTAAGACGCGCAATAATTTGACTTGCAGCGCGGGCGGCATATCGCCGATTTCATCGAGGAACAGCGTGCCGCCGTGGGCGAGTTGAAATTTACCGATGCGGCCCTTTTTATCGGCGCCGGTATAAGCACCTGCGCTTGCGCCAAATAGCTCGGCCTCGAGCAGCGTTTCAGGAATGGCCGCCATATTGAGCGTGACCAGTGGCTTGTGGGCGCGGGGCGATGCGGCATGAATGGCATGGGCCAATACCTCTTTACCTGTGCCGGTTTCGCCTAGCAATAAAATCGGCGCATCCCTCTGCGCGGCGCGGTGGGCTTGGCGCTTTAGCTCGAGCACTGCATCACATTCACCAATAAAATGGCCAAAAGAATATTTGGCGCGGCGTGCCTGGGCGAGTGATTCATGCGCCACGGCTAGCTCTTTTTGCAAACTGGAAAATTTAGCCACTAAGGGCGCAAGGGATTGAATTTCATCAAATAGGGCAAAGCCAATTGCGCCAATTAGCTTGCCTTGCGGATCTTTCAGCGGTAAACGGGTGACGACCAGCGTTCTATCAGGCGCATCCATTAAATCTAATAAAATAGGCTGGCCGGTTTTAAGCACTTCCCTAAGCTGGCTTTGGGGAATGACTTCTTCTACTTCCTTGCCGATTGCATTGGCGGGGTCTTTAAAACCAAAGCGATCGGCATAGCGAGCATTAATCCAGACGATTTTGCATTGCTCATCCACAATCACCGTGCCTTCAGAGTTGTCTTCTAAAGTACGAAATAAAGATTGCAAAGCCAATTGCCGCTCATTATGGCCATCTGTTAATTGACTGGGGAAAAGATCAGACATGGCCCGTAATCCGTGGCTTGCAGGGGATTTGCTACCATAACATGGAGGCGGCGTATCTGTTTAATTACTGTACTTGGCTGGGATGATCTGTTGTACGGAATTAGCTGATTAATAGCCCCAATAAAATAAACCAGCCTAGCCATGAGCAAAAGGTGCTGATTAAAAAATGCCGTATCAGTTTTTTAATGCCCAGCATGCGTAATGCCAAGGCACGAGGCGGGGTGTTTCGGTCAAATAGGCTGTTTAATACTTGATCAAGCTGGAGAAAATCAGTTTCGCTTTGCAGCTGATTTAATAGTTTTTCATCTAATGTGATGCGCCAGTAGAAATAATATTGAATTGCAGTGGCTAGGCTGCTCGCCATAAGGAGCCCTATTTCTACTTTGTCGAGCATGTGGCTAGCAGCTAGCCAATAGCTGATTAAAAATAAAAATGGCGTGGGCCATATTAGGGTTTTGCAAGAGGCGAGCGTAGCCACACTTAATTTAAAAAATAGCGATTCTTCATTTTTCATGTTATGTCATCGCAAAGCAGGGCTAATTGATTTAATTGCACCTTACTTAATATAAATTTGCTGCGTTTTTTTTGTAAGATTGCCAGTGCTTCATTTATGTCTTTTGTTTGCTGGCTCACGACCAGCCAAGCCAATACCACGGCTGCGCTTCGAGTTAAGCCAAGCGCGCAGTGAACCAATACAGGCTGCGGCATGGATTGCAGCGTGCGCACACAGTGCTGCAAAGTTTGCTGATCGGGTAGTTGTAAATCTAAAAGCGGGCAGGAGTGATAAATAACCGTTGCTGGCGCTTGCCTGTCGTATTCCGCAGCAAGATCAAGCACGGATTTAAAGCGTGGATCTGTCGCTGCGCTGATGGGGCCCAGCCACACACCACGGCTGATTTCTTCAGCGCCGGGTAGTGATTTTAATAAATAGCGGTGCACTAGTTGCGTCACAAAAGAGTAGGGCCAAAGTAAGGCTTGCGCTGCAAAGCGCCTTTGCCCGCTATCTTTTTGCATGACCTCCGGCCCTAGCCCTAGGTAGGCAGCGGCGAGGATCAGCAAGGAAGTGATTGGCCAAAGCAGTAGCCAAGCCCAGCCTTGCAGATAGGCAATGCTTAAGGATAAAAGCAGCGCACCCGTGAAATAGCGCAAGGCCAGTTTGGGCGTGCTTTGTCGTGGCTTATTGAGCGCCGCAAACAAACTTACGCCAGGCGTTGGTAATAAATAACAAACTACAAAGCCGAGTAAAAACCCACTAGGCACATCCCAAAAATGATGTTGCCATGTGGTCAGCACGGATAGGCCAATCAGGGCAAACCAGACATGCAGCAAAGGCTGCCAGCGTGCAGGAACATGGGCGTAATAACGCAGCCATAACACGGTAAGCAGGCCGATATGCAGCGATGGCGCTTGATTAAAGGGCTTGTCAAAACCCATTAAGAGCGTAAACAGCTGGCCGAAAACACCCTCGAGTGCAGGGCGCTCAAAGCTAAAGCGCAGCGGAAACAACACAAAAAATAAGCAAGAGAGCAGCGATGTGGCTAAGAGGCGCTTGGCGTGGGTATTAAGCTCGCTACGGCTGGTGCATATAAATAGAGAAATGCCATAGAGCAGATCGATGCTCCAGTAAGGCACGATGGTCCAAGGCCAGAGCGGGATCTGCCGCTCCCAAGCCATGGCGATATTTCTAACGCCAGCCAGAGGCAAGGACGCGGCGTAGTGATTGGCTGCGCCATAAAAAATAAAAAAACCTGGTCCGAGCAGCATCAGCCACAAGAGGGCGAGCCGCCACGGGCGCGGCTCTTTTGCCTGAGTGTTTAAATCTGAACTCATGTGCTTTTAATCCGGCGTGCCAGGCTAACGGTGAAGATGCCCCATTCATCAATGCGCTGGGTGATTTTTTCAAAGCCGGCTTGCTCAACTAACTGATCCATTTCGTATTGAGTACGGCGGCGCATAATCCAATCGGCCCCGCTTCGATGGCTGGTCAGCGTGCGAGCAATCAGCTCAAGTTGCGGGTGCCAAGGTTGGTTGGTGTAAACCAGAAAACCGCCTTCTGGCACGGCTTCGGCAAGGCCTGCCAGCGAGGCTTTGATGGGGGCGTTGTCAGGGAACAACTCATAAAGGCCGGATACCACGGCCAGCGTGGGTGCTGGGGATAGGCTGGCTAAACTGGCTTGATCAAAAGCATCGCCCTGCTGAAAATCAGCTAGATGCGCTAAGCCTTTTTCTTTGATCAGCGCTTTGCCCGCCTCTACATTGATAGTGCTGTAATCACGTAATAAAACGCGGTCGATTTTATGGTCAGCAACGGCATCCAGAATGTAGCGGCCATGCCCTGCGGCGATATCCACAATCTTTACGCTTTGCTTGCTTTCTGTGAGCGATTTAATGGCAAGGCCAATGAGCTCTTCGAGGTTTATTTTGCGCTGGCGTATGCCTTTCCAGCCTACGCTGTCCAGATAAGTGCGATCGCCAAACCGGCCCAGCGGGGTGCGTCCGGAGGTTTGGTTCTTGTAGACATAATCTAAGGTGCTACCCGAGTCAAAGCCGGTTTCCCATCCTAGCCGAATTCCATCAGATAGCTTGCCTACGGTGGCAAGGGATAAGCGGGTAAGGGCAAAGTGCCAGTGTTTTAGGGTAAAAGGTGAGCCAACTTGCTGCAGCTGTTGATATTCATTGGCGGTATAGCCGCTTTTATCTGCGTGGCTTAGATCGACTTTGGGCACGCCCGCTTCCACTTTCTGAATAAAGCTGCGGATCAGCGTAAATGCTTTGGCGCGATCTTTTTCGCCCAGCGTATCGTGATAAAACCCCTCCAATGTGTGCATTTCTTTGCATGGACTGCCAAGGTGTTCAAAGAATGTGCGCTGCGGAGCCTGATGTACCACAAAATCTGCACCTGAGATCAAAAGCTGGGTTGGGGTTTGGATGGCGCCTGCATCGGCAATAATGCGCTCGGCCGTGTCGTAGAGGCCCAGCAGGATATTGACTGAAATAGGGCGGGCAATCAGCGGGTCGGCATTATAAGAGGCAATGCGCTCCGGGTCATGCGTCAGAAACTTGGCTTTTACATAAGAATTAACATAAAAATTGCCGCGCAGTTTTTCCATAAGGCGCAGGCTAGGCCTTGCCAAAGGCACGTAAAGCTTCACTTTAAATGCGGGGGAAGCCAAGATTAGCGCGCGGATTCTGGGGGCGTAATCGTGCACCCAAGTCGATGCCAATACCGCGCCTACGCTTTGCGCAATCACGATGACTTCTTCCATGGCGTAGCCATAAGTTTGGCAAAGATAATGAATAAAAGTATCTAGATCGCGCACGGTAGTACCCAAACTCGGGCTGTAGCCGCGCGGCCCGCTATTCTTGCCGTGGCCGCGGGCATCCCATGCAAATAGCGCGGTATCAGGCATTTGTAATTCGTCCGCAATATGCTGTAAGCGCCCAGAGTGCTCGTGCCCACGGTGGAGCAGCACAATGACGCGGCGCGCGGCGGTGTCGACGGCTGGCCAGTGGCGATAAAACAGCTTGCTACCATCAAAGCTACTAAATAATTTCTCTTGTGGCGTGCGCATTTGGATATTCCTTATTTAAGTTTATTGCCGCAGGCACAGGCCCAGCATCGCCGCAGTGTGCTATTGCGGGCCGGGAAGGGAGAGCAAGGTTTTTTGTTTTAAATTAAGCAGCGCATCTTTGATTGATGCCCGAAAAGCCGCTTTTTCTGTCAGCCAAGGCAGGGGGCGGCCAATGGCAATATCAACAAAAAAGGGAATGGGGAACCACCGGCCTTTGCCCATCGCTCGGCCTAGGCCGTTTAAATACACGGGAATAACTGGAATATTGGGGAAATCTCGGTACAGATACCAGATGCCAGATTTAATCTCTGAAAGCGTTTCTGGCTCGCCCCGTGTGCCCTCCGGAAACAAGATAAGAATACGCCCCTGCTTAAGTGCTTCTTTGCAATCTGCCAGTGGATCAAAACCGGCTGCCGCTCCACCACGTATTACGGGGATAATGCCTACCACTTGCGTTGCAAACCACGCAAATAAGCGGTTGGTCAGAAAGTAATCTGCGGCAGCGGCGGGTTGAATGTTGGGAATCAGGGCTAGGGGAAACAAACTGTAGATGGCCAGAATATCCAGATGACTATTGTGATTGGCCAGCACAATGGCCGGCCCTTTTAAAGGAAGGCGATCTTGATGCCTGACGGTGACGCCAAACCAGAGCCGGACTAATGGCCTTGCCAGCAATAATACAAATAGGATTCTTAAATAACGGTTCATAGGCATTGGTGATATGCCTTAATAATATAAATAATGGGTGTAATGAAAAAACAAGGGAGCCGTATAAGTTAAAGAATCGAGCCGGTCTAAAATGCCGCCGTGCCCCGGTAGTAAGCGGCCAGAATCTTTTACGCCAATATCGCGTTTCACTGCAGAAATCACAATATCGCCAATAAAGCCCATTACGCCGATTAATAAACCAGCCAATGCCGCGTGTAAGGGTGAAAAAGGTGTGAGCAAAGGCCCGAGCAGCCAGCCCAGCAGGCTGGTGGTGAGCGCGCCGCCCAAAAATCCTTCCAGCGTTTTATTGGGGCTGACCTTGGGAGACACTTTGCGGCGGCCAAATGACTTGCCCCATAAGTATTGGGCCACATCATTTAATTGAGTTAATGCGACTAAATAAAACAGCAGCATCGGGCCATGCTCTGCTTTGCCTATGCCGGTTAAAAGAGGAAGGGCGAGAACCGCTCCCATATGGCTTAAACAAAACACGCAAATCATCAGCCCCCATTGCAAGGAGGCGGCAGCCTTCAGAAAACCCTGAGTTTCGCCCACTAAAACCATGCGCATAGGAACAAACAAAAACACATAAACGGGGATAAAAATAATAAACATCCCGTACCAGTGAATGCCCAACCAATAATATTGCAGCGGAATACATAAATAGGCCCAGAACAGCACCACATGGTCGGCTGTGCGAGTGGAGCAGAGCGTTAAGTATTCCTTGAGCGCCAAAAAGCTAACGAGGCCAAGCACGACAAGGGCAATCGTCATATTGCCCAGTAGCGTCAAAGAAAAACACGCCACAATCCACCACCAAGTGCGAATGCGTAGCTTTAGCTCTAACCAGTTTTTTTGAGGATAGCGCTTACCTAAAATAAACAGGGTGAGGCTGGCGGTGATCAGTAGGGCGAAAACGCCTTCCAGTGCAGTGATCAGCGCAGGGGGTAAAAGTAAGTTAATCATGATTGATTGGCCAATATCCCTTTAGCGCGATTGATGCAGGTCCACAGCATCAGCCCAGCGGTGATGGCAAAGAGTGTGCTGGTCCATACGGCGATCTCTGGGAAAAACCCAAGCAGCAGCGCAAAGCCGCCGTAAACAAAAGCCCTATCACTTTTACCCATTGGCCCGTCGTAGCGCCGCGCAGCCCCTAATGTGGGGCCAAGCACTCCCATAAATTCGGTTAAACACGCCAGAAAAACCGCCATGATGACCCAGGCGGGTTGCGTGCTGACAAGGCAAAAAGGCAAGTAGAGGGCCGCATCAGAAACCACATCGCTCACCTCATTTAAAATGCCACCCAATGCAGATTGTTGATTGAATTCACGCGCCATCATGCCGTCAATGGCGTTGAGTGCCATCCGCAGCAGCAAAAAAAGAGGTAGGACTAACCAAGGTAAACGGGAATCAGGTTGTAGATAGAGCCAAATACCCATCAGGGTAGAGCTCAGCATGGCAATGAGTGTGACTTGATTGGCGGTAATGCCAGAGCGGGCCATTAAAGTACAAAGCGGCCGTAATATGGATTGGAATCTAGATTTTAATTGGTAGATGCTGGGCATTTTGTTTTGTTTTTTGAGTGCATTTAGAGAAAACGTGAATTGCTTATTTGTAAGTTTTGTGTATTTTTTGAGTAGTTTGAATGTAAATTATTCCATGTGCAACTGTTTTTTATGAATGCATTCAAGGCTTAATTGAAGGGTGTCTTTGGTAGATCTAGCAATAAGATGTTCCTTGTACTGATGCCCCTGTTGCTTAGGTTTGCCAGAGTGTTCGTGAAGTTCACGCATGGTTGTTGATCGGGTATCGTTTTTTGAGGGGCTGTAATGGAGCAATATTGGATGCAGGGTGTGTTGTGTGGGGCGGGATAAAGGGCCGTGCGTCATTTAAATTATTTTTGCATCAAAGCTTGACCCTGAAGTGGCTTCAGGCTGTGTAATGGTCTAAAGCTTATTAGGAGTACGCATCATGTCTAGCTGTTGCAATCATTCTTCCCCTGCCAAATCCCGCTATCGCACCGTCGGATCGCCCCCACCGCCTTTGCCACAAGGTGATGGCGCAGGGGTGTTGAGTAAAATTCATATCCAGCAGATGGATTGCCCAACCGAGGAAGGGCTGATTCGTAAAAAACTGGGGGCGATGGCGGATGTGAGTGGTTTGCAGTTTAATTTGCTGCAACGTGTGCTGACCGTATCGCATAGCCAGGAGGCACTGCCTGCGATTCTCGCCGCAATTGTTGAGCTGGGTTTTACGCCGCGTGTGGACGATGGAAGTAAAGCAGCTGTTGCTGAGGTTGCAAAGCCTTGGTGGCCTTTGGCGCTGGCGGGCGTGTTGGCGGTGGGAGCCGAGGCGGCTGATTGGCTGGTGATGCCGGTGTGGTTGACGGCGGTGCTTGCGATTGCGGCGGTGCTAGTTTGTGGGTTGACTACTTATAAGAAAGGTTGGATTGCGGTTTCTAATGGCGATTTAAATATCAATGCGCTGATGAGTATTGCGGTGACGGGCGCTTTGCTGATCGGGCAGTGGCCGGAAGCGGCGATGGTGATGGTGTTGTTTACCCTTGCCGAGTTGATCGAAGCCAAATCTTTGGGCCGCGCCAGAAATGCGATCAGTGGCTTATTGCAGCTGACGCCAGAGCGTGCCACGGTGCAGCAGGCGGATGGTAGCTGGCAAGAGCAAGCGGCAGCCGATATTGCGCTCGACAGTATTTTGCGGGTACGGCCTGGCGAGCGGATTGCGCTGGATGGCGAGGTGATCTCCGGGCAATCGTTTATTAATCAAGCGGCCATTACCGGCGAGAGCTTGCCGGTTGAAAAGAATATCGGCGATACGGTGTTTGCCAGCACGATCAATCAAACTGGCTCGTTTGAATATCGGGTAACGGCGGTGGCGGGCAACACCATGCTGGCGCGGATTATCCACGCAGTGGAGGCAGCACAAGGCGTGCGTGCGCCAACGCAGCGTTTTGTTGATCGCTTTTCTAAAATTTACACCCCTGTGGTTTGCGCGCTGGCGCTGGCCGTGGCGGTGATTCCGCCGCTGCTCTTGGGCGGCGCGTGGCAGGAGTGGATTTATCGTGCGCTGGCCATGCTGGTGATTGCCTGCCCCTGTGCCTTGGTGATTTCTACACCTGTGACGATTGTCAGCGGCTTGGCCCGCGCCGCGCGGCTGGGTATCTTAATTAAAGGCGGCGTGTATTTAGAAGAGGGGCGCAAGCTAAAAAGCCTGGCGCTGGATAAAACCGGCACGCTGACGTTTGGTAAGCCGGTGCAGACCGATGCGGTGGCCTTGGCGGATGTGTCGTCCGACGTTTGCCAGCGTATCGCCGCTAGCCTTGGTGCGCGCTCGGATCACCCTGTTTCTAAAGCGATTGTCGCACAAAGCAATGATTATCTTGAAGTCAGTGATGTGAAAGCGTTACTCGGGCGCGGCATCAGCGGCCAGATTGAGGGTATATCTTATGCGATGGGTAATCATCGCCTAATCGAAGAGCTAGGCCTTTGCTCGCCAGCGCTGGAAGAAAAGCTGCAAGTGCTGGAAATGCAGGGTAAGTCGGTGGTGGTATTGGCCTCCGATCGCGTGCTGGCGCTATTTGCCGTGGCGGACACGGTAAGGCCAAGCAGCCGCGAAGCGATTGCCCAGCTGCAAGCCTTAGGCGTAGAAACGATCGTGTTGTCAGGGGATAACGAGCACACCGTGGCGGCGATAGCTAGCGATCTGGGAATTGCCCAAGCGCACGGCAATTTGCTGCCAGAAGACAAGCTGCGCATTGTGGAAGGCATGTCCGCATCGTCTGGCATGGTCGGTGATGGCATCAACGATGCGCCCGCCTTAGCCCTCGCCGATATTGGCTTTGCCATGGGCGCGGCAGGCACAGACACCGCCATCGAAACCGCCGATGTGGCGCTAATGGACGATGATCTGCGCAAAATACCCGAATTCATCCGCCTATCACAAGCCACACATCGCATCCTAGTGCAAAACATCACGCTGGCGCTGCTGGTGAAAGCGGTGTTTCTAGCGCTCACACTGGCAGGCCACGGCACGCTATGGATGGCTGTATTTGCCGATATGGGTGTGAGTTTGTTGGTGGTATTGAATGGTTTGAGGTTGTTGAGGAAGTGAGGATGGCGTTGCGGTGGGTAGGGCTTAGATGATGCGGTGTTCATATTTAGCATATTGGCAGCCTAACCCACCCTACGGATCTGCATGGGCTGAGGTTCTTGAGAAAATGATGAATTTCGTAGGGTGTGCAAGTGGTTTTCTTGCGCACCATGCCATGGTGCGTAACGACTTCGTCGTTTCTCACCCTACAAAAATTAATAAATTCATTGGAGTCTAAACCGCAGCCATTCTGCCATTCATCAAATAATCAATCAGCTCGCGCACAGGGCGGATGGCGTCCCCAAAGGGGAGGTTGCCGTTGCCCCTGAAGAATAAGCCTTTGTCGACTTCGCCATGCATGGCGGAGGCCAGTTTCAGGTCGATGCAGAATTGGCCAACTTTGCTCAGGCCATCGCGCAGGCCACAGTGACTTAGGCAGTCCATACGCTGGGTGCAGCGGCGTGGGTCGGCTTTGGCAATGGCTTGCAGATGGCTTTCTCGGCGTAAGTATTGTTTTAGCCAAGGCGTAGCAACGGCTCGGGCGGGTAGACCAGCCACGCTGACAAACTCTGCCAGATCGCTGGCTTTGGCGTTGATTAAGGTTTGTTTGAAGTTGATATGCGCATCGCCTTCTTCGCATACCGCAAAGGCAGTGCCTAGCTGTACGGCATCGGCCCCATTATTCAGCCAGTGGCTGACTTTTTCGTGGCTGTTTATGCCACCCGCTACGATCAATTTAGGTGCATCGCGGCCTAAGCCGAGCTCGGTAAACAGGGCGTGGCAATCGGCCAGTACTTTGGCAAAATCGAAACGTACATCGTGAATGTCGCTGATACGGGCCGCGCCCAAGTGGCCGCCTGCATGGCCGGGATGTTCGATCACAATGGCGTCAGCTCGGCGGCCTTTTTTGAGCCATTTTTTTAAAATAATAGCCACGCCACGCGCGTCAGACAAAATGGGGATGAGCGCCACTTTGGGGTGATCCGCCGTCATTTCGGGCAAATCAATCGGCAGGCCCGCGCCCATTACAATGGCGTCTGCGCCGCTTTCACAGGCTTGTTTTACTAGCGCCACATGGTCTCGAACGGCTTTCATTACATTAACAGCAATCATGCCGCAGCCATTGGCGATTTCTTTGGCGGCGCGAATTTCTCTGTCTAGTGCGCATAGATTGGTTTTGTCGATCAGATCTGCATCAAGGCAGCGATGCGTTGCCGCGAGTAAATCGGGATGGTGTTGGCGTAAATCCACACTGGCAATGGTGCCAAGGGCATTTTCTTTGGCCACGGCTCCGGCAAGTTTATGCGCTGAAATACCCACGCCCATGCCGCCTTGCACAATAGGTAAGAGGCTGCGCCCTGCAATCTGAAGTGGTTTAAAACTCATTATTTTTATCCTTACGTAGGTAAGGGTAAGCATAGGCTTACTAATGATTCGCGTATTGTTCAGTGTCAAGTGTGCACTCATGTGCAAGTACTGAGATGTGGATAAATCGCCCATTTTTGGACGTTTCTATTATGATTGCTGTTGATTTTTGTAAGTTTAACCACCTAGGGGCATAAGATGGCTGAAGAAGCAGCGGTAGCAGGGGGCTCGCAAGATGCTTTTCTGGAAGAAAAATCGTTCGAATCCCGTTTTGTTTTTATTATCGGCACCATTAATGATGTGCTGGCTAAAGATACGGCCCGGCGCTTGATTGCTTTGGCGACCGAATCGGCTAAGCCGATCAACGTGTTGATCTCGTCCCCTGGTGGACATGTGGAATCGGGCGATGTCATTCACGACATCATCAAATTTATTCGTGCGCCGGTAAATATGATTGGTAGCGGCTGGGTAGCGAGTGCAGGTGCGCATATTTTTCTTGCTGTGCCAAAGGATCGAAGGGTGTGCCTGCCAAATACGCGCTTTTTAATTCACCAGCCCAGTGGCGGCATGGGGGGGTCGGCTTCTGATGTAGAAATCCAAGTGAAAGAAATTATCCGTATGCGTGAGCGGATTGCGGCGGTGATTGCGAAAGAAACCGGCCAAAGCTTAGAAAAAGTGCTGAATGATATTGAGCGGGATTTCTGGATGAACCCACAGGAGGCGATTGAATACGGTCTTGTATCAAGGGTGATTCAAAGCCACGCTGATTTGGAGTAAACGCAAATCGCCATCAACAGCCATCAGCGATTACTGATGGCTGTTGTTTTTTATGCGTGGTCAGAAAATACCGTCTGGCTCAATGCAGGGCAGTTTTGTAAGGATTGCTGTAGTGCCGTTTGTGATCTGCGGCAGGCCACAATATGCATACGATTGGCAGCGGCTGCGGCACGATAGTTTTTCATCACGTTATGACCTAGAAAATCGGTAAATAAAATCATGATATCCATATCCTTTAAGCCGCTGGGTTTACGCTGATGGGATGGATTTCGGCCAGTAATATGCTCGCCTATGGTGATGCCATACAGGGCGAGTAATTTTGGAATATGGCCAAGATGGTCTGCGCCAACAATATACGCTTGCATAGCTGCCCTTTATTTGAAAGGTATACGATCAGCGTAGCAGTTCTTTATAGGCCCATTAAGAATATTAAATTAAATCAATATTCTTTTTTTGTTTTTTTTGTGCATCTTGCTGTGTTTAGGCTTTTAGCACAGGCTTTTTGCAGGCAGGTGCAAAAGGGTTTGCATATACTGGATTTAGCTTGGAGGAAGCCTATGTCTTATCTGCATATCCGCCGTTATCAGCCTGAAGATGCACTTGAATTGCATGATTTATATTACACAAGCATTCATCAGGGCTGCCAGAATGATTACAGTGCCGAACAGCTAGCGGGCTGGGCCCCCAAAGCGTTTAACGTTGAGCACTGGGGAAAATTACTTGGCAAATTAAACCCTAGGGTGGTGGAGTACAAAGGCAAGCTGGTGGCGTACGCTGATTTGCAAAGTAATGGTTTGATTAACCATTTTTTTGTGCATGGCGATTGGCAGGGCAAGGGTGTTGGGAAGGGGTTACTGAGGCATTTAGAAGACCGGGCCCTTGAAATGAAGCTATCTGATGTTTTTTGCTTTATCAGCATCAGTGGGCAGGCTTTTTTTATTTCCCATGGCTTTATCGTAGATTACAGCCTATCTACCGAAGTACATGGGCAGTGGATAGAAAACGCTTTAATGCGTAAGCATCTTACGCGGCCTGAATAGCTCAGCCTAAGACGCGGCTTAGCTCCCATTTACAAGGGCATGATTAAGCTGATAAAGCAGCCCCATCTGTGGTGCAATTTTAAATTGCCCTTTTACTTGTACTCGCTCGGTGCTGATTTTAACCGGCTGCTGGCTATTCACCAGCACCATGGCCTCTGCGCCACCAGGCATGCAGGTGGCGCACGTGGGCTGCTTGGCTGATAAAATAAAGCGCCGCACCTTCTCTCCCGATTGCAGGGGAAACATAAATCCAGCCAGCTTGATGTCTTTTTGCTCCAGCGTTTGAATGGCCGGATCAAAAGTGGTTTCTACCTCGCCAAACAAGCCTTGTTTTACTTGCCCCTTGGCGAGCAGTGACCAGCTCACCAGATTGTCTTCGGCATTAAAAGCTAAAGATGCGAGCAAGCCTGCCAAGGCGAGAAGACTAAGGGGGAGGATGAGTTTTTGCATGGTTGGGAGGCTGTTGTTTTGGGTGGGCATAGCTGGGTTGCTGCATTCGTAGGGCGGGCGAAACCCGCCGTACGGGAATAGGGCCAGCTTATTTCAAAGCATCCAGAATCGCCTGTGTATTGTGGCTGAACATAGCCAGCCAGCTGGGGGCTTTTTTAGATAGGGCGTCGGTATAGAGCGGCGGGCCGACTTTGGCTTGGGTTTCGCGGGCGATTTGTTCAATCAGCTTGGGGTTGCTGATGTTCTCGGCAAACACCGCGCGAATATTGTTTTTGCGGATTTCACGAATCAGCGTAGCCATCTGGCGGGCGCTGGGCTCGGCTTCGGTAGAAATACTCTGCAAAGGCAGTAATTGCAGCTGATAGCGTGCACCTAAATAGCCGAGCGCATCGTGCGAAGTCACCACCTTGCGATTCGCTGCCGGGATTGCGGCAAAGGCTGCGCTTGCTTTTTGATCAAGCTGCTTAATTTGCGTGGTAAAACGCACGGCATTTTGCGCGTATTCTGCTGCACCTGCCGGATCGGCCTTGCTTAAAGCCAGCTTGATTTCTTCAACCATAGACACCACGGCGCGTGGATCATGCCATGCATGCGGATCGGTATGACCATGCTGATGGCATTTGTGTCCGTGATCATTGTCGGCCATTTCGCGTGGCTTGATGTTTTTACTGACGGTAATCACTTGCCCTTTATAGGCCGAAGCCTGCTCGACCCGTTTTAACCAGCCTTCAAAGCCCAAACCATTGACAAAAAACAGCGAGGTGGCGGAGAGTTTTTTTAAGTCCGCAGGCTTGGCTTGCCAGATATGTGCATCTTCATCCATGCCCACGAGGCTACTGACCTCCACCCGCTTGCCGCCCACTTCTTGAACCAAATTAGATAGCACGCTAAAGCTAGCCGCAACTTTAAGCGGAGCCGCTTGGGCAAGGCTGCTGGCAGCCAGTAGCAGGGCGAGTAAGTGTTTATGCATGGGGGGAGTCCTTCTTTCTGTGGGTTGTTTTTTTAAGTGCCTTTGGCACGTTGATTTTGGTGCGGGATTCCCCGCGTGGGACTCACTTTCTTGAACGGCCAGAAATCCTAGCACGCAAAGAAGGCCGCCCCGACCAGCACGAAGGCCCCTCACTGCGGATAATCGGCTCGGCGGAAAAGGCTGCTCAAGAGCAAGCCCGCTACCCCTTTTCCGAAACCCCGATCCGCTTATTCCTCGTTTCGGCGTGCTTCAAGGGGAGGGTAAAAGCCCTATGCAATGAGCCGTGATGAAAACGCTGATGGTTGAAATTGAAATACACACAAAGCATAAGGCTCAATTCAAACTCGGTTTCCTCCGTGAAACTCCTTGTTCTCTGTGCCCTCCGTGGTTCAAGATCTGGGTTTTACCATCCACCTAAACAGCATGATGCCTCGCTTTGCGGCGGATAAATAAGCCGAAGGGGGCGAAGAGCAGCGACAGGCAGTACAGCCCGCCAGCAATTAAAACAATGGCGGGGCCTGAGGGTAAATCCCATTGGTAAGACGCGACTAGCCCTGCGACGCAGGCAAAGAGGGCGATCAGCCAAGATACGGCAAACAGCATCGACAAGCGTTCCACCCAGAGGCGGGCGGTGGCGGCGGGTAGCATCATCAGGCCTACGGCCATCAGCGTGCCCATCGCTTGAAATGCGGCCACAAAATTAAGCACAGCAATCACCATAAAGCCAATATGAAAGCGCATGCCGTTGCCGCTGGTGGCGGCGATAAAGCCAGAATCGGCGCATTCCAGCACAATGCCGCGATATTCAATCGCCAGCCAAAGCAGGGTAATGCTGGCCACGGAGCTAACAATCAAGAGCGATGGATCATCAATCGCCAATACTGAGCCAAATAAAAGATGAATCAGATCGACGCTGCTGCCCCATTTAGAAACAATCAGCACACCAATGGCGAGGGCCAATAAATAAAACCCGGCAAAGCTGGCATCTTCATTTAAACGCGATTTTCTAGCCACCACACTGGCAGCAAGGGCAACGAGCAGGCCAGCGATCAAGCCGCCTCCGGCCAGCCAGGGTAAGGTGAGCCCGCCGAGTAAAAAACCAATGGCCGCACCGGGTAAAACGGCGTGCGATAGCGCATCGCCAAATAAAGACATGCGGCGTAGTAGTAATAAAACGCCGACAGGGGCGCAGCCGATAGCCAGCGCCATGCTGCCGATCAGGGCGCGGCGCATAAATGCAAATTCGCTGACCGCGCTGATGATTTCAAATTGAGCCATTATTCGCATACCTCGCACCAAGCGGCATCATTACGCCAGTGCTGGGCGCGACGATTGGCCTCGGCCAGCAGCGATTCGGTCAGTACATCTGAAGTGTTGCCCCATGCGATGGCCGATTGGGCCAGTAGCAGCGTTTGTGGATAATGCGCCCGTACTTGCGAAATATCGTGCAAAACGGTGATCTGTGTTTTACCCATGCGATGCCAGTTGTGTTGCACTTCTAAAAGCTTATCGATGGTGGTGCTATCTACATTGGCAAAGGGCTCGTCTAGCAGCAGCACATCGGCGTCTTCTACAATCAGCCGTGCAAAACGCGCTCTTTGCAGCTGCCCGCCCGATAGATTGCTGATGGGGGCATTGGCAAAGTCACTTAAGCCGACTTGCTCTAAAGCACTATCGGCTTGCTCACGATCTTGCTTAGACAAGCCACGCCAAGCGCCGCGCCGGGACCAAGCACCCGCCAAGGCCAATTCTCTGACCATTAAGGGAAATTGTTTATCCAGTGTTGAAAGCTGTGCTAAATACGCCACCTTGCCGTGGGCATGGATATGGCCTTCATCCGGCGTTTTGATGCCCGCCAAGGCAGAGAGCAGCGTTGATTTACCCGCGCCATTGGGGCCGACAATCGCGGTGTGGCTGCCGGTTTCAAAGCGGCCAGATAGCGAGTGAACAGCAGCCCTGTCGCGATAGCACAGGGTAAGGTGGTGGACTTCCATCATGCTTGCAAAGCCCAATCAGTGAGTGCCCAGAGTAGTAATAATAAGGGCAGCACACACAGCACCCGCTGCCACGCTGCCATTTCAAATAAACCTTTCACTTGCTTTTTCCTTTTTGCGGAACGCTGTTTCTTTTTTACAATAGCAATTTATTGCCCGTTTGTGCAAGTCAGTTGCATTTGACGTGAATATTGTAGATGCATAGGGTGGGTAAGTTGGGTGCGTAGTATGCGTGAGAGGTTTACTAAGCTTAGATATATCGCGTAACCCAACATTCTTTTATGCCTAAATGTTGGGTTACGCAGGTTTGTTTGTCTCAAATCGGCGAACAAACCCGCTAACCCAACCTACAGGAACATCACTCCGGTGGATTTTACCTCGTGAGATTCCTTACAATCTAGCTCAAACGATAGCGGTTTACTTCGTTTTGCATGGTGTTTGCCAGTTTACGTAATTGCTTGGCCGAATCGGCTTCGTGTTTGGCGGCGGCGTGGGCTTCTTCGGCCATGCTGGCGGTGCGTTCTACTTGCAAGGCCATGGCGTGGCTGGCCGCGCTTTGCTCGTTAATGGCCAGAGAAATATCGCTGACTTGCGCCACCACATGATGCGATGCGCTGCGAATTTCCCGCATGGATTTTCCTGCGTCGCCCACCATGGCCACGCCTTGATCGACTCGGCCCACTACATCCAGCATGCGTTCTGCCGCGCGGTTTGCGCCCTGATGGATGCGCTCTACCGAGCCTACAATCTGCTGGGTAGAGCGGGCCGTGCGTTCGGCAAGCTTACGTACTTCATCGGCTACCACGGCAAAACCACGGCCTTCTTCACCGGCGCGGGCGGCTTCGATGGCGGCATTGAGCGCCAGCAAGCTGGTTTGATCGGCGATTTCTTTAATGATTTGCACCATGTTCTGGATTTCTTTATTGCTGTCTTGCAGCTCGCCAAGCTCTCTGGACGCTTCGTCTACTTGGGCGGCAATGCCGTAAATCTGCTCCACCGTATTATCAATCACAGTAATGCCCAGCTCGGCCTGCATGTGTGCCGCTTGGCTGATCTTACGGGTATCCTGGCTGCGCTCGGCGATCAGGCTAATGCTGCTGCTGACTTCTTCTACTGTGGCCGCCATGGCCGAGGCCGTTTCACTGGCGATTTCGGCATTAATCGATTGTTGTTCGGCCATTTGGGCCAGCCCTGTTGCTGCTTGATGAACATCGCTGCTGTTTTTTTGAATTTGCTGAAGAGAGCCTTGAATATGCGCCAGCACCTGATTAATGGTTTGCACCATCTGGCCAATTTCGTCCTTGCTGGTGTGCGGAATGCGTAAGGAAAGATCCAGTTTGTCAGCAATGCTTTGCATGGTATTGACGGTATCTTGTAAAGGCTTACGTATTTGTTTGTAGATATAGCTGCCAAGGCTGAGTAGCAGCAGGCAGCTCAGTAGCACAATGCTTAAGAAAACCAGCTTGGCTTGCTGTTGATCGGTATTAAATTGCTCGCGGGCCTGATTAATGGTGCGCGTGTTGTCATCGGCTAATTTTTTTAGCGCGGTATTGACTTGCATGCCCACTACAGTGCCGTACTGCTGCACATAAGTTTGGGCTTCTTCTTCATTGTTTTCTCTGGAAAGTTTGAGCACTTCAGTGAAAACAGGATCGTATGCGGCTAGTGCGGCGGATAGCTCGCTGCTGCTTATCCATTTGCTGGTATTGAGCTTTTGTACGGCGTCGTTAATTTCTTGTGATAGTGCTTGAATACGCGGCTCGTACTTCTTTTTGCCTTCTGCATCGTGGGCCATGATGTGCTGATAAAGCTGCACGCGGCGCTCTTTAAAAGAGAGGCTGATTTGATTGAGGGTATGAATAGCAGGGATATTTTGTTCAGTGATTGTTTGCAGAGATTCATTTGCACTATTTAATTGCTGCCAAGCAATGCTGGCAATAAGTAATGAAGATGTAAGTGAAAGTGCAATCAGGAAAATAAGTCGTTTAGAAATCGTCATGATAGGGTTTTTATGGTTTTAGTGCCAAACAAGGGGTGGATCATAGCGTTTTATTTATAAATATGTCATATGTTTAATAATGACAATTGTTATCATCTTGATTTTGATCGCTATTTAAGTTTGTAATAACAGTAAACTAGTAAGTATTTTGATTTATGTGGTGGGTGTTCAATTTCCGGAAAATGCTTGGAATTTATGGTGGGATTGTTTTGTTGTGTAAATTAATTGAAAGAATATCAATCATTAGCTTTTGTTAGTATTTATTCTTGTGTTTTTAATGGCGGTGTTTGCCAGATTGAAGCCGCAGCATAGCCGCGTAAAAATGCCCTTGGCTATATAAGCACAAGTGCCGGGCAGGTGAAGATTCGATTGATTCAATTCCGCTATTCCCGAGCTGTCGGGAGCTTGATATTGGCGCTTAATCGCTAGCAAAAACATGCGGGGGTGGCGACAGGAAGGGGCTTTTTTTGTAGCAGCAGTTTTAGCCGCGAAAGCCTCTGCTATTAAAAGTATTCGCGGCTAAAGCGCATCACTTCAATGGATAGGATGAAGCGGATGCGCTGCAAGGGCCTAAGCCTTAGACAATTTTGGCCGAGTAAAAGCATTTGGCACACATGGCTTGGTATCTGGAATTGCCGCCAATCAAGATTTGCTCGCCCGAGCCTTCACGGCAGCCTTGCGCATTAACGCGTGGATTCATAGTGGCTTTCTTGCCGCACTGACAAATGGTTTTCATTTCTTCCAAATCATCGGCCAGCGCTAATAAATAGGTGGAGCCTGGAAATGGCTCGCCTGAGAAATCAGTGCGAAGACCATAGCAAATCACCGGAAAATTGCTTTGGTGGGCCAGAATATGCAGCTGTTTGACTTGTTCCGGGCTAAGAAACTGCGCTTCATCAATTAAAATACAGGCGACTTTTCTGCTGGCAAATAGCTGGTTAAAATCGGTATCCGCATTAAAAATCTCTGCTTGCCGGGTCATGCCAAGGCGGGAAGCCACGGTACCTACGCTATGCCTGTCGTCAATCGCTGCGGTAAACAGGGCAATTTGCATATCGCGTTCTTCGTAATTATGGGCAACTTGCAGCATGGCCGTAGATTTACCCGCATTCATTGCGGAATAGCGAAAATAGAGTTTGGCCATGGTAGCTCCCGACGAAAAGTGCCGCATTCTACGCTGCAATAAGCGTGTTTGCGAGCGGCAGTGTTTAGCGCACGGTTTGCATTGTCTGTTGCGCGGGCAATCACATCATTGATATGCGCCGTAAACTAGCTTGCAGCAAACGCAGCTCTTACGTCGGCAAAGGGGTAATCCGCCAGTTTGCCAAAATAGGCCATTTTACTGGCGCGATATTTGGTGAGTAGTGGCAAGGTGATGCCGCACAGAAAACAGCTGAGCAAATGGGCGCTGAGTGGCTTGCCTGCCTTGATAAGCAGATCGGCACACATGGCTTCTAAGTCTAAATCATCAACCGGCACAAGTGCTGGTGGGGCGGGTAGCGTGGCTGGCTTGCCGTGGCATACGCTGCAATGACCACAGGCGGCAGGGGCGGCTTCGTCACCAAAGTAAACGGCTAAGGTATGGCTCAGGCATTGCGTGCTTTCAAAGAGCGCCAGCATTTGGGCGAGGCGGCCAATTTCTTTTTGCTCTTTGGCATTAAATTGCTGGTAAAAGCTGAGCGATAATTCATCCGGATTAATCGGCGTTAATACTTGATAAACGTCGGTCATTTGCTTGGTTTCCAGGCGCAAATAGCCGCTCTCATCCAGATACTCTAAGGCTGCAACGGCACGCTGGCGTTGAGCGGGGAATTCGCCGAGGAAAGAATCAAAATCAAAGCTATACCATGTGCGGGCGAGCTTGGAATGCTTGAGTAAAGATGTAATAAAGTCGCGGCGCTCTTCTTTAAAATTCCCCAAAAGATCGGCTTCGCTCATTTGTAATACAAAACGGTATTCGCTGTAATAGCTATATAGGGGCTGGATTTTTCCCTGCATATTTAAATAAACCAACAGCGTTTTTAATGGCAATTGGCGAATATTGCTTTGCGAGGATAAATCGTACAGCGTCATTTCCCACTGGCCGTTTTCTGTGTTGCTCACAATATTTTGCAATACTTTGGCAATCGATGCCTGCTCTGGCGTATCGCCATACACAAAGTTTTGCAGTAGATTCAGGCCATCCTGGCTGCCCAGTAAAGTACAGAGCGATTTTTCACCATCACGCCCGGCGCGGCCAATTTCCTGGCTGTAGTTTTCTACCGATTTAGGTAAGTCGTAGTGAATCACCTGACGGATATCGCTTTTATCGATGCCCATGCCAAAGGCAATCGTCGCTACAATCACTTGTGACTCGCCTCGCATAAAATCGTCTTGAATCTGCTGGCGGACCACATTATCCAGCCCCGCATGGTAGGCGGTGGCGTGAATGCCCTTGCTCTGTAACATGGTCGCGACCACTTCGGCGGTATTTTGCTGGGTAACATACACCACACAGGGCGCATTGGGTGTTTTGCCAAGCACATGAATCAGCGTGGCGTCTTTATGGGTGCTTTCTGTGGGGCGAATATGCAGATGCAAATTAGAGCGATAAAAGCCGGTAACGGTAATGTGCTCGTCCTGAATAGCAAATTTGGCCGCCATATCTTTAATCACCGCCGGGGTGGCCGTTGCAGTCAGCAACAGCGCCTGCGGGATGTTTAATTCGCGTTTGTAATCAGGTAGCTTCAGATAATCGGGGCGGAAGTTATGGCCCCATTCAGAAATACAGTGCGCCTCGTCGATCACCAAAAGCGAGACGGGGATTTGCGCAATAAAGCGCCGGAATCGCTCATTTTTTAAACGCTCTACCGACACCATCAAAATCTTAAGCTTGCCTTCCTGCGCATCTTTCATAACCTGCTGGGTTTCTTCGCGGCTTTGGCTGGAATCAATGGCGGCCGAGGCGATGTCCTTACTTTGCAGAAAAGCCAGCTGATCGCGGATTAAAGCCAAAAGCGGGGAAATAACCAGAGTGAGATGGGGCATTTGTAAGGCAGCAAGCTGATAACAGAGCGATTTTCCTGATCCAGTCGGAAAAATCGCCATCGCCGAATGCCCGTCCACTAGTGCTTCAACGACTTCACGCTGACCATTACGAAACTGGCTAAAGCCAAAATAGTGTTGAAGTTGTTCAGAAAGCGGTACGGCGTTAAGCATAAGACTTTGATTCCAGAGTGCAAGATAACAAGCTAAAACGATAAGCGTAATGGGAGCGAATATTAACAGAGTTGTAAGATTTTTGCCGAGTTATTGATGGCTTGTTGGGCCTATTCAATGGCGATGGCAGGATTGGATTTAAGAGGCTCCCGTGCTAGCCATCTGTATTGATCGCTGCCGAGTATAAAAATCGCCATTCCTGCTTGATTTCTGGGGAGTTTAAACAGTAGCTCACCTGTCGCAGAGATGACTGCACTTTCGCCAAGATAACAAGCGTCTGGCGTATTGAGCGAGTTAGGCCAGTTACATTGAATAAGATGGGCTGCTGATTGCTTTGCAAGCTGCTGAGCCATAGGCAGGTAATCTATTTCAAAAGGATCTGGCGGATTGCTGGGGGCGTGTCCAATGAGACTAGGCCAAAAAATAATATCGCAAATGCCTGGAGTGAGTTGCGTGCTGATGGACTCTAAATCCTCTACTTCACGGCAAAGCACTGATGTGCAGCGAGTTTGGTGTAAATGAGCAATAGTGCGGCTTGATCCCGCAGCAAAAAAGCTAGCTTCGCTAGCTGTAAGGCCGATTTTGCTGATCACAGCAGCGATTTCACCAAACTCGTTAATATGAATATGGCTGTTAAATGGCGGCTTATCCTGAGTAAAAGTCGGGGTGCCAACCACGCAAGCAATTGATTTTTCATTACAAAGGTTGCGTATCTGGCGTAAGGCGTGCTCGACACGAAGCGGCTCTGCTTCTGTTTTAATCAAGCGGTGAAAACCCGTGATCGCCAGTTCCGGAAAAACACATATGTGCGCCCCTGCCTCTGCCGCTTGGGCTAAATTTTCCAGAATAGCAATTGTGTTTTCTTCGCAGCGCCAATGCATTTTGGATTGAACGATGGCAATGCGGGGAGAACGATGGGCTCTATTCATATTCATTTTTTGCATATTAAGGGGCTAAGAAGGTTGCTTGCAGGGAGGGTAAAGCCTCATGTGCGCTAACTAAAATACAACTGGGCTGCACCCTCCCTGAATATTGGCGTAATTAAACTAGCGAAGTGCGCTGTTCCGCACGCTTAATCATGCCTCTGAGCAAAAGCGCCTGCACAATGGTCGCGGCATTTGAGCTGGCCCAATAAACACCGATCGCGGCGGGTAAGGAGAGGAGGGCGATGATGGAAATAATCACCGGAATCATCAGCATTAGCATGCTGCTAGTGTCGCTCGTTGCGCCAGGCATGAGGATCAAGCCGAGGAACATCAGAGCACCCACTAAAATGTTCAGTACAAAATTGGGCTTGGTTAAGCTGGCAATCCATAGAAACTTTGAGGTAATACTCATGCGGCTTAAAGCATGGAAAAACCCTATGCCAAACACAGTACGTGAAGTCAGGTTGACCAGCATGGCCTTACTAAAAAAAGAAATGCCATGCTCGCGATACAGCGCCATAGTTTGCTTTATGAGTTCGCGTGGGTTGCTCTTGTGTCGCTCGCTGAGCTTGGCCTGCATGGGCTTTAGCTTAGCTATTGCTAATTTGTTTTTATGCATTTGATGCGCTGAGGCGAGCGATAGCGGCATCATGGCGGCGCGAACGCAGAGCGTGAGCAGTATAATGGCGAGCGCTTCAGATAGGCCCAGATGGGATGTCAGCATGCTGATACTTACTGTAAATACATTTGTCCATAAGGCCCACAGCTCCATTGCATATCTCCATCGTGTTTGAGCCCTGCAAGCAGTGGCTGGTTTTAACTGCGGCTAAATAAGGCGAGTTTGATGCCGAAAGAAATAAAAATCGCGCCGATCGCTCTATTCATCCAGCTAGAAAAAGCGCTGCTGATTTGAATGCGCTGGCTGATTCTTGCCGATGAGATGGCTAAAAAATGACACCATAGCATGCCATTGGCATTGAATATGCAGCCAAGTAAGATAAATGCAAGAGCTTTGGAAGGAGAATCGTTGGAAATAAATTGCGGTACAAAGGCGAGAAAAAAGAGGGCTACTTTGGGATTAAGTAAATTACAGAAGAAGCCTTGCAGAAAAACCGCCCGGTAAGCGAGTGTTTGCACTGGCTGGCTAATGGCAGGTGCTGATGCCCGGCTCAATAAAAGCGTGCAGCCCATATAAAGTAAATAAGCTGCGCCTATATATTTCACAAGCGTAAATGCCATTGCCGAAGTGGCTAAGAGGGTTGACAAGCCCAAAGCCGCGGCAAAAACATGCACCAAAGTGCCGCTGCCTATCCCCAGCGCTGCGGCCGAGCCAGATCGCCAGCCTTGCGCAGCACTACGGGAAACAATCAACAAAGAATCCGGCCCCGGCGCCATATTGAGTAGCAGACCAGAAATAACAAACAAGCCTAAATCATGAATGCCAAACATATGCGCGCCTTAATTTATAAAATTAAGGCGCGCATTTTAGCATTTTGCTTGCGTTAATGTTGCGTTTGACGACAGTTTTGCCTGTGTTTCAATCGTTACTTTTTTTCCTCAATTCTAAAACTTCCTCCATCGCGATCGCTAATCGCCTCTTTCTCGCCCCTGCCACCACCACATAATTTGCACCGCTGGCTTTTAAATCTGCTTCGTAAAGATCAAATAAATAGTCTCTGTCGTTGGGGTTTTCGCGCAGGGGGTCGGGCTCCCATGGGAGGTCCGGGCGGGTGAGCAGGTGGAGGGCGTAGTCTTGGGGGTGGTAGAGGGCAGTGAGTGCGTCGGGGCAGTGGCCGTAGCGCACTTGTGCCCATATTTTGCACACGAGTGCGGTGGTGTCACAGATCAGTAGCGGGGCATTGTGGGCCGCCTCGGCTGCAAGCTGGCCTTGGGCGATGGCGATGATGTCGCTTAGCTGGTAATCATTTGTGCCTTTTTGGGCGAAGTACTCACGCACGTATTCGGCCACCCACGGTGCATTGAGCGCCGCGGACAGATCTTGCGCCAAGGTGGATTTGCCGCAGGATTCCGGGCCGACGATGGCGATTTTCATACCTTGGGCATCTCTTTTGCGATCTCTTTGCGCCAGCTTATCCAGCCGGAGATGGCCAGTGCGGTCAGGATGATGTAGAGCACGGCAGTCAGGTGCAGACCTTTATAGGCGTAAACGCCGGAGGCAATCAGATCGAGGGCAATCCAGTAGGGCCAGTTTTCGATTTTTTTGCGCGCTTGCATCCATTGGGCGATCAGGCCAAATACAAAAATGCCTGAATCAAGCAAGGGCAGATCGGTGGGTAAAAACTGTACTTGAAAACGGGTAACAAGCAGGGTGAGCAGCAGGCCGCCGCCATTAATCAGTAACCATTCGCGGCGGCTGAGTTTGCTGATTGGCAGTGAGTGATCCGTGGCGCTACGCTTCCACATCCACCAGCCATAAATAGCAAGTGCGGCGTAGACAAATTGCAGCAGGCTTTCACCAAACAGCTTTGCATCAAAAAATAGCCATACATACAGTAAGCTAGCGATCAGTTGCAGCGGCCAGGTGAGCACATGGCTACGTGTTGCAAGCCAGATTCCCAGTAAGGAAGCGATAAAACCAATGATTTCTAATATAGACACAGACAATAGGCTCCTGATTTAAGCGCGCTAAGGCTATATTGCTAAGAAGAAAAAGGAAAGCGTCGTTATGAAAGAATTTGGAGGTGGCCGGTTTAAAGTCGTCAAGGAACTAGGGCAGGGTGCGCAGGGCTTGGTATTTCTTGCGAATGATACGCAGTTGGATCGGTTGGTGGCGATTAAGGTGTTGCACAGTCATTCGGCAGAGTGCGCACATGAGGCCAAAGTGGTTAGCCAACTGCAGCACCCCAATATCGTGGCGCTTCATGATACATTGGTCAGCAATGGCCATCCTTGTTTGATCTTTGAATATGTAAAAGGCCAGACACTGGCGCAATACCTAGATACCAAAGGCGCGATGCAGCCTGTGCGCGCGGTAGAAATCATTTGCGGCGTGCTTGAGGGGCTGGCCTATGCGCACAGCCAAGGGCTGATTCACCGCGATATCAAGCCGCACAATGTGATGCTCGACGAGCAAGATCGTCCCCGGCTGATGGATTTTGGGATTGCCGCTAAACGGGGCAGCAAAGAGCCGGGCGAGATGATTGGCACTGCGGGCTATATGGCGCCCGAAATGATGCAAAATCTGCCGGTGGATGCCGAAGCAGATGTCTTTGCGGTGGGTATGACGCTGTATCAGATGCTAACCGGCCGGCCCGCTGCCGAGGGTGAATCGGTTTATACCCTTTTGCACCGTGTAGCCAACGAGCCTTTTGTGCCGCCTTCCAGCTTAAAAGAATGTGTGGACGAGAAGCTCGATCATTTGGTGATGGTGGCGCTCTTCAAAAATCCGCAAGAGCGCTATAACGATGCGCATTCTATGCTGCTGGCGCTACGTGACTGGCTGGGCGGCCAGCACGCTCAGGAAGGCGGCGAGGGCAGCGGCAATAGCACGCTGGATTTCTTGCTGAGGCGAATGCGGCATACGGCGGATTTCCCTGCCTTATCGCAAGCCGTAACCGCCATTAATAAAATCAGCGAGGGCGATGCCGAGCGCTTGCAAGTGTTATCCGAAGTGATTTTGCAAGATTTCTCGCTGACCAATAAATTATTGCGGATTGTAAACTCCGCCAGTTATGGTCATTTTGGCGGCACGATCAGTACGATTTCCAGAGCGATTGTGATTTTGGGTTTTGATGCGATTCGCAATTTGGCGATTACCCTGCTGCTATTTGAGCATATGCATAATAAGGCGCAGGCCTCGGCATTGAGGGATGCCGTATTGAGCGCGTTTTTTGGTGGCATTTTATCGCGGGAGTTGGGCAAAAAAAGCGGCGCGCGTGATGTGGAGGAAGGCTTGATCTGCGGCATGTTTACCGCGCTGGGTAAATTACTCACGGTGTATTATTTTCATGAAGAAAATATTGAAATTAATAAACGGCTGCAAGCAGGAAGCAATGAAGATGTCGCTTCGGTGCAAGTGCTGGGCTTAAGCTTTAGAGAATTAGGCATAGGCGTGGCGCAAAGCTGGAATTTTCCTGAGCGTATTATTGCCAGCATGCGTCATTTGCCGGAAGGCGCAATTAAGCCGCCGCAAAATCAAACTGAGCGTTTGCGCTTATTTGCTAATATGGGGGCCGATTTAGTGCCCCTTGCGCAAATGCCCAAACCCGATGCTGGGCGGGTATTGATCGAGATGGAGAAAAAACTGAAGCCCGCCTATGCCTGGAGCGCGCGTGAATTGGGTGATTTATTAAAAGAAGCGGCACAAATGTATTTAAGCTATCTGGGTATTTTGGGTGTGGATACGCGGCAGAGTGATTTTGCCAATCAATTGCGTGTATTAACCGGTGTATTAGGCGAAAAAGCCAATGCACCGCAAGTAGCCGATACCATAGACAGAGCCCAATTGCACACCCGGCAGTTTGATCTGGAATCAGAAGTCGTGCCGCCCGACGAGGCTTTGGTGCCTGCCGCAGAATCACTTGCGGCAGGGGTGCAGGATATTACTAATACGCTGGTGACTTCTTTTAAATTGAATGATTTACTTAGAATTATTTTAGAAACCATGTATCGCAGTATGGGTTTTGAGCATGTGTTAATTGCTACGCGTGATCCAAAGAAAAATCAAATTGTAGGGCGCTTTGGCTTTGGTGCAGATATTGGCGAAATTATTCCGCGCTTTCAAATTAGCTTGGATAAAGCAGTGGATGTATTTCAGGTGGCAATGGAAAGAAACGCTGATATTTTTATCGAAGATATCAATGTGGAATCGATTAAATCCCGAGTTCCCAACTGGTATCGAAGCGCACTGACATCACAAACCTTTATTATTTTTCCACTGGTTTTAGAAAAACGCACCATCGGCCTGCTTTATGCCGATAAAACCAAGGCTGGAGATTTAAAAATAGCAGGTAAAGAATTAAACCTGCTTAAAACGCTGAGGAATCAAGCGCTGTTGGCGATCAGGCAAAAACAGATGGGGCTGTAGGGCTGCTGAGTGGGCACAAATGCGTGCCCACCCTACATTTCTAAGCCACTAACTTGCCCGTAAACCGATCCCGATTCGCCCAATAGGCACACTTCGGGCATTTCTCGCCAATAGGATAATCGCTGCCTTCTTCGTGCGGACAGCCTAAAATGCGCTCGGGTGAAATCACTGAAAACGTGCTGTGCTTAGCAATAAACGCCAAGACTTCAGCAATAACAGGCCCATTTTTACGAATATCACCGACCTCATCCAGCCAGCGTTCCAGCGCAGTCACTTCGCCGTTTTCTTCCTGAATGATCCCTACAGATACTTTGCTCGCCAGCTGATCGTTCGGCCCATAAAAAGTAACGGTTGCGATTGGATAGCCTTGAAAGCCGCGTTTGGCTTTTTTCTTTAGCTTGTCCTGATACCACGTGGCTTTGAGCGACATATTTAACTCCCAGTTTTGAGCTGCGCAGTTTACTCAGCTTGGGGTGAGGCGTCACCTTTCAGGCCGTGAGCACCTCGCCTCGTGAGCTGACAGGGCGAATCTCGGTGGCCTGAGACCAGACCACTTGCCAGATATCATCGCGCATCTCGTAAAAATCGGTATGCCAATACTGAGCGGGCGGCACGGTATAGCCACCAAAGATCACAGAAAGGCTTGAGCGATAGCGGATGATGGCGGCAGAGCCAAATACGCGCACCTCAATTGTGGCAGGCTCCCAACTTAAATACTTAATATGCCCTGCAGCAATTGCCCCTAAATACTGGGCTTTGCTCAATGTATCGCCAATCGGGGTGATAAGCTGAAAGTCTGGCGCGTGTAGAGCGCTGGCGGTTTCGATATGGCCCTGAACCAGTGCAGATAATCGGGCATGTTCTGTTTCGCGGATGAGGTTGGCAACGCTATGTGTCATGAAAAGGCTCCAAGGGTCTTTAGCTTTGGGGCTATAGCTTAGATCTGTAAATGTTGCGCTGATGCTATTGTAATAAAAATGATTGCTTTGCGCAGTACAGACCTATGCTCACCTTGCGACATCTATGTATTCCTTCGCCCTTAGCCCGTGAGTGGGTGTAAGCTTTGTGCTTGGCTTGGGGGTGTTTATGCAAAATTTTAGTTTCTACGCGCCGACGCGCATTCATTTCGGGCAGGGGCAGGTAGCGCAATTGGCGGCAGAGATTCCTGCGGCTAGTCGTGTGCTCCTAGTTTATGGTGGCGGTAGTATTAAGCAAAATGGCGTTTATCAGCAGGTGATGGCCGCTCTATCACAGCATGAAGTTTGTGAATTTGCAGGTATTGAGGCTAATCCCGAGTATGAAACGCTGCTGCTTGCCGTTGCACAGGCCAAAACCGCCAAGGTGGATTGGGTGCTGGCCGTGGGCGGTGGATCTGTGATTGATGGGGCTAAATTTATTGCCGCTGCAGCGCTGCTCGATGAGAAGATTGATCCTTGGCTGATTGTGGGTAATCGCACGCCTATCAAGCGCGCCTTGCCGATTGCTGTGGTGCTGACCTTACCCGCAACAGGGGCGGAGAGTAATTTTGCATCGGTGATTTCCCGCCGCGCTACCCAAGACAAAATGTCGTTTAAAAACGCCATGGTATTCCCACGCTGTGCCGTGCTCGATCCTCTGCTGACACAAAGTTTGCCAGCGCGGCAGATTAGCAATGGCGTGGTTGATGCGTTTATTCATACCACCGAGCAATATCTCACCTATCCCGCCGAAGCGCGCTTACAAGACCGATTGGCCGAGGGGATTTTATCGACCTTGATTGAGGTCGGGCCGACTACGCTGGCAAGCCCAAACGATATCGACGCTCGGGCTAACTATATGTGGTGCGCCAATCAGGCGCTGTTTGGCTTGGTGGGGGCTGGGCAACCGCAGGATTGGGTCAGCCACGCCATCGGCCATGAGCTGACCACGCTTTATAATCTGGATCATGCGCAGACACTGGCCGTGGTGCTGCCAAGCTTACTGCGCTATTGCTTTGACGATAAATTGCTCAAGCTTGCTCAATATGGTCGGCGTGTGTGGGGCTTGTCAGGCAGCGATAGCGAAGTGGCCCATGCGGCCATCGATGCAACGGTGGATTTTTTTGAGCGAATGGGCTTGCCAACGTATCTGGCTGCTTATGGCTTAAATGCCGATGAAGTGGCGCTGGCCGTTGGCGATTTATTACCCAAGCACAAGGCTTTTCCACTTGGGGAGCGCGGCAAGCTGACATTGGCGGATTGTATGGCGATTGTGCGGATGGCGGGGTAGAGAGTGGGATGCGACGCGGAGCTAAATCTTTAAGCACAGAGGGCGCAGAGTTCCACATTTATTTTGGGCTTGCTTCAGCCGGAATTGCAACGGGTATCGAAGCGGGATCGGCTTCAGGCTGTTGATTGCTTGCGGCACTGACTCCCGTGCTTTTTTCAAATAGGCCAGTAAAGTGAGCTAAACCTTGGTAACCCATAATCATCATGCCAATCAGCAGAATGGTGCCAAAGTTGACGGCCAGATTGCCGCCCACATCCCGTACCCAGCCCCAGAAGCCTTTTTTACCATTTAATTCTGAAGCCACAGCATCTAGCTTGCTTTCTAGCACCTGTTTTGCGTTATTTACTTCTCTGCTGGTATCCAGCGCGGCTCTTTTGACTTCCTCAACCGTGACCGATTGGCGGAGTAAGGTTTCAGCCTGTTGTAATTTAGTCGCGAGGGCAATTTCAAGGAACTGATCGGCAAGCGCTTCTGCCCTGTCGGTAAAGCCTTGCAGCGTTTCAGGAAGCAGGGTGTAGGTATGAAAGCTGCGCAGCTCGTCCTCGCTCGGTTCACGGTTTAAATCCGTGTTGATTTTTTCAAGAAACGCGATTTTTTGTTGTTTGTAGAGCACATAAGCCAAAGCCCCGACAACATCATCGGGGCCTTGTACGAGTTCTTTGTATACCCAACTGTACTGGTCTTGGCTCACTTCGATCCTTCAAGGCGCTGATGGGCTTGCCGAAACGCGGAGTTGATCTCACTGCGGGAAAATGAAGTCTCTCGTATTATTTTTCGGCTAGTCGCAGACAGTCCCTCATCTGCTGCTTTGCCGCCTGAGGCCATCATTCTTTGGTTGATCTGCCGAACGTCTGCACGATTAAAGAATTTCATCGTTATTTCCTCCTTGGGCAATTGACGAATTAAATCAGAAATAAATTCATTGAACAATAGTTCAGATTATATGCCCTTGCCGCGGTGCTTGATCGCAATTTTATTTGCTTTAGGGGCAATCTAGTTACTTGCTTTATCGCATAGCTCCCCTATTTCCCCTGATTATAAAGCGGCTTTAGTTTTAAGCTCAGTGAAAAATATCGCCCCCTTGGATCCCTAAGCATTTCACAGAAAAAACGATAGATTTGATGGTTTTCTCTACGCCTTCTGTGCTCTCGTTTTACTCTGTGCTTCAAGGTTTAGCGCTCTGGCAAACTTCTGGAAAAGCGTTATAAGCTTGTCTTTTGCATATTACTTCGCCAAATAACGCTTTCTGGTAGCAACGGCTGTATCGCTAAAGTCAGAGAATACGCCATCTACCCCCAATGCGAAGTAGGTAAGGTATTCTGCCTCCGGGCTGCCTTTAAAATCAGCGGCAAGCAATTTGGCTTCGTTGCGGAAAGTAAACGGATGCACCAGTAGGCCTGCTTTGTGTGCATCTTGCACCACACTGGATGGGGGCAGGAGGGTAGCGTCGCGCTGGTCGATTTCTTTATCACCGTTAACGTCGATCTTTTTGCCATCCGCATCAGTTTTAAACTTCCAGCTGATCAAATAAGGCTTCCACGGGCCGATGCCATCCGCAAATTGCTTGATTTCTTTGAGGCCTGCTGGGCTTAGCATATCGGCAAAGCCGCGCGGGTCGTCGTTTACTACAAAATCGTAAGGTTTGCCCGAATCAATGCTGCCATCGGCACGCACATCGTTGCCATCAATTAAAAACACCAGTTTTACAGGTGTGAGCTTACGCAGTGTTTTAAGGTTGCTGGTTTCAAAAGACTGAATAAAAACAGGGGCATTTTTGCGGTTTAAATTGTATTTCTTAAGCGCGGCAATCAGTTTTTCTTCCAGTGGCAGGCCCAGTTGCTGATGCAGGGTGGGATGCTTGGTTTCCGGGTAAACCCCGATCTCACGGCCTGTTTCTTTTGATTTTGCTGCGCGTAAGGCCAGCACTTCATCAAAAGTCACAATTTCAAACTGCCCGTTATAGGCGGCAGAGCGATCAGCGCGGGGCTGAATGGCTTTGAGTGTTTTGATTTCGGCTAGGGTAAAGTCAAACGCAAACCAGCCTTCTTCTTCTACGCCATCAATTTTAAATTTACGTTTGCGTTCAGCAAATTCGGGGTGAGATGCAATATCGCTGGTGTCTTTAATATTGGGCTCGTGGCGCACGATCAGCACGCCATCTTTAGTGGAGACCAAATCAGGTTCAATATAATCAGCGCCCATTTCAATCGCTTTGCTGTACCCGGCCAGCGTATGGTCGGGTAAATATCCTGCAGCGCCACGATGCCCAAGTACCAAGGGTGGTTGACCCGTTAAAGTAGGCGCTGCCAACGCTTGCCCCGCGCCCATTGCCGCGATGATTGCCGCTAATACTGACCATTTTTTCATAACACGCCTCATTAAAAAAATAATAAATCAACAAAAAACAACGCAAAGCAACAGTGTTATGTTTTTTATAAAAGGATGCTATTGCTTTAAACCACAATGCGGATGGCGTGTTTGTGCGACGTGAGCCGTGCTCATAGATTTTGATGCGTTTAAAAGAAGCCCTTTCGTATTTATGACAATTGCGACTTATCACTCAGATGATCAGGATCAAGAAAGCTTTAAGTCAATGGCCCTACATTGATTGCTTCTGATTTGATTCGCCAAGCATGGCGTAGGCGTTGAGGTATGCGGGTATTTAAAGCGGATGTGGTGATTGTAGGGGCGGGCGGTGCGGGTTTGCGAGCGGCGATTGCCGCGGCCGAGGCCGACCCGACTCAAACGGTGGCGCTGTTATCCAAGGTTTATCCAATGCGCAGCCACACGGTGGCGGCAGAGGGTGGCTCAGCGGGGGTGGTGCAGGCGCACGATAGCCTAGAGCATCATTTTAATGACACGGTCTCTGGCGGCGATTGGCTGTGCGAGCAGGATGTAGTCGACTATTTTGTTGGCGAATGCACACGTGAAATGGTGCAGCTAGAGCATTGGGGTTGCCCGTGGAGCCGTAAGGAAGACGGCCATATCAATGTGCGCCCCTTTGGCGGCATGAAAATCGAGCGCACATGGTTTGCTGCAGATAAAACTGGCTTTCATATGCTGCACACGCTATTCCAAACCTCGATGAAATACCCTTCAATTACGCGTTTTGATGAGTATTTTCTGGTCGATTTAATCGTGGCCGATGGCCGCGTGCAGGGCATCTTGGCGATTGAAATTGCCAGCGGCGAATTTATTCTGATCGAAGCGGGCGCGGTGGTGATGGCCACCGGTGGTGCTGGGCGGGTGTTCCGCGAAAACACCAATGGCGGGATTGTCACAGGCGACGGCATGGCGGTTGCTTATCGCCATGGTGTGCCGCTGCGCGATATGGAGTTCGTGCAATACCATCCCACCTGTATGCCCGGTACGGGTCTGTTGTTTACCGAGGCTTGTCGTGGCGAAGGCGGCTTACTGGTGAATAAAGATGGCTATCGCTATCTGCAAGATTATGGCCTAGGCCCTGCCGAAGATAAGCCGCGCAATAAGGCGATGGAACTTGGCCCGCGCGACAGACTATCGCAAGCGTTCTGGCATGAAATGCAAAAAAATCGCACGATCGAGGGCCGCTATGGCGCGGTAGTGCATTTAGATTTACGTCACTTGGGCGCAAAAACACTGCACGAACGTCTGCCACAAATTTGCGAGCTGGCCCGCGAATTTATGGATATCGATCCGGTAACCCAGCCGATTCCTGTACGCCCTGCGGTGCATTACACCATGGGTGGCATTCCTGTTGATATCCACTGTGCGGCATCACTACCTGGGCTATTTGCCGCAGGTGAATGCTCCAGCGTGGGGATTCATGGCGCGAATCGTCTGGGTTCAAATTCACTTGCCGAACTTTCAGTGTTTGGCAAAGTAGCGGGCGAATCGGCCACGCGCTATGCCAAAAATGCCGCGCCTAAAAATAGCGATGCATTATTGAAATTGGCCGAAGCCGCGACCTTGCCTGCATTGCAAATCCGTCAGCAGGCGGGCAGCGAGCGTGCGGCCGATATCCGCCGCGAAATGGCGCAAACCATGGAAGACGGCTGCGGTATTTATCGCTTAGAAGCCAGCATGCAAGCCACTTGCCACAAATTAGCCGAGCTAAAACAGCGTTATCAAAATATCCGTGTTGAAGATAAATCCACCGTGTGGAATAGCGAATGGCTACTGGCCATCGAGCTGGGTTATCAGCTGGATGTGGCCGAGGCCATGGCGCACTCTGCGCTGCACCGGCGAGAATCACGCGGCGCGCATCAGCGCCTCGATGGCTTTGAAGAGCGCGACGATGTGAATTTCCTTAAACACTCCCTGGCGCATTACCAGGGCAGCGCAGCACCAACGCTCACTTACGGCGATGTAAAAATCACCCGCTCAGCACCCAAAGTGCGTGCCTATGGCGCGGCAGGGGAAGCCGCCGAAAAGATGGAGAAAAACGCATGAATACCAAAGTAACTGTATCCATCCTTCGCTACCGCCCCGAGCAAGACGAGCATCCGGTCTGGCAGGATTATGCTGTGCCCTTTAGCGATGATTTATCCGTGCTGGGCGCGCTGAACTATATCAAGGACGAGCTGGATGGCACATTAAGCTTTCGCTGGTCTTGCAGGCAAGCCATTTGCGGCAGCTGCGGCATGATGGTGGATGGTAAGCCCGCCTTGGCGTGTAAAACCTTTCTGAGGGATTACCCAAAGGGCGTAAAAATCGAAGCGCTGGCGCATTTTCCGATCGAGCGTGATTTGGTGGTGGTGATGGACAGCTTTATCGAAAAGCTGGAAAGCGTGAAGCCCTACCTCATCCCGAAAGAAGCCAAATCTTTGCAGGAAGGAGAATACTTACAAACACCTGCCGAAATGGATGTGTACTCGCAATTTGCAGGCTGTATTAACTGCATGCTGTGCTACGCCGCCTGCCCACAGGTGGGCTTAAACCCCGACTTTATCGGCCCCGGCGCAATTGCACTTTTACAGCGCTACAACCTTGATTCCAGAGATGGCGGGGCGGACGAGCGCAAGGCTTTGATTAACTCGCAAGTCGGCGTATTTAACTGCACCGCCGTGGGTTATTGCTCTGAAGTTTGCCCAAAAATGGTCGACCCGGCCAATGCGGTGAATATCAATAAGATGGCGAGCGCGCGCGACTTTTTCTTTCGCTTCTTACCCTCCCCAGATCAAAAAGGCGGCTGCAAATGAATGCCAGGAAACCCTATATCCGCCCTATGGCTGGCTGGTGGCGGCACAATCCTTTTTTCCTTGAATATATGGTGCACGAAGGCACGGCCTTTTTTGTGCTGGCTTACGCGCTGGAGTTGCTCGCCGGGCTGATTTGCCTTACTCAGGGTGAAGCAGCATGGAATAGCTACCGAGCCTTCGTTGCCAGCGGGCCAATACTGATCATCAATCTGGCGATCTTTGCCGCAATGCTTTACCACGGCTACACATGGTTCAAAATCATGCCGCGCACCTTGCCGCCTATGATAATTGGCGGACAAAAAGTCGCCGCAGCGACCATTACCACGGTAGGTATTGCTGCAGCGGTGGGTGCGAGTGCACTGGTGTTTATCGCGCTGTGGTTTATTGCGAGGGGATTGTGATGAAAACGAGTTTAAAGCGTTCTAACGAGCCGATCTTTTGGTTGCTCTTTGGAGCAGGTGGCATGTTGTCTGCACTGATCGGGGCCATGCTGGTCTTGATCACCAGCTTCGCCGCGCCCTTAGGCCTGCTGCCTGCCGAGCTATTTTCTTACGCCAATATGCAGGGTTTTGCTCAGCATATCGTCGGCAAGGCTTTGATCTTGGCGATCATCGCGCTGTTTATGTGGCACGCGGTGCATCGTATTTTTCATAGCCTGCACGATGTTGGCATTCACGCTGGCCCTGTGGCGCGGCTGCTTTGCTATGGCATTGCCATGGTTGGCTCGCTAGCCACGCTTTGGGGGGTATTAGTCATCGGTTTTTGATGGCATTGGCCTTGTTACAGATGTGCTCTTCTGCTGGAGCTTGAAATGCAGCCTTTTTCCCTATGATTTACGGGGTAAATAGTGCCATGTGTGAGCTATGCTTCCTGTAAAGTATATTTTTATCTGGCGTTAAATCTGGGGTTTATTTTATCAATAAGGTGAGGTATTTATTTTCAAGGTAAGTCATAGATAATACAGGGGCATGGCAAGGTAAAGATTCGTGTAATATTATGAGCTTCATGTAAGTCCTTGAGTTTGTTATGAATCTAAACGATTTGCTCGCTTCTTTTGCCGCAGCTTTTTCACAAAATCAGCGGCTTATTTCTCTGCAACTTGGCGATGGCGGGGCGTGGGGCGAGCAGTTGTTGCCGCAACGAGTGGAGGGCAGCGAGGGGATTAATCAGGCTTACCGCTATCAGATCGATTGCTTATCCCCCGATGGCGCTCTAGAGCTTAAATCCTTACTTGGTCTGCCAGTTGTTTTAGCGGTCGCTGATGCGAATGGTAGTGAAATTGAGCGCTGCGGTGTCGTCTCGCAAGCCCAGTTACTCGGCTCTGACGGTGGCTTTGCCAAATATGCGCTGACGGTAGAACCTCCATTTGCCTTACTCAGATACCGTCGCACCTCACGCGTGTTTCAGGATTTATCCATTCCGGACATCGTGAAGCAAGTCTTGGCCGAACATCAGGCCAAAAACCCTGTTTTTGCCGCCGTGCAAACGCTAGATTTCAAGCTATCCGGCACGCATGGCCCGCGCTCCTACTGCCTGCAATACCGCGAATCAGATTTTGATTTTCTGACGCGATTACTAGCTGAGGAAGGTTTAGCCTGGCGATTTGAACATTTAGCAGGAGATAACCCGCAAGTTCAGCTGGTGATTTTCGACGACGCCTTTGCGCTTCCTGAAGCACAGGAAATGCAGGTGCGTTTCCACCGCGCTGACGCCACCGAAGAGAGTGATTCACTGACCGAGTGGCATAGCCAGCGTCAGGTGGGCAGCAGCTCGGTCTCTTTGGCGAGTTTTGATTACAAAGCCACCAGTACTCAACAAAGCTTTGATGAGAGCCGGATCGACCAAGGTGACGGCGGCCAACAGCTGCAGGCTAGCTTCGAAGATTACGACCCGCAAGCCCTTTATTACGCCAGCGATGCTGAGGGCCTAAGCCACTACGCACAGCTGCGTCAGCAAGCATCGGATGCAAAAAAGAAATCGTTCATCGGCTCTGGCACTTTACGTGCCCTGCAAGCTGGGCAGTGGTTCCGCCTAGAAGATCACCCCGCACACGAATGGGATTCTGCCGAGCAACGCGAATTCGCCGTAACCGAGCTAAAATTCACAGCGAACAATAATTTACCAGCGGATTTAACCCAGCAACTTGGCTTGGTTGCCCCCAGCTTGCTGGCATTCACTTCCGCGGCCGTAGGTTGGGCTGAGCCTGCGAAGCCCAACACTGCGCCTTACCAAGTTCAATTCACAGCCCAAAGACGCGGCCAGCCGATTACGCCTAACTTTGCTCATTCAGAACACAGCAAACCCAAAAGCCGCGGCGTACAAACCGCCACCGTGGTGGGCCCTGCCGGATCAGAAGTCCACACCGACGAGCAAGGCCGGATCAAGGTGCAGTTCCACTGGCAGCGTGCCGCCGAGCATCCAGAATTTGGCGCAAACCTGGATGACAAATCATCTTGCTGGATACGCGTTGCCTATCCATCGGCAGGCGCAGGCTTTGGGCATCAGTTTATTCCGCGCATCGGCCAGGAAGTTTTGGTGAATTTCCTCGAAAGCGATATAGACCGCCCCATCGTCACTGGGGTGGTCTATAACGGCAGCCATCCAGTGCCGGCGTTCAGCGGCTCAGGCGCATTGCCCGCCAATAAAACCCTATCTGGGATCAAAACCAAAGAGCATGAAGGCGGCCAATACGGCGAGCTGCTGTTTGACGACAGCAAAGGCGAAGTTCGCACAAAATTATCCAGCGAGCACGGTAAAACCCAGCTTAATCTGGGCTATTTAATCCACCCAAGGACCGATGGCAAAGGCGAGCCACGCGGTGAAGGCTTTGAGCTACGCAGCGACAAACAAGGTGCGATTCGCGCCAACGGCCTGCTGATCAGCACCGAAGCCAAAAACGGCGCAAGCGGCAAGCAACTCGACCATAGCCCCGCCCAAAGCCAACTCGAATCAGCGCTTGCACTGGCCCAAAGCCTTGGTGAAACCGCCACTAATCAGCTTGCCGATACCATAGAAACTGGCGAAGGCGATAAAACCGTCAAGCCCGACAATAGTGCAGGTGAGAAAGCCGCTACAGGCCATCTGCACCACCACGTGCATGCCAGCAAAAGCCTAGAAGCAAGCAGCAACACAGACAAAGACGGCAAGAGCAAATCTAAAGATCAATCCGGCCAGCAAAAAATCATCCTGCTACACGGCGAAGATGGTGTGGCCATCACCAGCCCGCAAAGCCAAACGATTACCGCAGGCACCAACCTTGATCTGGTTGCGCAGCGTGACACAAATCAAACCTCCGGCCGCCGCTGGATACATAACGTCGGATCACACATCAGCCTATTTGTGGCCGGGGTAAAAGATAAAGTCGCGCTAAAACTGATCGCAGCCAAAGGCAAAATACAACTACAAGCGCAAAGTGACGATATCGAAATCACCGCCGACAAAAACGTCAAAATCACCGCCTGCAAAGAAAGCATCACCGTAACGGCTAAAGACGAAATTTTGATGACGGCGGGTGGCGGCTATATCCGCTTAAAAGGCGGCAATATCGAGATTCATTGCCCGGGAACGGTGAGCATTAAAGGGGCGAGCCATGAGTTAAGTGGGCCTGCAAGCATGAACCCGCTCTTGCCGCAATTTCCTAATTCGGTTTGTATTCCATGTTTATTAGCAGCGATGAAATCAGGTAGCCCTTTTATCGCTTAAGGAGTATTACAAGCATGACTAATTTAGTTGAAGTCATTCATGATTCTGCCGTGCTTTATGAAGATATTGACGCTAGTGTGGGGTATGGCGCACTTTATGCAATTGTGGATTCTGCATTTGATTTGAAAATAATCAAGAAATTAAAAAAATGGCCGTCCATTGCGCTTTATCAAAATACCGAGCTGGCTGAATTAGGCCCCTATTCACCTACTTTATATTTAATTGGTGAAGATAATTGTGCCGCGCATATCGCTAAATTGATAGAGCTATGCGAGGGGCAACCCATGCTGAGCTTTATTCGTAGCGCATGTGATTTGGCCGGATTAAAGCAGCATTTAGAGTGTTTATTAAAAGTGTATTGCGAAGACAATACAGAGTGGCCATTGCGCTACGCTGATATACGCATTTTAGTGCCACTGTTTGATGTATTGACTGTAGGGCAAAAAAAGATATTGCTCGGGCCTATCCATAGCTGGTTGATTCCAGATCGATTTGGAAAAATACAAAATCAGTTTGGAGAGAATAAAAACACTGCACTTTGGAATTTTGAAGCGGGTGTATTGAAAATGGATGAAAAGCAATTTGCTGAAATGATTGATGCAGCAGTGCCAGATTCTATTTTAGCCACAGTGCGGGATCAATACAGCAGCATTTTATTACCCTATACCAGCGGTGAGCAATTCAAACGGGTTGAGCAAGGGGTAAAAGATGCAAAAGAGCTGCAGCTTAATGGCGCTCAAGAAATACTGCAAATTGCCCTGCTGCAATTAATGGCGGCAGAAACCACGAATCAGTCCGTGGATTACGCGATGTTCAAAAAAAGAATACACGATGGGCAAGAGCTAGCCGATGCAATTAATCACCTGCCCGCTGCTTTTTGGCGATAAGTGTATGTTATTTATTGATGGCAACGAGATATGAAAATTAAACACTATTTTTTACCTAGGGCGGCGATTGCAGTCATTGCCCTGCTAATAATTAGCGCTTGTAGTAGTTATGAGCGCTTTCCTGGGCAGAATCAGATCGCTGAAAATAAAGCGCGGGCTGCGGCTGAGTTAGATAAGGAAATACCGATGTTGGGCGTGGGGACCATGTGTATTGAACACCCTAATACTGATTATATTCATACATATTATGTGCAAGAACCATTTAGCAGCAATATGGAAGGGGGGGAACTGCGGGAAATTGGTGGCAGCTGGCTATAGATTGCCAGAAAAATGGCAACCCGGTATGAAGGTAAAAGTGCGCTGGAATCGCCCAATAAAAGGTAAAGATAATTGGATAGAAAAATATACGACAATACTACACCTTACAATGAAGCAGGCCTTTTATACGTTCATTTCTTTGAAAATGACCAAGTCCGTGTAGTTTCTTCGGCAAACTATAGGCCTTCAAGTCCGAATCACCCCATTCCAAGAAATACCATTACGCCTCCGCCTGAAGAGGAGTAACACTAAATATGCCTTTTTCAACAATTAGACTGGATACTTTATATGTTACGTAGAAAAAATTTATTACCCCGTGCTTTGTTGATGATCTTTACCCTATTTACAATTAGCGCTTGCAGTAGTTATGAGCGCTTTCCTGGGCAAAACCAAATTGCCGAGTATAAAGTAAGGGCTGCGGATGAGTTGGAGAAGGAAATACCGATGCTGGGTGTATCGATGATGTGTATTGAACACCCAAATACTAGTTACATTTATTCTTACTATATCAAGGAGCCGTTCAGCTCTCGCATGGCAGGCGGAGGGAGTTGTGGCGGGTTGGTAGCGGGGGGGTATGATTTACCAAGAAAGTGGCAGCCAGGTATGAAGGTAAAAGTACGTTGGAATCGCCCAATAAAAGGTAAGGATAATTGGATAGAAAAATATACGACTATTATGCCTTATGAAAAAGCTGGGACTTTATATGTGCATTTCTTTGAGAATGACCAAGTACGTGTTGTATCTTCGCCATATGATAGGCCGTCGAGCCCGGATCATCCTATTCCAAGAAATGCCATCACACCACCACCGGAGGTGGAATAATGGCTTTAATTCATTCTGCTCCAAAGGTTATTGAAGACAGCGCTGAAAAAGAGTTAGCTTTACCAACGAGTGAAATTATAAAAAGAGTTTGCTCCTCAGAGCCTGCCTCTCCAACCTCATGCAAACTAGATGTAGCAATTAGTCTTTTTTTTGACGGTACAAATAATAATATGGAACGTGATGAAGCTGATTTGTCACATAGTAATATTGTTCGTTTGTATAAAGTACATAAAGCAAGCGATAGAGTAAGTGCATTATTTAAATCTGGATGTTATGCCATCTATATTCCTGGCGTAGGGACACGTTTTAAGGCAAATGATGAGCTAAGAGAAACCGCTGATGGTAAGGCAATGGCCAAAGGTGGGCAAGCGCGTATTTTATATGCACTCCTCCATACCTATAATGCTGTATACGATGCAATTGTCGGTGGCAAAGATTGGCTTAATGAAGATGATATCGCCGAAAAAATAAAAGCCTATAAACGCGATGTAGAACAACAGAATAATTACGATCCGCAAATGCGCCAACCTAGGCCGAATCGCAAGAGCTGGTTTGCCGATTTACGAGAGGAATTAAATAAAAAGCTGGAAGAAGCGCGGCAAGCTAAGCCTAAGCCGATGATTCCGGCCATTAAGGTGGCGGTATTTGGTTTCTCTCGCGGGGCGATTGAGGCGCGGGCTTTTTGTTATTGGCTGGATGCCGCTTTGGATCATGGCCGCATTTGCGGTATTCCGGTGGAAATCAATTTTTTGGGTTTGTTTGATTCGGTGGCGTCGGTTGGCTTGGCTAATTCTGCCTCTGAAACCACAATACTTTGGTTTGCCAATGGCCACTTTGATTGGGCAGCAGAAACGCTGAAACCATTGCCGGGCTTAGTTAAAAAAACCGTGCACTATATTGCTGCGCACGAGCAACGGATGAATTTCCCGATTACCCGTGTATTGGGCGGCAATGTTAGCGAGTATATCTACCCCGGCGTGCATTCGGATATTGGCGGGGGCTACGGCATGAAGGATCAGGGGCGCGCGGGCAGTATAGGCAAGATGCTCTCTCAAGTGCCTTTATTGCATATGTATAAGGCGGCGGTAATGGCGGGTGTGCCGCTGGCGCTGTATCAGGAAATGGACGACAGGCTAAAAGTTGATTTTGAACTCGATGCCGAATTAGCAAAGCGCTGGAATTTATATATGGCAGCCGATGCATGGTCGGGCAGTTATGAAGAATTAATCAATGCCAATATGCGTTTGTATTATCGCTACCGTCGGTTTTATTTAAATGGCTTTGAAAGCTCGAAAGCATTTCAGGGCGCAAGCGCACAGGATCAAGAAGATTTACGCAGCTATAACGCACTCTTGCTGGGCGATTTAAAGTTATTAAAAGAGCGTGAAAAAGGCGGCAGGCCAAGGCCGCCTGAGCGTGATCGTTTTCCAATCAATGACAATATTGATTTTCAGGCAAATGCCAAATTGGCAAATAAGCGGGCCTTGTCCAGATCAGATCATCGCAGCAAACCTGATGCGATAGAAAATATAGCATTAAAAGTATTTGATGCCCCAGCTGATGCCACATTGCCACCCGAATTGCAATTATTGGATGAGCATGTGCATGATTCTTTGGCAGGTTTTTATTTGGCGGGTTATGTAACTAAAGAAGAGAAGGCCGATCGTTTATTAGAAATGCAAAAAAAACCACCTTCAACTAATGATCCTTATGATAGAAAAGTATACGAAAATGCTCAGGCTGATGCAGAAGTCAGCGCTTTGTTGAAAACAAAAGGAGCGTTTAGAAAAGATCGTGAACGGGTTTTTTCGCCTGGAGAGCAGGATAAATTAAAAACCGACAAGGTCTTTCCGGTGCTCACCGATGCGGATGCGCCTGAATTAAGGAATCGACTGATTACTTCTCAAACCTGGACGCGGCGTGAAGGAGGTGGGTATTTGAAGGAAAGATACGTTTTTCCTGATTAATGTCTTCTGTTCTTGCAATAATACATAATTGCGATGACATGTTTTTCAGAAACAAGGCATTTTTTGATTGTTTTTGTGTTTTTATTAAATATATATTAAATATTACTTATTCTGTTGTGGCCCAATGCGAAAGAAAACACAATCTAAATCTGTATTTGTGCAAGCAAATACGCCAATTCGAAGTCTAAATGTAATTCAAACGAATCATGTTCTGACCTGGGGAGAGAAAATCACACAATGGTTGGGTGTTTCACTGCTGTTTTTAAGTGTTCTCTCTTTATTACTGGGTTTGGCTGGTCTGGGGATGATCTTGATTCAGCTGGATTGGTTGCAGTGGTATGCGCCGGGTGATTGGCTAAAATATCAAGTGATCAGTATTTTTGTTTTAATGCTGGGAGGCTGGTTTTTTCTTGCATATTCTGAGCGAAAATTGATTTTTCGTTTTAATAAAAGTGGCTGCTGGTTTAATTATCATAGTGATCCGCTTGTCTGGTCTGATTTAGAAATATCGTTTCTGATGAGAAATCTCATTCAGGCGCAAACCACGCAATCGGAGCAGGCTAATACATTTGAGCTTAAAATTGGCTCGCCGGATCATGGTGTATTTCATTATTCTGGTAGGGGGGCAGATGTTGCTGTTTTAAAAGAACTGCTTCAATTTTTGCCCCAAGGTGCATTGAGCTGCCCGACTACAAATTGGACTACGCCTGCTTCGGAGAATAATCGATGGCGCGCGCATAGTGTGGCCAATAAAAGCAGAAAGTATGCAGCCATTTTTGGATTTATATCCTTATTTTTATGGATGATGGCAAGCATTGTTTTTATGCCGGATTTAATTAATAGTGAAAAACTGGCATTTATTCCCTATTTCCCACCGCCTGATTTATCTGCCCGTTCTGATGAATATATGGGCTATAGCATGGCTTTAATATTAACGGGAAGCGCTTTAGGTGCATGGCTAATAAATTGGGGGCTAAAATTTACGCGGGATAATTTATCTGCTGATCCAAATGGCCTGTATAGCAAGCAGCATGGTCTGATTCCATGGGGAAGGATTACTTTTATAAAAAGCTTTGGTTTAAGTAATCGCAATGGGGAAGAGCTGCAAATCTCATTCTTGAATCATGATTCAGTATTGATCACTCACCGATGGCAAGTCGGTTTGTTCAGCAGTGTGGCTAAGTTCGCAGAAATTTGCGAAGCGGGTTGCATTGAGTTTGGTCAGTTAAGGCCTGATTGATGCCAGTCAGGCCGGTCTTTCACTGGTGATTGTTTGTTTGTTCAGGGGAGGAGGGCGTCTCTGCCAAATCCCGTTTCGCCCTTCTTTCCGTCATCTTGTTGTCGTAAGCGCTTTTATGGGCGATGTATAAGACGCGCTCTACTTCGGCGCAGACATAGCCTTTTTGATCAATGAGTTGCACGGGGTAAACGCGGTCTATTTCTGGGGTGAGGGCGAGCAGGTCGCGGATTTCGGTGAGCTCGGATTCGTCTACTTTAAATTCGGCCACTAGCGTGCCACGGCCTGGGCGCTTAAAGCGGATGGTGCCGCCTTTATCCCACACTACATAATCGTCCCCCAAATTAAAATACAAGATGCTCATATAAAACGGGTCGGTGGCAGCAAACATGCTGCCACCAAAAATCGTGCCATTGATATTGCGCGTCTTCCAATTAAGCGGCAGCTCCACGCGGATATAGCGCACATCGGGGGATACGGCGGTCACTTTGCAGCCGGTGCGGCGAATGGCAGGGAACCAATTCAAGCCAAATTTCATCAGCTTTGCAACAAGGCACGGGCGGGCGACGATATAGAGGACGATTTTTCTGAAGAAAGGCGACATGCACAAGTCCGATGGGTGAGGTATGCGAAAAAAACCCAAATCTTAAAGCACGGAAGGCTCAGAGCTACACGGAGAAAATCGGTAAACCGGCTTGGTTTTGTTCGCGATTTTCATGGGCGCCGGCTTTGGGCCTTGAGTGCGATGAGGTACTAGCCTAAATGAGTATGCCGCTCCGGGGTATTGCTGACTTCCATATTGTTTAAGCCTTGCACAATCCCGCAGTCTTGTACTGCTTGCTCGCTCTGGCACTGCTGTCTGAGCGTTTTAAGCTGTATTTCTAGCTTTAGTAGCTCTTGAATTCGGATGCTGACATGCTCGATATGCGCGTCGAGCAGGGTGTTTACCGAGTGGCAGTTGTCTTCGGGTTGATCCATGAGTTGCAACAGCGCACGGATTTCCTGATGTGTCATATCGAGCGCACGGCAGTTACGGATAAAACTTAAGCGCTCCAGATGCAGCTCACTGTAATCACGGTAATTGCCACTGGTGCGGGCGGGCTCGGGCAGTAGCGATTCCTTTTCATAATATCTGATGGTTTCCACCGTACATTGTGCCGCTTGGGCGAGTTCACCAATTTTCATTGCGTTCTCTGTGCTGGGTTTTGTATGGCGAGGTACTTTTTAAAAGGCAGGCCCGATTTCTGTTCTTTTATATGGGGCTATTTATCAGAAGTTAAATAGGGTTGCACTCAAAGACTTGCCTGTTCCTTGAGTGCGGAGATGGTATGAGGATGATTTTGTTGATGTTATATATGCAGATATGCAGCGGCGGCTAGTACGCCGCGCAGGGTGGGACGGGACTTTAGTGCCGCTTGCCGAAAAGGATTCGGTTTATCGATCCTGAATACGGTAAACATTGGATGACAATTGCAAAGTAGCATCAAAGCTAACGGGGGGGCGGTGTGGGTGTACTTTGAGCACGGCATCTACCCTAAAGCGTAAGTGTCGCTCTAATTCACGTGGCGCATCCAGACTGATTTTTACGCGCGTTAAGCGTGGCTCATGCCGCTCGATGGCGCGGCGCAGACGATCGCGCAGCATTTCTCTATCGTCCGGGTTGAGTAAGCTAATGCCGGATAAATCGGGAATACCAAATTGCAGCATCGAATCGTTGGCGAGCGGATAGGGCTCAAATAATTCCGGCATATCCATAATGCGCGTATTGAGCAATGCTTCTAAATCACGCGCCAGAGCGCGGCGAAATTGTGGCAGCTCGAATAGCATCGCAGACGATGCGTGGCTGATATCTGGCTCGTTATCCAGTAGCCGGTCAAGTACAGAGGGTAGGGTAAGGGTCTGGCGGCGGGGCGTGCTCATAATGGCCTATCTAATTCCTATGTGTTTTGCAGGAGCGATCGGGCAAAACGGGAACTGTAAATGCAAAAAAGGGCGGGTTTAAGCCGCCCTGTCTGTGGTGGGGCTTAGCCAATCACTTTGCCGAGCTCTTGGGCTAGCAACAAGCGATAGGCAATAAAAATCCCTGCACCTACTAGAGCCAATAGTGCGAAATACAGCCAAAGCGGCAATTCATGGCGTACAAAGGCTTGAAAGCGCTGTGGCAGCTTCCAGTTAGGGGCGAAATCAGCTTTGCCGCCCCTGACTTGCTGAATTTCTTGGCCTACACGGGCGGTTAAGTAGCCGAGTTTTTCCTGGCCTTCGAGCAGGTATTTACCTTGGAAACCCAATAAAAGGCAGGTGTGGAACACTTCCATGGCCTCGAAATTATTATTGGGATCGCGGCGTAATACTTCCAAGCGATCAAAGAAACCTTCACCCGCCAAATGCTCGCCAAAAATGCGTAGTTGCAATGGCATGCGTTCCCATTCTTCGCGCAGGCTAAATTCTGATGAAAGAATAATTTCATCCATCAAAGCACAAAAAGCATATTTTGCTTCGTTGATGCCGGGTACTTCTTTGCCAAAGTTGCGGGCATTTTTTTCAAACTGGGCGAGGAAATGATCGACGCGGCGGTTGAATTCAGCGGCGCTGCTCGGGGCGTTGCCGTCTCTGAGTAAAAACAGCAGATAAACACCGTCTTCTAGTAACTCACGCAGGCTGGGGGCGGATGGCTTGGCAACGGCCAGCGGATGCGCTTCTGTAGTAGCAGTTTGACTCATTTTTTAATCTCAGCGAAAGACAGCAATTAGCTCAATTTTTAAATCCGACAACGATTGCGGAACATAAATACAAATGCTGCGTGATTGCAACATGCGTTGATAAATATCGCCCCTAGGCTCAAAAGCGAAATATTGATTACCCACGCGAATAGGAATGGCAGAAGGCGTTTGAGCTGCGTAAGAAATGCTTACACCGCGCATGGCCGAGTTCAAAATCTTATCCACATCATCTGGCGCGCCAATTTTGAATTTAAGCGGCACGGTTTCGATGATGTTGACTGCTGATTGTTCGCTCTGGATCGATAGATAGAAATCGACATTCTCAAGGAAACGATCGCTCTCGAGTCGGCCGATATGGAAGGAAGGCTTCGGTGATGTGAGCGGGATCACAGCATAACGCGCTGAAATCACGGTATCGAGCAGCTCACGAATCTGTACATCCAGCACCAGCAGGCTTTCGTGCAAGGCGTCGTGACGATAGATCGGAATATCGGCCAGCGTATAAACCGATGAGAATGTTTGTAATTCGCCACAAAATTCGGCCAAGGCACGATAAAGCTCTTCAGGGTGAAGTGGCTCACATTTTACTAAGTGATTGATACGGGCAAAGTTGCGGTTCACCGTATGTAGCAGCCAGAAAGAAGCGATATCGGTGGTGCCATATTCCATCACATTCTTGGCGCGCTCGCGGTGAGCACCGGCCAGGGCCTGGCTTTTCACCAGCAAAATATCTAATAGGCGGCGCAGATTCTGGCTGAGCTCGGGAATGGCGCTGACGGTGGTGGCAGGCGGGTAAAAGCCTGCGCCTAAGGACCACTGGCCGGTGGCGTCTTTTACTAAACGCCCGAGTGGCACAGCTTCATAACCATCGCGGTTTTCTTCTTCCACCATCAGGCGGACATCCAGCTCCAGCGTGGTGAGATCTGCTTCTAAGGCCTGCGTAAATAAATCGGCCACACCTTGGTGAGCGCTACGGTAGCGGGTAGAGCGCGAGGCGGTGTTTTCGTTGGTTTGTGTGTTGCCACCATAGGGTTGCAGCTCGGCAAGGCAAGCATAAAGCGTGGTGCTTACTCCGACTTGCGGCAAGTCATTCAGGTTGCGTGATAGTGGCAGTGGCTCGGATTGCGGAGCCTGGAATAAGCTGCCGTCTCTGAATAGCAGCGAGAGCGAATCTAAACGAACTTGCCCGCCACGCAGGGCGACTTCATCAATCTGAAACTTCTGCAAACCCCAGCTATGGCGGCTGAGCAAATTACGGATTTCGGCTTGTTGGTAATCTTGTAGTAAAGATTGCTGCTGGAAATGCTGCGGGCGAAGGAACATTCCTTCGCCCCATAAAACACGTTTTGCTTTCAACATAGGGTAATACTCCGGCAAGCCGCTGCCTCAGTGCAAACGGCTGACCTCAATAGATAGAAATTTACTTGGTTTTTGGCGCTGGTTTTTTGTGGCTAAAGCCGCAGTCTGCTTTAAATGAAGCAGATTGACCTGGGATCAGCTGAGCCTTAGGGCGGATCACTTGCAAGTAGCAATCTTGAGCCTTAAAGCTAAATTCTTTCTCGTCACGCACATCTTCTGCATTCACTAGTACGCGCCAGAACTGGGAATCAGGCTTGCGGAAAAACCCAACCACGCCGATGTATTTGGCTTCTTCTAAAATTTTGTCGTCCAGAGTAACGGTTTTGCCTGGCAGCAAAACAAATTCATTTTGCGAAATAAGCGAGCTGCCAAGTAACTCAGCATCTGTTTTGCCGCTGGCCAAAGAATCAAAAGTGAGCCGGTTGAATTCTTCAAGTCCTTTAAGCTGATACAGCCTAAGTACCAAAGATAAAGGTCGGCCGCTGGAATCACGGTTGAGTGATGGCTCTGCTTCGCCCTGAATCTTGAATGGCTTAGGTCCACTGCTGGCGCAAGCAGTAAAGAGAAGCAGGCAAGACATCATCAATATGATTTTGGCGTGTTTTTTGATTGAATTAATTGGCATCATCTTTTGTTTTTTGACTAAAAATGTTTAAAAAATGGCGAGATCAGCGGGGCCGAAAATTAAGTCATTACCACTTGAGGATGCAGATATATAACACGAGAACGCATAGCGTGCATGGGCAATAAGAACCATTGGTAAAATAAGTTGATGAGTTATGCTTTTGCTTTGCTTAAGGGTAGAATAACGCCTCAGTAAGTATCCGAGGTTCTGGTTTTGTTTGCTATCTTTATGATTTTAATAGTAATATTTTTCGTATTGGCTTGGGTTGGCTGGTATTTTTTTGTGCGTGATCCGGGCAGAAAAATAGTATTGAAAGAAAATAAGGTAAAACCCGCGGGTTGTGAGGATGCAACAAAAAAGAAGAGAAAAGATGTTGTAAGTATTTCACCCGATGTGCCTGAACGTAAAGAATCTTTATTAAGTCGGTATTTCCTGCATAGAAAAATGAAATTAAGTCTGCTGCCTCTGGCCAGTCTTGTTTTGGTTCTACTGGTTGTTGGTATCACATTACGTTTTAACTCACGGCATGCCATTGCGCCTTTTTTGCCTCAGGAATATAGCCAGGTTGCTCATATACAAGGGACGTTTACAGAAGCAAAACTTGAGCCGCCTCCTGCTTTGCCTCCCGAAGTGTTTATTAATGCAGCCGCTGCAGCTGCCCGCCCCGGTATTGCTACCGCAGACCGAGATTGGAGCAAGCTGGATCCTCATTTTGTGCAGACGGTTTTGCAGATTATGAAAAAGATGGCGGAGCGGGGTTATCCAATGGCGCTGCTTGAAGGCTATCGCAGCCCGGAGCGCCAGGATGGTTTGGCTACTCAGGCAACGGTGGTTACCAAGGCAAAAGGCGGGCAAAGCAAGCATCAATATGGTTTGGCGGTGGATTTAGCGCCAATGAAAGATGGAAAAATTATTATTTCAGAGCGTGATAAGTGGGCTTTTGAGGCTTATCAGGCGCTGGGTGAAGAAGCCGTTGCTGCGGGGCTGACGTGGGGCGGAGTTTGGTCATTTAAAGACTATGGGCATATCGAAAAGGCGGGCTCTTTAGCCGCTTTAATGCGAAATAAGTAATTCTTGTAGTTCATTTTGTATGGAGATTCATGTTCATGAAGCATTGGCTGCGTAACGCCAAAGTCACGTCAGCAATCGGGTTTTTAATCTTGATTGGTTTGATCTGGTTTTTAGGTCCATGGTTTGGATTGAAAACAGCAGAAGTTCGTTTTGGCTGGATCTTCGCTGTGATGTTGCTGTGGGTCTTTACCCTGCTGGTTGGCAAATTAATTGCGAATCGTGCCGGGGGCCTGATCGAAAAAATGCTGCTCAAACAAGCAGATGACGCTGTGATTGGCGCCAGCGTGGATAAGCGGGCCGAGGTTAATCTCTTGCGCCAGCGCATGCTGGGCGCGATTGATACACTCAAAACCTCGCAACTGGGCAAATCGCGTGGCAATGCGGCACTGTATGAATTGCCGTGGTACATGATTATTGGCCATCCTGCTGCCGGTAAAAGCTCGGCTATTTTGCAATCCGGCCTGACATTCCCATTTAGCGATAAAGGCGGTGTGCAAGGGGTAGGCGGCACGCGCAATTGTGATTGGTTCTTTTCTACCGAAGGCGTGTTGCTCGATACCGCGGGGCGCTATGCCACGCAGACCGAAGATCGCGTGGAATGGCTGGAATTTTTAAAATTACTGAAACGCCATCGCTCTAAAGCGCCGGTGAACGGTATTTTGGTGACGATCAGCCTGCCAGAGTTGGCTCAACATCATTCCGAAGGCTTTGCGCTGTACGCTCGCCAGATTCGTGAACGTATTCATGAAATTGAAGCCACTTTTGGCCTGCAAGTACCGATTTATCTGATTTTTACCAAGCTCGATTTACTGGGTGGCTTTTCGCAGTTTTTTGAAGAAATGGCTGAAGAAGAGCGCCATCGGGTATGGGGCGCAACGCTGAGCGCAGAGCAAGGCTCGGGCTTTGATGCCAGCCATGTGGTGAGCATGCAGTTTGATGCCATGTACCGTGGTTTGGTGCAAATTGGCGAAGAAAAGCTCGCTGCGCATCGCGGTAATCAGAATAAACCCGCTTTCTTTGCGTTTCCGATTGAGTTTCATGCTTTGAAAGAAGCGGTGACTAAGTTTGTTAAGCTGCTGCAAGAAGAAGACCCTTACCATGCACGCCCTTTGCTGCGCGGCTTTTATTTCTCCAGCGCTTTGCAAGAGGGAATTCCGCGTATCGGTGCGGCAACCCATGTATCTAATCAGTTCGATTTAAGCCGTCAGGGCTTTGATGCACGCCAGGTGCCTGCGTCATACAGCTATTTCCTGCGTGATCTATTCAGAGAAGTGGTTTTCCCGGATCAGCATTTGGTTTCGCGCCAGACGCGTCCGGCGGGTAGCCGTTGGCGCATGGTGGGCATGGTGTCTGGCCTATCTGCACTGGCGCTTTGTGCTGGGCTTTGGACTTGGTCGTATATCGGCAATCAGAAGCTGATGGCGACGGTAGCAAGTGACCGGATTGCCGCACAAAAGCTGGCATCGTCCGGCCAGCTCTACGATAAGTTGATGTCGCTGGGTATTTTACAAAAGCGGATTGAAGAATTGCAGTCGTATCGCAAAGAAGGTCATCCGTGGCAGGTTGGTTTAGGGCTGTATCAGGGTAAGGAATTAGAAGCAGCACTGCGCAAAGAGTATTTTGCGGGTTTAAAGGAGTCGATGCTGGTTCCGGTGAAAAAGAATCTTGAGTTGTCGCTTGAGCAGCTGGCTTCAAACCAGCCTGCAGAGCCTGCTCCTGCACCCGCTGTTGTTGCGCCAACGCCTACACCAACGCCCACTCCCACACCTGCGCCTGTAGCGCCTAAGCCCGCAGAGCCTACACCACCTAAAGAGCCAGTAAAAAAACGTGCACCTGCGCCGCATAAAAAAGGCCTGCCGAATATCCAGCTAAGTGCTTGGCATATTCCGCAGCGTGCAACGGCTTTAACCGTAAAAGAAACACCACCGGAAGCCAGCCCAGCCGTGCAGCCTAAGCTGGATCAGGGTTATAACGCGCTGAAAACCTATCTGATGTTGCATGATCGGTCCCGTATGGACGAAGCCCATCTGACCGATCAGATTCCGCGTTACTGGCGCAGTTGGCTAGAGGCAAATAAAGGCAATCGTAGCAATGAAGAAGTGATTGCTGCGGCAGAGCGTTTGGTGGCGTTTTATGTCAGCCAGATCAAAGAGCCGGATTTACCTTTAATTAGCAACGATGAAAAAACGGTTGCCGCTGCGCGTGAAGTATTACGTGCCTCGCTGAAGCGTTTAAGTGCCACAGAGCGTGTTTATAACGAAATTAAAGCACGTGCTAATACCCGCTTTGCCCCGTTGACTGTGCCGCGCATTTTGAATAATAAAAATGGCGATGTGATTGCGGGTAGCCAGATGGTGGCAGGTGCATTTACCCGTGAAGCCTGGGATAACTTTATCCGTAATTCGATTGACGAAGCCAGCAAGGGCGAAGTGAAGAGCGATGACTGGGTATTGGCGTCTTCGGTACAGGATAACTTGGGCCGGGATGGCAATATCGAGAAAAACAGGGCCGATCTGGAAGCGCTTTACCGGCTTGAATATGCCGCAGAGTGGAAGAAATTCTTGCAAGGCATTGTGATTCGCGATTTCAACGATCTGCCTTTCGCAGGGAATGCAATCGGTCAATTAGCTGATATGCAGAACTCCCCTGTGAAGCTTATTCTGGCACGCGCTGCATTTGAAACTGCTTGGGATAATCCATCCGAGCTTTCACGCAAGCTGGAAAACGCCAAGCAATCGGTATTGGAAAAAACCACTGCACTACTTAAAGGGACTAATCAGCCTGCTGTTGCAAATGCCGCAGAATTAGGCGAAGTGGGTAAGCAGTTTGCTGGCATTACCCGTTTAGTTCAGGCCGATAGTGCAGGAGCTGCGCCGATTAATAGTTACCTGGAGCAACTGGGTAAGCTCAAAGGCAAAATGAATCAGATTGCCAGCAGCGATGAGCCCGGTGCGCAAGCGCGTCCTTTAGTGCAAGCCACCCTGAATGGCAGCGGTTCGGAGCTAGCAGACACCTTGCAGCAGGTGGATAACGCATTGTTGACCCCCCTTTCACAAGAAACGCGTGAAATGGTAAGGCCAATGCTGGTGCGTCCTTTAATCCAGACCTATGCCGTGTTGCTTGGGCCGGTAGAGAATGACCTGAATCAGGCTTGGCAAAAAGAAGTGTACGGGCAGTGGAAAGTGCTTTCGGCTAAATATCCATTTAGTGATTCAGCCAATGAAGCACCGATGGCCGATATCGCTAAATTTGTAAAACCTAAAGAAGGCACGGTCGATAAGTTTACTGAAAAGTATCTCAATGGCTTGGTCACACAAAAGGGCGACAGCCTGACTCCGCGTACCTGGGCTAATTTGGGGATTCGTTTTAACCCTGCGTTTTTGGCAGGAATGGGCCGCTTAAGCAGTATGGCTTCCAGCCAGATGGCGGATTCCTCTAGCGCTAAGTTTGAGTTGCAAGCGATTCCTACGTCAGGTTTATCAGAGATTTTGATTGAAGTGGATGGTCAGGAAATGCGTTATCGCAATGGGCCTCAGCCTTGGCAATCATTTAACTGGCCTGGCACGGGTAATGCGCAGGGCGCCAGAATTCAGGTGGTGGCATTTAGTGGTGTAAGCGCCGTGGTCAGCAATCAGCAGGGTCGTATGGGCTGGATGCGTTTGCTTGCTCAAGCGCAAGTTGAGCAACAGGATGCGGATTCGGCAACGCTCACTTGGAAGATTCGTCGGGGAGATGCAGGTGATGCGGATGTCGTTCGTTTTAATTTCCGTGCAGTAAGTGGTGTCAACCCTCTGCAACTCTCTGGTTTACGTAAGCTGTCATTGCCAGACCGCGTGACAATGTAAGGTGTGCCATGCTAAATAATTTTAAACGGGCTCAGGATTTGCCGATGCAATACGCTATTTTTGGCAAGTTACCACGGCGTGCCGATTTTATTCGTATCAATGCCAGCCATCCTGTTGCTCTGGGCGTGGATCAATCGCTTGCGGATAGTTTAAAAGCGATTGCTCTACAGCCAGATTGGCAGACAAGGTATATGCAAGCGCCTGCCAGTGAGTTTTTGTTTCATAGCAGCGATTTGCGGGGCGCCTTTTTAGGTGTCACCTTGCCTAGCCATGACGAGGCTCAGCGCTACTACCCACTGGTGGCCGGGATCTGCATTCCCAGCGACATTCTGATGGGAAATGAAGCTGAGTTTTTATTGGCGAATGAGTTGTTTTTTTCTGGTTTAAAAGATCAGCTCAAAAGCGCGGTAGATAACTCGGTAGAAATGATTGCCTGCCGCCAGTTTATGGAAGAGCAGATGTCATTTGGCAGCCGGGCTGCTGCTGATCTGGGATTGGCAGCACAATTGCTCGAGCGGCATATGGCCAATACCCCTGCTGCAGTGCTTGAGCAGGCGTTATTGAGGACTGAACGCGGCGATCTGGAATCAACGCTGCTCGCTTTTGCTTTTTACTTGCAGCTATCGCGTCGATACGGCAGCAGCATGGCTTCGCAAGTCTTTTTATTGCCGCTTCCTTCTGGTGCAGGCGAAGAAATCCTGGGTGCAGCGGTGTGGTTGTCCTTATGTCGTGCCGCTATTCAAGCTCAGGGTGTAAGTCAGATTAATTTTGCCTTTATTGAGCAATCAGGCTGCCGTTATTTAGCTTTAGCGCTTAACCCGATGACAGAACGGCAATTGACTATGCTTTGGGGGGATAAAGCGGATCCTCTTCAGTTAGTGAATGTGTGTGATTTGCATTCTCCTTGGCGTAGTCATCAATCCTATGCTGAAGCGTCGTACATTTTAGGGAGGCAATTGAGTGATCCGACGTTGTCGCTATTAAAATTGCGTGAAATTGTCGTTAAAATTACTTACGGAATCAGTTAGTTCCGTGTTTTAATTATGCAACTTATTTTATTTAGGAATGGCAATGGCTAAGGAAAGCACACAGAAAAAACTATCGCGCGTTCGTCCTCCTCGCGTTCAGATTACTTATGACGTTGAAATTGGCGATGCAATTGAAAACAAAGAACTCCCTTTTGTTTTAGGCGTAGTGGGGGATTACACCGGCAATACACCGCAAGTCAAATTGAAAGAACGCAAGTTTATTCAAATTGATCGCGATAATTTTGACGATGTATTGAAAGGCATGGCACCCAGCCTTGCAATGAAAGTTGAAAACAAATTAAAAGACGACGATTCGCAAATGTCGGTTTCTTTGCAATTTGAATCTTTGGCTGATTTCGAACCACAAAACGTGGTGAATCAAGTTGAGCCATTGAAAAAACTGCTGGACGCACGCAGACGCCTTTCTGATTTGCGTAATAAAGTGGTTGGCAATGACAAATTAGAAGAGCTGCTGGATGAAGTGGTTCGCGATACCGAAAAATTACATCAGATTAGCCAGGCTAGACCAGCCTCTGCAGAGGAGTAACCGTTATGTCAGATCTACAGAAGCTTGATGCCAGCACCGTTGAGCATAGCGAAGCCAGCAGCTTGCTTGATTCGATTATTGATAACAGCCGTATCGCCAATAATGAACAGGAAAAAGACCGTACCCGTGATTTGATCAGCGAATTAGTGGATCAGGTTTTGGCAGGTACAGTGACTATTTCCCGCGATTTAAGTGCCAGCATGGACGTGCGGATTGCCGAAATTGACGCGCTGATTTCAGAGCAGCTTAATGAAATTATGCACCATGCTGATTTCCAGAAGCTGGAATCCTCATGGCGTGGTCTGAAATACCTGACCGCCGAATCTGAAACCAGCACCATGCTTAAAATTAAGGTGCTGAACGCGTCGAAAAAAGATCTGTTAAAAGACTTTAAAGCGTCGGCCGAGTTTGACCAAAGCGCCTTATTTAAAAAGATTTACGAAGAAGAATACGGCACCTTTGGTGGCGCACCTTATGCAGGTCTTGTGGGTGATTTCGAGTTTGGTCGCCACCCGGAAGACTTCTATTTGCTGGAAGAATTATCCCATGTGGCTGCTGCTTCACACGCGCCGCTGATTACTTCGGCAGGTGCAGGTCTATTTGGCCTAGAAAGCTTTACCGATATCGGCAAGCCTAGGGACTTGGCCAAGATTTTTGATACGGTTGAATACACCAAGTGGAAATCATTCCGTGAATCTGATGATTCCCGCTATGTGGGCATGGTCTTGCCGCATGTATTGGGCCGCCTGCCCTATGGCCGCGAAACGGTGCCGGTTGAAGATTTTGATTTTGAAGAAAACGTCGATGGCACCGATCACAGCAAATATCTGTGGACCAATGCGTCTTATGCCTATGCCGCGCGTTTAACCGCTGCATTTGCAGAATACGGCTGGTTGGCAGCGATTCGCGGTGTAGAGGGCGGTGGCTTGGTAGAAGGCTTACCAGCGCACACCTTTAAAACCGACGATGGCGAAGTGGCTCTGAAATGCCCTACCGAAGTGGCGGTAACAGATCGCACAGAAAAACTGCTGTCTGATCTGGGCTTTATTTCTTTGGTGCATTGTAAAAACACCGATTACGCGGCTTTCTTTAGCGGCCAGTCATCGCAAAAAGCCAAGACCTATAACACTGATTCGGCCAATGCCAATGCGCGTTTGTCTACTCAGCTGCCTTATATTTTCTCGGTTTCGCGCATTGCGCATTACATGAAATCAATTATGCGCGACAAGATCGGTAGCTTTGCTTCCCGTCAGAATGTGCAAGATTTCTTAAATACATGGCTTGCGCAATATGTGCTGCTGGATGATTCGGCTAGCCAGGAAGCAAAAGCGAAATACCCATTGCGTGAAGCACGTGTTGACGTGGTTGAAGTACCTGGTAAGCCAGGTGTGTACCGCGCAGCAGCGTTCTTGCGCCCACACTTTCAGCTCGATGAGCTAACTATTTCCTTGCGTCTTGTGGCTGAGTTACCTAAACCAACCCGTTGATGCAGTGAAGCGTAGAAGTAACTTTTATTAACTGTAAGGAGTTTTGCAAATGGCTTTTGATGCATTCTTGAAAATTGATGGTATTCCTGGCGAATCAACTGATGACAAGCATAAAGACTGGATTGAAATCCAATCTTTCTCGCACAAAATTGAGCAGCCAGCTCAAGCTACTGCCAGCTCTGCTGGTGGTGCAACGGCTGAACGTGTAAACCACGCTCAGTACGTTATTACTCACTTCTTGGATAAAGCCAGCCCAAAGATCTACGAAGCATGCTGCACTGGTAAGCACATCAAAGAAATCACTATCGAACTTTGCCGTTCAGGTGGCGATAAAGTGAAGTATATGGAAATCAAAATGGAACAAGTTTTGATTTCTAAAGCAGAGCCACATGGTTCAGCCCAAGACGAAGGCTTCCCAAGCGAATTGGTTAGCTTTAGCTACGGCAAAATCAAATGGACTTACACTCAGCAAAAACGTACTGATGGCGCCGGTGGCGGTAATGTTAGCGCAGGCTGGGATTTAACAGCCAATAAAACGATTGCCTAAATGATTTAGATATCACCATTCGGGTGATGGGCAATAAGTAGCAAACTGATCTGCTGAAAGGCAGATCAGTTGTTTTAAAAAAAGGGATTTAATAATGAAACGTTCAGGATTTGTTTGTGCCGCATTACTTGTAATTGCCGCTGGTGTGACCGGCTGCGCAGAGAACCCAACTGCACAGAGCACGGCCCCTGCGACTACTTCTTGGAAAAATGCGCCAGCAGTTGCTACATCAACAGCGACAAAAGCTGCAGAAACTGCCGCAGCAGCAGCGGCCGCACAAGTCGCAGTTGATCCGTCTTTTCTAAAGTTTGACAAAATGTCAGCCAAGCTGACCGCTGAGCATGAGCTGCAAATTATGAGCCAGCTGCCAAAATTAAAAGAAGCCAAGGTGATTACCTTGCGCGGCTATTGCTACAAGAAAGATATTGGCAATGCTAAATCAGCTGCCTTGGCACGGGCCATTAATGTAGAAAAATTCCTTGTTAAACAAGGGATCTCAAAAAAGAAAATGAATCGCCGCTTTAATATTGAAGATGCAGAGCACGCAGTGCGCATTGAGATCGGCAACTAATCTACTTCCCCTTTGCTATTCACTCGTTTTTCCTGGACTACTCATGATTTCCCCCATGCCCCTGTCGCAACTACTGAGCAGCTTTGCTGCTGCATTTAATCAAGACCAGCGCTTGATCTCTTTACAGTTAGGCGATGGCGGGGCGTGGGGCGAGCAGTTATTACCGCAACGAGTGGAGGGCAGCGAGGGGATTAATCAGGCTTACCGCTATCAGATCGATTGCTTATCCCCCGATGGCGCTTTAGAGCTTAAATCCTTACTTGGCCTGCCAGTTGTTTTGGTGGTCGCTGATGCAAATGGTAGTGAAATTGAGCGCTGCGGTGTCGTCTCGCAAGCACAATTACTAGGCTCTGATGGTGGTTTTGCCAAGTATGCGCTGACGGTGGAGCCACCGTTTGCCTTGCTTAGATACCGGCGCACTTCACGGGTCTTTCAGGATTTATCCATTCCGGACATCGTGAAGCAAGTCTTGGCCAAGCATCAAGCCAAAAATCCCGTCTTTGCCGCAGTGCAAACGTTGGATTTCAAACTATCCGGCACACACTCACCGCGTTCCTACTGCTTACAATATCGCGAATCAGATTTTGATTTTCTGACGCGATTATTAGCCGAGGAAGGTTTAGCGTGGCGATTTGAACATTTGGCAGGAGATAACCCGCAAGTTCAGCTGGTGATTTTCGACGACGCCTTTGCGATTCCTGAAGCACAGGAAATGCAGGTGAGGTTTCACCGTGCGGATGCGACTGAAGAGAGCGATTCATTGACCGAGTGGCATAGCCAGCGTCAGGTGGGCAGCAGCTCGGTGTCGCTCGCTAGCTTTGATTATAAAGCCACCAGCACTCAACAAAGTTTTGATGATAGCCGTATCGATCAAGGTGATGGCGGGCAACAGCTACAAGCCAGCTTTGAAGATTACGACCCGCAAGCGCTGTATTACGCTAGCGATGTGGGAGGCCTCAGCCACTACGCACAATTACGTCAGCAAGCATCGGATGCAAAAAAGAAATCCTTTACCGGCTCCGGCACATTACGCAGCTTGCAGGCAGGGCAGTGGTTCAGATTAGAAGATCACCCCGCTCACGAATGGGATTCAGCCGAGCAGCGCGAATTTGCCGTCACCGAGCTGAAATTCACTGCCAATAATAATTTACCAGCGGATTTAACCCAGCAACTTGGCTTGGTTGCGCCTAGCCTACTCGTAGGAGCGGCTTCAGCGGCGAAGAACACCCCTTATCAAACTAGCTTCACCGCCCAGCGACGTGGCCAGCCAATCACGCCTGATTTTGCCCATGTGGAACACAGCAAGCCCAAAAGCCGAGGCGTACAAACCGCCACGGTAGTGGGCCCTGCCGGATCAGAAGTCCACACCGATGAGCAAGGCCGGATCAAGGTGCAGTTCCACTGGCAGCGTGCCAGCGAACACCCCGAGTTTGGTGCAAACCTTGATGACAAATCATCCTGCTGGATCCGCGTGGCCTATCCATCGGCGGGCGCAGGCTTTGGGCATCAGTTTATCCCGCGTATCGGCCAGGAAGTGCTGGTGGACTTTATCGAAGGCGATATCGACCGTCCGATCATCACTGGCGTGGTCTATAACGGCAGCCACCCTGTGCCAGCGTTCAGCGGCGCAGGTGCATTGCCCGCCAATAAAACGCTATCCGGTATCAAAACCAAAGAGCATGAAGGCGGCCAATACGGCGAGCTGCTGTTTGACGATACAAAAGGCGAAGTCCGCACTAAATTATCTAGCGAGCACGGCAAAACCCAGCTTAACCTTGGCTATTTAATCCACCCAAGAACTGATGGCAAGGGCGAGCCGCGCGGCGAAGGCTTCGAGCTGCGCACCGACAAGCAAGGCGCAATTCGCGCTAATGGTTTGCTGATCAGCACCGAAAGCAAAAGCGGCGCAAGCGGCAAGCAGCTAGACCACAGCCCCGCCCAAAGCCAGCTTGAATCAGCGCTTGCACTTGCCCAAAGCTTGGGTGAAACCGCCACCAACCAGCTCGCCGATACCATCGAAACCGGCGAAGGCGATAAAACCGTTAAGCCCGACAATAGCGCAGGCGAAAAAGCCTCCACCGGCCATCTGCACCACCATGTGCATGCCAGCAAAAGCCTGGAAGCGGGCAGCAATACCGACAAAGACGGCAAGAGCAAATCAAAAGATCAAGCAGGACAGCAAAAAATCATCCTGCTGCACGGGGAAGACGGCGTAGCCATCACCAGCCCGCAAAGCCAAACGATTGCCGCAGGCACCAATCTAGATTTGATCGCTCAAAGAGACAGCAACCAAACCTCCGGCCGCCGCTGGATTCATAATGTCGGCCAACACATCAGCCTATTTGTGGCAGGGGTAAAAGACAAAGTCGCGCTGAAACTGATCGCAGCTAAAGGCAAAATCCAGCTGCAGGCGCAAAGCGACGACGTAGAAATCACCGCAGACAAAAACGTAAAAATCACTGCCTGCAAAGAAAAAGTAGAAATCGCCGCAGGCGACGAAGTGCTCCTCACCTCCGGCGGCGGCTATATTCGCTTAAAAGGCGGCAATATAGAGATTCATTGCCCGGGGGAAGTGAGTATTAAGGGGGCGAGCCATGAGTTGAGTGGGGGGACTAGCCTTGGTAAAACATTTAATGCAATGCCAAATACCAAATTCAATGATAAGTTTTTATTGAGAGATCAAGCGACAGGAGAAGTCCTGCCTAATAAGAAATATATGATTCAGCGTGGGTTTGGAGAGAAAGAATATGGGATTACTGATGCAAGTGGTTATACCCATGAAGTTAAAAACCCTGATTCAACGGAAAAAGTTGAAATATATTTGAAGGATTAGTATGGGTAAGTCACAGAGTAGTTTATGTAAAGTTGGTGAAAAAACACTCACAGGCGAAGCTAATAAAAAAGATAAGGAAATAGAAGTACCCTCGAAGAGGTTTATAGCATTTTTTATTGGAGGGGCTGCGGATAAAAAGTCATATTATGGGCAGGGACCAACGGAATTAGTTAATTATGCTCGACTTTCATTTGTATACAAAATGGAGTCGCTGGGCTTTGATCAAAGTGATCTTAGAAGTAAACTTACACATCATATTGGTTATGATGACGCAAAAGGCGAGGAAGATATTAAATCTTCTATTTTAAATAAAATTGAAGATAAAGATAATACTTACATTTATTTGATAGGCCATAGTTTAGGAGCATGGAATGCTGCCCATTTATCCTCTTATCTGATGAGTGAAGGATATAAGGTTGAATATTTGGTTACTTTAGATCCTGTTGGTGAAGGTGTTCTTGTTGGGATGTTTTCAGATATATACTGGGGAAAACCGGAACCCAAGTATGCAGAAAAAAACTGGATTAATATTAGGGCTGAATTTACATCAGGTGACTTAGATGTATCAGATAAAGTTGCTGATTTTGGTGAGCAATGGAATGTCATTAGTGGCCCAAATATCAATGAAACTATAAATATACATCACGCCAATGCGGATTTGATGTTTAGCACAGCTTTGTCGGGTGGTCGGTCTGCTTTAGATTTTATTTCTGCTAATATTTCAAAAAAGGTAAAGGTAAAAAATATTGCAGATGAAAAATGTAACGATGAAAAAAGACCCAATATAGAATTTTAATTTAATGATGAGTTAAAGTGTATGAAAATAATTAATTCTTTCTTGGTTGTGCTGTGCTTAGCTTTGAATGCATGTGCAAGTCAAAATGTGCAGGAAGCTAATTTGATGTACGTATCCTTAAATAAAAATAGAAGCATGGCTAGATTGTTTTTTAAAAGTGATGTGGACTTTTCTAAAGTTATTGATGAGAAAAAAGGTCAATCTATTGGTTCAAGGACGGTGCAATGTTCGTTGACTGATGATGTGGATTTTACCCCCGGGCATTCGCTTCAGTATTTTTTAGAAGGAAAGTTAAGTGGAAATGAGGGGCAGGACAGTGTTGGATTTATCTATTTCAGTGATCTTTTGTTTGCACTGTCTGATGAGGAAAATGAGAAATATAGAGTTAATAAAAAAATACATGGAATGGTTTTGAAAGATGCATTCAAGGCTATGATTGTTAATAGAGAAAAAATACCTTGCAAGGTTGTTGTTACAGTCGTATATGGTCCTCCATATATGTCAAAGATTATGTATGTTCCTAGCAAAGATCTTATCGATTCATTTTTTAATAAATAATGCGCAAATGAAAACTGGGTCAAAAATACAGAGTCAGTTCTGGAAAACTGGGGATAGACCACGGTTTGTTGTTGATATCTACTTATTATGTTGACGCTCTTTAAAAATACATAGTTAAAATTTCAAATGAGCCTTTTGGGGTCAGGTCTTTTATTTTGAATCAAAACAAAAGACATGCCCCCAATTAATGATGGCGAATTGATCAGGGTCGTAGCAGCCTGTTCGGAATTGCCGCACTTTATTGTGTCACTATCAAAAGATTGCCCAAGACTTGCATCGCATGGGTGAATGCACCATCGATGGATTTTGAATAAAACCCTCAGCCAAAATGTATGAAATTGATCCCGCAGATCATGATGGGTACAAGCGGATGAGAATGTGGGAAGTGGATTGGATTGTGCTCGCTGGAACGCGCAGTTCGGAGAGCGATTTAGGCTATCACGGGCTGGAATCGGGTAGCTGGGATCAATATGCCGCCATCAATTGGCCAGGAATGATGGACAATTTGGTCAAAAAAATTGGCGGATTTAAACAAACTAAAAGCGTGAATGTTGGCTTGGCAACACCACTTTTTCAAAACCTATTTCTTAGTAAGAGTCATGATCCTGTAGAAGATTTGCTCAAGCTGGATGAAATGGACAAGAGCTATCGCGAGGGAAAGCAAATATTAATGATGATCGATGCGAATATGCTGTCTGACACTCCAGGCTACAAACTAGGCGATATTGCTCAATCACACTGGATTGTTTATGAAGGGTCTTTATCTAAAGATGAGATAAAAAATACTTTATCTTTTGAAGTATATACATGGGGGTTCGACCCAAAAACGCTGAAGAAATATAGTATTCGCGGCGGGAAAATATTAGAGCCAGATTTATATGCGGTAAAAACAAAGCAAGGTATAAGCAAATTATCATTCGGGAGTAATCATTATGGTCATATTGAAGCAAGTAATTAAAGTAGTATCATTCTGGGTGGTTTTTAGTTCATTGGCTACAGCGGATGACAATAGATGCTCCAATGTGTCCAATGAAATAATGATATTTGACTGGGTAGCTTCTCCTCCTAAATCCTTGACCCTCTTCAGATATGAGAGAAATACAAACTACAAGAATATTTTACAAGTCAGTAGTGATAATTATTCTAAAGAATTACGCCATAATGTAGAAAATAAGACACCGACTCTTTTAGTTAGGTTCTCAGACTACTTGCCGTTGGGTATGCCAATTAAAAATGATTATAAACTAGTAATTGATGAGAAGATCGAAGTGATATTTTCTAATGTTCAAAATTCTCGCCCAAATACAGGTTGTCAAATTATGAGTGGGAAAGCAAACCAGTGTGAAATAGACTTCGGAGGAAGTCGATTAAGTACTGACATGAAGTGTTTGAGTGTTAAATGAAAATTACCCATGGAAAGTAGTGTATGTACATGCATATAAATGGGGTTATAAATGGGGTCAGAGCAAACTTAAATCCTGCTATTCTTTTATGCTCAAATAAACTGGGAGCAGGCCACAGTTTGTTTTTATTTCTACGTATTAGATTTATGCTCTTTAAAATACAAAATTAAAATTTCAAATAAAGGCAAGAGAACCGTGTAAGGTGGCTCTTGATCCGAGCTTAATTGTCGGTGAATCAAGGGCTGATTCTACTACTTGGAAAAATCCATACTCAGTGATACTGAGGTTGGTAAAGATATGACAAAGAATGCTTGGAATTCTGCAAAAGTTGCATTTGATAAGGTATTAAACCGGTTGATGGAGCTGTTTAAATGAAACTGATTTCAATAATGATGATGAAGTTAGTTAAATGGCTGGTATTGGGTTTTTTTTGTTTGGTGGTTTTAATTGCGTCTATTTATGGCTTATACAAGGCATTTTCTATATGGACGTTTGAAAAAGAAATTATGCGCAATGACAAACCATATGGTGGTGGTGATTTGCGTGTCAAGAATAGAGATTTGCTGGTATTTAAGCCAATTGAACCGCTGACAAAAATTAAAGAAGTTAAAGACTGGAAAGACCCCAATGTTGCAGAATTTGCAGAGCCTTGGATGTATGATGTTAAAGAAGTTAGTAATCGTTCAAGTGTACGTTTATTACGAGGCGCAATTGAAAATGATGTAAAGAGAATTTTTGAGCAGCGTGGTCAAAATG